>NZ_CP141769.1:2709882-3010981 GCF_035621355.1 Thiobacillus sp. SCUT-2 | reverse complement strand
CAAACTTGACATGTCCCCGGGAGCGCGGGTCTAATACGCGGTTTTTCAACGCATTTTTTGTTGTGTTGGACCTGAACCGCCGCGGCGGGGCAGGCCGGCGCCTGCCAGAAAGGATCAACCATGAAGCGCACCTACCAGCCCTCCACCGTTCGCCGCAAGCGTACCCACGGTTTCCGTGCCCGCATGAAGACCAAGGCGGGTCGCGCGGTGATCAACGCGCGCCGCGCCAAGGGCCGCGCCCGCCTGGCCGTCTGATCGACACGCAGCCCAATGCCGCGGGACGCATGCGTCTCCGCGATGCACGGCTGGTCGACAAGGCGGCTTTCGACCGGGTCTTCGCCGACAACCAGCGTGCACGGACGGATTATCTGGTGGTGATGGCGCGGCCCAATGCGGTGGGACATCCCCGCCTGGGCATGGTCATCGCCAAGCGCCTGCTGGCGCGGGCGGTCGACCGCAACCGCGTCAAGCGCTGCGTGCGCGAGAGCTTCCGGCAGATCCTGCCGGACCTGCCAGCCTGCGATTTCGTCGTTCGCCTCATCGCCAGGCCGGTCCCGGGCGATGAGGCGCGCGCCTTGGCGCGCGCTTTCATGCGTGCAGGTGAGCGAGCCATGGCAAAATGGCCGGCCGGCGCAGGGAACGAATCCCTGTCCGCGCGTTCGGAATCCCCACCCAACTGATAGCGTCCCGTTTCATGGATAACCAGCGGCTCATCCTTTTCATCGTCTTTTCCTTCGCGCTCCTGCTGCTGTGGGAAGCCTGGCAAGGTCAGCATGCGCCGCCCCCGGCCCCGGGTGTCACGGCCCAGGCCCCGTCCGGAGCCGGAACACCGCCCGCACCGAGCACCGCGCTGAATGCACCGCTGCCGGGACAAGCGCCGGCTGGCGCGCCGGCGCAACCCGGCATCGTCAAGGGCGCGCGCGCCGTGGTGGAAACGGACGTGCTGCGTGCCACCATCGATTCGAACGGCGGCGACCTGCGCGATCTCGAACTGCTGGCGTATCGCGAGACGGAAGCGCGCAACCGCGTCTTCACGCTGTTCGAGGAGGATCCGACCCAACCCTACCTGGCGCAGAGCGGGCTGCTGGGCAAGGATCTGCCGACGCATCGCAGCATGTTCCAGCTCAATCCGGGAACGTATCGCCTGACGCCCGGGGCGTCGCAGGTCGAGGTGCCGCTGGTGTGGACCGACCCGGCTACCGGCGTGCGCGTCGAGAAGACCTATGTCTTCAAGCGCGGCAGCTACGAAATTGCGGTGCGGACCCGGGTGATCAACGGGGGTACCCAGCCGATCGACCTGACGCCCTACTACCAGTTCACGCGCCATTCCGGGGCGCCGCGCGGATCGTCCTTCTTCCTGCATACCTTCACCGGTCCGGCGTTCTACACGGAGGCCAAGAAGTTCCAGAAAGTCCCGTTCAAGTCGATCGAGGAGGGCAAGGCCGAGTTCGACAAGGCAGCCGACAATGGCTGGGTCGGGATGGTGCAGCATCATTTCGTCGCCGCCTGGCTGCCGGAAGGGACGGTCAAGCGGGAATACTACGCGCGCGCCCTCGGGAGCGGGCTCTATTCCGCCGGCGTCATGCTCGCCGAAGGGGTGCTCGCGCCGGGCCAGCAGAAGGTTTTCACGGTGCCGCTCTACGCCGGACCGCAGACGCAGAAGCTGCTCGAGAAGACGGCGCCCGGCCTCGACCTCGCCCGCGACTATGGCTGGCTCACGCCGCTGGCCTTCCCGATCTACTGGGTGCTCGCGAAGATCGAGCGTTTCGTCGGCAACTGGGGGTGGGCCATCATCATCCTGACGGTGCTGCTCAAGCTGGCGCTGTTCCCGCTGTCGGCGGCGGGCTACAAGTCGATGGCAAAGATGAAGAAGCTGACGCCGCGCCTGCAGCAGCTCAAGGAGACCTACGGGGACGACCGCGCCAAGCTGCATCAGGCGATGGCGGATCTCTACAAGACGGAGAAGATCAACCCCTTGGGTGGCTGCCTGCCCATCCTGGTGCAGATTCCGGTCTTCATCGCGCTCTACTGGGTGCTGCTCGCGGCGGTGGAAATGCGCGGCGCGCCCTGGCTCGGCTGGATCCATGACCTGACCGCGCCGGATCCGTGGTTCGTCCTGCCGATCGTGATGGGGATCACGTCGATCCTGCAGGTGAAGCTCAATCCGCAGCCGATGGACCCGATGCAGGCGAAGATCATGATGATCATGCCGGTGGCGTTTACCGTGATGTTCGTGTTCTTCCCGGCCGGACTGGTGCTGTACTGGATCGTCAGCAACATCCTGTCGATCACGCAGCAATGGGTGATCAACAAGCAGGTCCAGGGCGAGGAGACGCGCAAGCGCTAGCGCGCCTCACTCGAGGACGAGGCCATCGAGCCGCTCGGGGGCGTGGATCCAGTTGCCTTGCACGTAATCGACCCCGAGTTCCTTGAGCCTTGAGTAGACGGCTTCGCTCTCGACGAACTCGGCGATTACCTTGAGGCCCAGCGCGTGGGCGACGTCCACCATCGACGCGGTCAGCGCCTCGTCGGTCTTGTCGATAAGGAGGTTGCGGACGTAGGCGCCGTCGATCTTCAGGTAGTCCAGCGGGAGACGGCGCAGATAGCCGTAGGAGCTGTAGCCGCTGCCGAAATCATCCAGTGCGACCCTGCATCCCAGCCGGCGCAGCTTGCGCAGGGCGTGGGCGGCGCTGTCGAGGTTGTCGATCGCGGCCGTTTCCGTCACCTCGAAAATCACTTTGTCCGCCAGATGGGCATAGCCGGCCAGCAGCTCGACCATGGCGTCGACGTGGCCGGGTCGCGCGAGGCTGCCGCCGGACAGATTGATCGACAGCCCACTCAACGGCTCGAGCCGCGCCGAATGGGACGCCATCCATTCGAGCGCCGACTGCAGCACCCATCTGTCCAGGTCGTGGATGCGGTCCATCTGTTCGGCCATCACGACGAAGCTCTGGGTCGTGTGCCGCGGGACCAGATCCTCGTCTACCCCGAGGAGGATCTCGTAGTGGGCGGACGCTTCGCTGCCGCATGGCGCGATTTTCTGGCAGCGCAGATAAAGTGACGAGAAGGGGAGAGGATCGATCTGGCCGCCGCTCGGCGAGGCGCCGTCCAGCAGCGAGAGGTCGATTTCCGCATTCCGCCGCAGGGCCGAGCAGGCGTGATTCGCGCGACGCAGCACGTTCGAAGGCGTCGGCTCGGCGTCTCCTTCGATCAAGGGAACGACGGCACCCGTCATTCGCCATTCCGGATTCAGGCCGTCCATGGCCGTCTTGAGGCTGGAAAGACGGCCGGCGAGTCGGGCCGGATCCTGCGGCGCGAATACCATGAGGAAGCTTACGTCGCTGAGGCGGCCGCAATGTTCGCCGCTTTGGAGCGCCTCCAGCAGCATCTCGCCGGTGCGCTTCTGGAACACGGCGAGCTCGTCCCGTGGCAGCGACGACATGCCGGGGCGCATCGCGGGAATTTCGATCAGGGCACAGTAGCTGGGCGGCGCGCTGACGGGATGGGCGAGGCGCCGTTCGAGCTCGTCGATCAGCGCGGAACGCTTCAGGCAGCCGCTCGCCGGGTCCCGCCAGGTGAAGGCGTGCACGGCGTCGAGACTCGCGGTCAGCGTGGCGTTGGCGATTCGCTCGAGAAAGGGCTTGTCGAAGCTTTCGGCTTCCTCGATCTCGCCCCGGTCGAGTTTGCCGATGAATTCGTCGGTCGGCAGCTCGAGCAGGGTGGAGGCCGAACGATCAAGCAGGGCCCAGGATCCGTCGTGCCGGCCGAGCAGTTCGTAGGGGATCGCTTCGCCATCGCGCTTGACGACGCACCAACCCGAGGCGATCGGACCCGCCTGCTCAACCCGGTCGCCGAGGCGCTGCAGGATCTGTGCGCGGCGCAAGCTGCGCTCCTCAAGGAATCTCGCATTGATCGCCTGCAGCAGGCCGTTGACCTGGCCAAGCGCCGCGTCGACGTTTTCCTGGCTGAGCAGCCACTGCATCGCGAGACTGACGATCTGATGGACAGAAGGATCGAGAAACTGCCCGTTGTTGTCCGCACCCCGATGCAGGGCGTCGAGGGCGTTGATCAATACCCAGGCGGGATGGTCGGGCTGCGCCTGGTAGGTGAGCCCGTTCAGCGAAAATTCCAGAAGCAGCCCCTGGGCCTGAAGCATCATGGCCCGCACCTGCGAAGCCTGGGGCAGTTTCTCCGGCCCGAGATCGATCGGCGGCGGCTGACGCATCGACGCATACAGCCCTTGCAGGGCGACCAAGTCGAGATCCGCGAGGCCGCCGAGCGCATGGCCCACGCCGCTATCGCCCGCGCCCTCTTCGAGGCGCGCCAGACTGTCGTGCAACCGCGTGACGACGTCGCCGAAGCCGGGCGTGGCAGCGGGAACGAAGCGGCCGAAGATGCGCTCCCGTACCGCCAGCCCCGCCCCACTCCGCGGACCCGCCGCGTGCGCGTTCTTGCCTGTCGCGTCTTGCGTGAGATGAGCCAGCAGGGCGGTGAGCTCTCGTATCGGCGCGTTGCCGGTCGACCCTGCGCCGTCGTGGGCTGCGGCGGGAGCGGCCAGGACCTGTTGCAGCCATTCCTCCAGCCGGGCGTCCGGAGGCAGGGCGTGGGCGGGCTCGGCCGGCACGTCGCCGATGCGCCGCAGCAGGTCCGCGTATAGCGCGGCCGCGCGGTTCCTGAAGGCGTCCGCCAGCAGCTCATAGCAGAACGCCCGGCACTCGAGGCTCAGATTCAGCGGGCGGACGAGGTCCGCAAGTGCGTCGAGCAGGGCATCCGGCTGGAACGGGTGGGCTACGCGCGTACTGTCGCTGCCCAGAAGCGCGCCGTACTGGCGGTTGAAATCATCGAACAGCGGCCCCAATGCATCGGTCGCATCGCGCGCGACGGTCGTGCGGCGGATCCAGTCGTCGACCTTGTCCATGTCGACCGGAGCCATCGCGCCGGCCGACTTCGAATCGGCCAGCGCATCCTGCAGTTCCGGATGCATCGGATAGGCCTCGGTGAAGAAGCGGAACAGGAGCGGACGCCGGGTGTCGAGAAGCGTCTGCAGGCCTGCCAGTTCCGAGCTGTCGAGCGCGCTGCCGGCGTGATTACGCCGTGCCAGGATGCGGCCGGGTAGGAGGCGAAAGAAGTCATCCAGTATGCCCTTCATGTGGCGCATGAATTCGGCATGGCAGGCCTGCTGGGCCTGCAGGGTCGCCAGGCGCGCGGCGAGCGACGAAGGGGGCTCGCTGCCGGCGGCCGGCAGGGTCGCCAGGACGTTGGTCGTCGCACCGCGCAAGGACAGCAGCGTGCGGCGATCCTGAACGTGGACGATCAGCCCCCTGCAGGCATGGTGCCGGCCCTGGAAATCGAAGTCGAGCTGCACCGCCTGGCCGACTGCGCCGGGGGAAAGCGGCTCCCCCTGGAGGTCGAACGCGAGGCCGTGGTCGGACAAGCCCATGACCGTCCCGAAGCAGGGCCCGCGCCCCTCCACCTGGAGAATTCCAGGCACGAGCAGGCTTCGCTGGCGAGGGGGGCGCTGATCGGTCACGTGGTCGGGGCCGCAGTCGGGTGGACGCGGGCTTTCAGCGGGAAATGATCCGGGTGATCTTCCATAACGGTGAGTTGCCGGTCAAATTTAGCGCGGCCGCACGGCGGTCCGACGCCGGCCCGGTCCGACACGGCACGCTACAATGCCGGCCGATGAATGCCCGTACGCGCGCCCCGACCGACCTCATTGCCGCCATCGCCACCGCGCCGGGGCGGGGCGGTGTCGGCGTGGTGCGCGTGTCCGGGGCCGACGTCGTGCCCTTGGCCGAGGCGATTCTCGGACGGGTCCCCACGCCGCGCCACGCGATGTTCAGCCGTTTTCTCGACGCCGGCGGCGAAGTGCTCGACGAGGGGATCGCGCTCTATTTCGCCGCACCCCATTCCTTCACCGGCGAGCACGTCCTCGAACTGCAGGGGCACGGCGGGCCGGTGGTGCTCGGGCTGATCCTGCAGCGCTGCATCGAGCTCGGTGCGCGGCTCGCCGCGCCGGGGGAGTTCTCGCGCCGCGCGTTTCTCAACGGCAAGCTCGATCTGGCGCAGGCCGAGGCGGTCGCCGATCTGATCGACGCCGCGTCGAGCGAGGCCGCGCGGTCGGCGGTACGCTCGCTGTCGGGAGCCTTCTCGGCGCGCATCGCCGAACTGGTCGACGGCCTGACGCGCCTGCGCATGCTGGTCGAGGCCACGCTCGACTTTCCCGAAGAAGAAATCGATTTCCTGAAGCAGGCCGACGCCTTCGGCCGGCTCGACGCGCTGGACACCGGCCTCGCCGCGGTGCGCACCCAGGCCAGGCAGGGCGCGCTGCTGCGCGAAGGCCTGACGGCGGTGCTGATCGGCCAGCCGAACGTCGGCAAGTCCAGCCTGCTCAACCAGCTGGCCGGATTCGAGGCGGCGATCGTCACGGAGATCGCGGGAACCACCCGCGACACGGTGCGCGAGGCGATCCAGATCGAGGGCGTGCCGCTGCACGTGATCGACACCGCCGGGCTGCGCGAAACCGAGGACGCGGTCGAGCGGCTCGGCATCGAGCGCACCTGGGCGGCGGTGGAGAAGGCCGACGTCGCCCTGCTGCTGGTCGACGCCGCGCATGGCCTGGGAGACGAGGAAACCGCCATTCTGGGGCGGCTGCCGCGGGTCGCCCGCCTGACCATCCACAACAAGATCGACGCAACCGGCGAGGCGCCGCGCGTGGCAGGGGACGAGCTCTGGCTGTCGGCGAAGACCGGGGCCGGGGTCGACCTGCTGCGGCGCAAGCTGCTCGAGGTCGCCGGCTGGCAGGCCGCGGGCGAGGGCGCCTTCATGGCGCGCGCCCGGCATCTGGACGCGCTCGAACGCGCCGCGGGCCACCTTGCCAGCGCGCATGCGGTGGCCTCCCAGCTGGAGCTGTTCGCCGAGGAGCTGCGGCTGGCGCAGGCCGCGCTGTCTGAAATCACCGGGGAATTCACGGCCGACGACCTGCTGGGCGAGATTTTCGGCAAATTCTGCATCGGGAAATAGCGGGCGTTCACGCCGGTGCGAGCCCCGCATGCGGACTTGGGGAACTTGGCGCGGGTTAAGCAATCCATGGGGCTTTGCCGTGCATTCAGCCGCTGTGGAAAGATCATGATGTTACTCAACGCTTCTCGGCGGTCTGCGCCGCTCTTGCTCTGCGCTTGCCTCGGCCTGGCCGGCTGCGGCCCCAAGCCGGATACGCATCCGGGGCAGCCGGTCACCAAGCGCCGCGCCGTGCTGCAGGAAACCCTGCGCACCTTCGAGCCCATGGGAGTCATCCTGCGCGGCCGGGACGCCTACGTCCCGGAAAAATTCCTTGCACTCGCCGTCAAGCTTCAGGCGCTGAGCACCCGGCCCTGGACCTATTTCCCGCCGGGCAGCACCTATGCCCCGAGCCGGGCGAAGCCGGCGGTCTGGCGGCAGCCGGCACAGTTCAAGCAGGCGCAGGACACCTATGTCAAGGCGGCGGCCGATCTCGCTGCGGCGGCCAAGACGGGCAATCTCGACCAGATCCGGCCGGCGTACGCGCGCGTGCGTGAGAGCTGCGCCGCCTGCCACAAGACGTTCCGTGGGCCTTCGGTGCTATGACGCCGTCGGTGCCAACGCGGGTCAAGGTATGGGACGTACCGGTTCGACTGTTTCACTGGCTGCTGCTGGTCCTGGTGAGCTTCTCCTGGTTGAGCGGGGAGGAGGGCGGCGGCTGGATGGAATACCATGCGTGGTCGGGGTATGCGATCCTGAGCCTCGTGCTGTTCCGCATCGCCTGGGGCGTCTGGGGCAGTGATACGGCGCGCTTTGCGCAATTCGTACGGGGGCCGCGCATTACCTACGCCTACTTTCGCAGCGTCGTGCAAGGCCGGCCGGAAGCGCATCTGGGACACAACCCTTTGGGCGGCTGGATGATCGCCAGCCTGCTGGCGGTATTGCTCGTCCAGGCCGTGACCGGCCTGTTCGGCAACGATGACGACGATTTCGAGGCGCCCTTTGCGCATTGGCTCGACCATGGCACCAGCAGCCTCGTGACCACGCTGCATGCCTACAATTTTGATCTGCTGCTTGCCTTGGTCGTCCTGCATGTGGCGGCGGTTCTCACCCATCAATGGCTGCGTCGCGACGACATGATCCGGGCGATGTTCACGGGCTTCAAGGCGGGGCTCCCCGGTGCGGCCGGACGCATCGTGTCGAACTGGCGGGCGCTTGCGCTGTTCGGATTAACGGTCGCGCTGGTCGCCGCCCTGCTGTGGTCGAGCGGGGACGCTTCGCTCGCCTGAACCGGCACCCCGCGCGGCGTCCTGGCCGAGGAGGCCGGCCTTTTGTGCGCAGGGGCGATCGCCTATGCTTGCCGGCATGGCCTTCCTCCTGAACTGTTTGCCATGTTGACCTGGCGCGGCCTCTTCTCCGAGCTCAGGCACCACCGCGTGCGCCTGCTGCAGGCCAACGTGGCGGCCTTGCTGGCGGTGGCGGCCGCGGTGCCCGTCCCCCTGCTGCTGCCGCTGATGGTGGACGAGGTGCTGCTCGGCCACCGGGGGCCGTTCGTCGACACCATTGCCGCACGCACGCCGGTGGCGTGGCACGGGCCCGTGCTGTTCATCGGCGCGGCGCTGCTGCTCACCCTCGCGTTGCGGCTGACGGCGATCCTGCTCAACGTCTGGCAGGGGCGGACCTTTTCGCTGCTGGCCAAGGAAGTCGTGTATCGCATCCGGGTGCGCATGCTCGCGCGGCTCTCGCGAATCGCGCTGTCGCAATTCGAGACGCTGGGTGCCGGTCGGGTGGCCTCGCATTTCGTGACCGATCTCAACGCCATCGACAGCTTCCTCGGCGCGTCGATCTCCGGCTTCGTCGTGTCGGTGCTCACGCTGGCCGGCGTCGCCGCCGTGCTGTTCTGGATGGATTGGCAGCTGGCCTTGTTCATCCTGCTGCTCAATCCGGTCGTGATTCTGTTTTCGACCCGACTCGGCAAGCGCGTGAAGGAGTTGAAGAAGTTCGAGAACCGCGCGTTCGAAGTCTTCCAGGATGCGCTCGCGGAAACGCTCGATGCGCTGACCCAGATCCGCGCGATGAACCGTGAGAAGCACTACCTCGCGCGGATGACCGAGAAGGCCGGGGACATTCGCCGGCACGCCGCGGCCTTTGCGTGGAAGTCGGATGCGCTGAGCCGCATCTCCTTCTTCGTTTTCCTTGCGGGCTTCGACGCGTTCCGTGCCGGCGCGATGCTGATGGTCGTGTATTCCAACCTGACGATCGGCGAGATGCTCGCGGTGTTCGGCTATCTGTGGTTCATGATGACGCCGGTCCAGGAACTGGTGAACATGCAGTACGCCTGGTTCGCCGCCAACGGCGCGCTCGGCCGCATCAACGCCCTGCTCGGCCTCAGGGACGAGCCGCAGTATCCGGCGTGCCGCGACCCGTTCGCGGGCCGGACGACCGTCGGGATTCGCCTCGACCATGTCAGTTTTGCGTACGACGAAGGCGAGACTGTGCTCGACGACGTCAGCCTGGCGATCGCGCCGGGCGAGAAGGTCGCGCTGGTCGGCGCCTCGGGTGGCGGCAAGTCGACGCTGGTGCAGGCCCTGCTGGGGCTGTATCCGGTCAAGTCGGGACAGGTTGCCTACGGCGACGTGCCCGTTGCCGAAATCGGCTGGGAAGGCGTGCGCGAGCATGTCGGGGTAGTGCTGCAGCACCCGGTACTGTTCAACGACAGCGTGCGCGCCAACCTGACGCTGGGTCGCGAGGCCGACGACGCGACGCTCTGGGAGGCGCTCGAGATCGCGCAGCTGAAGGACATCGTCGTCGCGCTGCCGCACGGGCTCGATACCGTCGTCGGCCGGCAGGGGGTGCGGCTGTCGGGCGGGCAGCGGCAGCGGCTGGCGATCGCGCGCATGATCATCGCGAAGCCGCAGATCGTGATTCTCGACGAGGCGACCTCGGCGCTGGACACCGACACGGAGCGCCGCCTGCATCGGGCGCTTGCCACCTTCCTTGCGGGCCGCACCACGCTGATCATCGCGCACCGTCTGTCGGCGGTGAAGCAGGCCGACCGCATCCTGGTGTTCGAGAACGGGCGGGTGGTCGAGGAGGGCGGACACGACGAGCTGATCGGGCGCGGCGGCCTGTATCACAAGCTGTATCACTCGGCGTGAGGCGGCCGCCGAAAAGAATGCTGGGGAAAATCAGCGTTTTCTGATAGACTGCGTGCAGTTGTGCATGCAGCAGTGGGCAGGCGTCACGCGCCGTGCCTCGGGACTGTTCTCACAGCCCCATCGTCTTCGACCTCTCTTTTGTGCCGCCGGCGCGCGTCTTCAGCCGGCAGTGACAAGTCTTGTGGTTGGCGCCGATGTGATCGACGCGACCCGTTGGGCGTCTCTCGGACGCCGCCTATCTCCGGTTCGTATTGTTGGCCTGTCTGGCGGGTGCCGGACGCAGGCCGGGTTTGCGCCTCTCGGCGCGCTGAAAAAAGGTTTGCCATGAGCTTTTCCGAACTGGGGCTTGATCCCCTCATCCTCAAATCTGTCCTGGCCGCTGGCTACGAAAACGCCACGCCGGTCCAGCAGCAGGCGATCCCCGCCGCGCTGAGCGGGCGCGACCTGCTGGTGTCGTCGCACACCGGCAGCGGCAAGACCGCGGCCTTCCTGCTGCCGTCGATCCAGCGCCTGCAGGCCGAGCCGACCGTCAAAAGCATCGGACCGCGCGTGCTGGTGCTGACCCCGACGCGCGAACTCGCGCTGCAGGTCGAGAAATCCGCCATGACCTACGGCCGCGAACTGCGCCGCTTCCGCACCGCCTGCCTGGTCGGCGGCGCGCCGTACGGCCTGCAGCTGAAGCGCCTGTCGCAGCCGGTGGATGTCGTGGTGGCCACGCCTGGCCGCCTGATCGATCACCTGGAGCGCGGCAAGATCGACTTCTCGCGCCTGGAAGTGCTGGTGCTCGATGAGGCCGACCGCATGCTCGACATGGGCTTCGTCGACGACATCAAGGCGATCGCCGCACGCTGCCCGGCCGAACGCCAGACGCTGCTGTTCTCGGCCACGCTCGACGGCGTGGTGGGCAACCTGGCGCGCGAACTGACCCGCGACGCCCAGCGCATCGAAATTGCGGCCGTGCCGCAGCAGGAAGCCAAGATCGAGCAGCGCCTGCTGTTCGCCGACAACATGGATCACAAGAACCGCCTGCTCGACGCGCTGCTGCGCGACGTGGAGATGGTGCAGGCGATCGTGTTCGCCTCGACCAAGCGCAGCACCGAGGAAATCTCCGACCTTCTGGCCGACAGCGGCTTCGCCTCCGATGCGCTGCACGGCGACATGCAGCAGGGCCAGCGCAACCGTGCGCTGCAGCGCCTGCGCGAAGGCCGTACCCGCGTGCTGGTGGCCACCGATGTCGCCGCGCGCGGCATCGACGTGGCGACCATCAGCCACGTCATCAACTTCGACCTGCCGCGCCAGGCCGAGGACTATGTCCACCGCATCGGCCGTACCGGCCGCGCCGGCCGCACCGGCATCGCGGTGAGCTTCGCCGGCATGCGCGAGGCCGGCCTGGTGCGCAACATCGAGCGCTACACCGGCAACCGCATCGAGGTGCACACGCTGCCCGGCCTCGAGCCGACGCAGAAGCCCGCTTCCGGCCGCCCCTCGGGGAACCGCCCGCGTGGCGGAAACGGCCCGCGCGGCTTCGGTGAAAAGCGCCAGTGGAACAACGAGCCCCGCAGCTACGGCGACCGTCAGGCGCGCGGCGACAGCCGCGACAACCGTGACCGCGGCTATCGCGCAGATGCGCCACGTGGCGACGCGCCGCGCGGCAATCGCTTCGACAATGCGGCGCGCGGCTACGGTGACCGTCCGCCGCGCGGCGACGGCTATCGCGGCAGCCACACCGATGCGGCGCCGAAGGCCGAGGTCAACGGCAACAGCATCGAGTACTGGGAGAAGCGTGAGCGCGAGGCCAAGGCCCAGGCCAAGGCGGCGGCAAACCGCAGCTACGGCCAACGCCCGCCCGGCGCGCGTGCCGGCGCCGCGCGCGGCCATGAGAACCGCGGCCAGCGCGCCGGCGTTCGGGGCCGCTTCAAGGACTGAGCGCGCAGCGCGCGATGAACGGAAAAGGGGGCCGGTGCCCCCTTTTTTTGTGCCCGGCTATCGGAACCGGACGCTTGCCACCATGGCGTCGAACGCGGGCAGCCCGCGCTGGAAGTAGACGATCGCCGGGGCCTCGAACAGGAGCGTCAGGCGTCCGCGGGCGTCCACGCAGACGACCATGACGCGCTCGATCGGCAGCCCGCGCTCGTTGCGGTAGCGGACGTGCAGCCGCACGGCGGGCTTGCCGTCGAGCAGCACAGGGGTGTTCGACAGCACGACGAGATTGGCGGTGGCCTCGTTGCCGCGCCATTCGGCAAGGTAGAGTTCGGCGACTTCGTGCGGAAGCATGTCGGCGCGCGTCGGTCGCCGGGTGTTGGGCAGCGTGCGATCATGGGGCTGGCGCATCACCAGGATGTAGTTGAGGGCGGGGCCGTCGCGGGTCACGAAGAAGTCATGCGTGTCGGCCGTGCGCCTCACCCAGCCGAGCGGCAGTTCGAGGCTGTAGCCGCCGGCCTGCGATTCGGCCCGGGAGCCGGGATCCACGCGCGTCCACGTGGCGCATCCTGCGAGGCTGGCGAGAATCAGGGCGACGGCGAGGCCGTGGCGCAGGCTCATTGGCGTGCCGCTTCGGCCTGCTGCTGCTCGGCGGGATCGTTGAAGTGGCAGACCCGGTTTCTGCCGGCGCGCTTGGCCGCATAGAGCGCCTGATCGGCCTGGTCGAGGAGCTCGGCGAGCGCGCGGGGCGTTTCCATTCGCTCCCCGTGCGGCCACAAGGTGGCGACGCCGACGCTGGTCGTGACGGGCGTCTTCATGTTCTCGATCGCGGCGATGGCGGCGCGCAGCCGTTCGGCGAACACCAGGCTTTCCGCTTCGTTGAGGCCGAGCGTCGCCACGACGAACTCTTCCCCGCCATGCCGGGCCACGATGTCGTTTGCGCGGACCGTGGCCTTGAGCGTGGACGCGACCGCCTGCAGTACCCGGTCGCCTTCGGCGTGACCGAACTGGTCGTTGACCTGCTTGAAGTGGTCGAGGTCGATCATCAGCAGCGTGGCCGCCTCCCTTCGCCGATGCGCGGTCTTGAGGAGCTGGGTGGCGTGCTCGTAAAAGGCGCGCCAGTTGTAGAGGCCGGTGAGGCCGTCGTGGTTGGCAAGCAGCTGCAGTTCGGCGTGCAGCCGCGCAAGCTCCTCCTCGGCCGCCTTGCGTTCGGTGATGTCGCGCACGACGCAGAGGACCAGGGGGTTCCCCTGCAGGATCATCGGGCTCAGCATGATGTCGACCGGGAACTCGCGGCCATCCTTGCCCAAGGCGAACAGTTCCGAGGCGCTGCCCATCGGCCGGCTGTGCGCCTCGCTCATGAAGTGCGCGCGATGACCGGCGTGGGCGCCGCGAAATCGGCCGGGAACCAGCATGTCCACCGACTGGCCGATGAGTTCGCTGCGGTCGAAGCCGAACAGGCTTTCCGCCTCTGCGTTCGCCAGAACGATGTGTCCCGTGCCGTCCACGACGAGCAGGGCGTCCGGCGAGTATTCGAAGATGCGCTGATAGATTTCCATCGGGGTCGCGCGTGTCGGTGTTCAGCGGTCAGGGCGAGGCCGGCTGCGGATCGGCAGCCGGCGGCGTGGCCGGGGAATTCAGATAGTACTCGACGTAGGGCCGGTCCGCGGCATCCGGCGCGAGTTCGAGATAGCGGCGCAGCAGGGTCGCGGCGCGCGCCGCATCGCCGCGCTTCAGGCAGAGCAGGCCGAGGGCGCGATACGGCGGGGCGAACTTCGGCAGGGTCTGCAGCATGCGGCTGAATTCGCGTTCGGCGGCATCGAGGTCGCCCGCGCCACCGCATTGGCGGTAGGCCTCGCCCAGGTAATAGCCGGCCTCGGGCGGATAGTCGCCGCGATGCGCCGGATCGGCCAGCACGAGGATGACCTGCCGGCAGCGGTATGCCGCCAGGTCGGCTTCCAGCGACCGGAGGCGCATGGACGACGTCGCCGCGAGGAAGCGCTCGCGGCCGGTTTCGCCGCCGTTGCTGTCGCGCGCCAGCTGCGTGAAGCTGTCGATGCGCTCCTGCAGCTTCGGGTGGCTGGCAAAAAAGAAGGGTTCCTTGATGTCGGCGGCCTTGAGTTCGGCTTGCAGGTGCTCGAAGGTGCGGATGGCCTCGCGCGGCGAATAGCCCGCAGCGACGAGGCGCTGGTAGCCGACGACGTCGGCTTCCCGCTCCTGCTCGCGCGAGTAGCCGAACATCGACGACAGCGCGACCAGGTCACCGACCAGCGGCACGCCGAGCATCGCGACGACCTGTGCGAAGGCGGCGGCGTTGCGGACCTGCTCGGCCTGCTGCAGCGAATGGCGGTGGACGAAGTGCGCGCCTTCGTGGGCCAGCACGGTGGCAAGCTGGGCCTCGTTTTCGAAGCGGGCCACCAGCCCCGTATTCACGTACACGCTTCCGTTCGGCAGGGCGAACGCATTGATCTGCTGCGCATCCAGCAGGCGGACCGTGAGGCGCGCCTTGAAATCCGGATAGAGCCGGTCCATGATGCGCTGAGCATAGGCCGTCAGCGCTGGATCGGAATCGATCTTGCCGGCGCGCTCCAGTGCGTGGTCGAATTCGTCGGCCTCCTGCCACAGGCCCTTTTCGTCCGGAGCGAGCGAGCGCGTATCGGCCGCCGTGGCCCACGGCATCACGCCGCCGGCCTGCGCCGGGGCGGCCAGGGCGCAGCAGAGCAGAATGGCCGGCAGGCGCCTCATCGTGCGTGCGGATAGGTCTGGAACAGCGCGCGCATCAGGTCGTCGACGTCGGCCGGGTTGCGCGAGTCCATGCGGGCGCTGGCGTCGAAGCTCATCCACTGCACGTCGCCGGTCCTGAGATCGACGATGCCGGACGTGATGAAGGACTGCCCGAGCGGCATGACGATGCCGAGCAGCAGGCCGGCGGCAAAGGCCGCCTTGCGGCCGCCGGAGGAGATGTAGTCCGAACCCAGCACGATCAGGGCGGCGTCCGCGCCGCTGCGGTCGCGGAGGAAGGCGAGGCCCGGCCCGACGGTGTAGTCGAATTCGTTCTTCTTGTGCGCCCAGGCGGCCTGCTCGCCGCGGCCGTAAACGAAAACCGACTGCGCGACGCGCTCGTACAGGCCGATGTGTGCCTCGAGCGTATCGCGCTCGGAAGGCGGCAGCGCCGGGGCCGGCAGCAGTTCGAACAGGCCGGCCTCGCGGGCTTGCCGGGTGGCGGCTGCCGCCAGATTTTCGCGCGCGGTCGCTTCCCAGTCGGCCTTGCGCGTCGGGACGCCACCGGCCGAGAGCTCGTAGACGAAGATCTGTGGCGGCAGCAGCACGATCTTCCTGGGGCGGACCGTGGCGTCGCGCACGAGCGCCGGGCTGACGGCGCTGAGGGCGGCAAGCGCCGGCGTTGCCGTTAAACTGATTGCGATCAGTACGCCACCGACAATCCGCCGCATCATTAGTGACACTCGAAAGAGGGACTTTACCCTATGGGAAAGCATACAGCGGGTCAAGCGCATGGCGAAGTGCGATGGCGCTGGGTCGGCGAACGGGGTGTGCAGGTGGCGACCGGGGGGGCGACGCTGGCTCGCTACGAGTCGCTCATTTCCATGAATTTGACGGATGTTGAGGATATCATTCCGGCAGATGACAGCATCTTGGTGATACTGAAGCGGGCTGCTGCGGTGCCGCGCGAACTCGAAGCGGCGTTGACCGAGGCATTGCCGGAACCGGACGGCGGGACGGGCCGTCGGAGCGTTCATGAGCTGGTGGTCGAATATGGCGGCCCGGACGGGCCCGATCTCGCGGAGCTCGCGGAGCGGGCCGGGATGACGATCGCTGCCTATGTCGAATGCCACGCCGCGGCCGAATACACCGTGGCGTTCCTCGGCTTCCAGCCGGGGTTTCCCTATCTGCGCGGCTTGCCGGCCGAGCTGCATGCGGAACGACGCGCTTCGCCGCGCCAGCGGGTCGCACCGGGCAGCGTGGCAATCGGCGGAACCTACGCGGGCATCTATCCTGCGGGCGGCCCGGGCGGGTGGCACGTCGTCGGGCGCACGGCGGCGACCCTGTTCGATCCGCGGCGCGACGAACCGTGCCTGCTGATGCCTGGCGACCGGGTGCGCTTCGTTCCGGCATGATCGAAGTCCTGCAAGCGGGTCTGTGCGACCTCGTGATGGATCTTGGGCGTCCCGGCCGCGGCGCGCTCGGCGTGCCCGCCGGCGGCGCGGCGGACCCGGCGGCGTTGGCGGCCGCGAACCATCTGGTCGGCAACGACGGAGACGCCGCCGGGCTGGAAGTCACGCTGGCCGGGCCGCGGCTGCGCTTCCCGTTCGGAGGCGTGGTGGCGCTGTCCGGTGCGCGCTTTGGCGCCCGCCGCAGCAACGGCACGCCGGTCAACTGGAACGAAACGCTGGTGCTGGCTCCGGAGGAGACGCTGACGCTGGAGCGGGCGGCATCCGGCTGCCGCTGCTGGCTGGCGCTGCGCGGCGGGCTTGCGGTGGAAGCGGTGATGGGCAGCCGCAGCACCTTTCTCCCCGCGGGGTTTGGGGGCAAGGAGGGGCGCGCGCTGCGGGCCGGGGACGTGCTCCGCAGCGGGGTGCCGGTACGCGAGGTGCGGCTCCTGCGGGCGGAGCCGCCGGACGACGGCTCGAGCCCGTGTTTGCGCGTGGTGGCGGGGCCGCAGGCGGCGCACTTCGACGACGCTGGATTGGCCACATTCTTTGGTGGAGCGTTCCGGGTCGACCCGGCGTCGGACCGGCGCGGGCTGCGCTTGCGCGGTGCGCCCGTCGCGCATCGCCCCGGCAGCTTGCCGTCGCAGGGTGTGTTGCCCGGGGCGATCCAGGTACCCCCGGACAGCCAGCCCATCATCCTTGGCTGGGACGGGCCCGTGACGGGCGGCTACCCGGTGATCGCCACGGTGATCACCGCGGACCTGCCGCGATTGGCGCAGCTGAGGCCGGGAGACACGGTGCGGTTCGAGACGCTCGAGGTCGAGGCCGCGCGCAAGCTCGCGGCGCGCCCATGGACGATCCGGGAGCTGGCGTGATCGATCTCAACGCGGACATCGGCGAAGGGTACGACGACCGTGCGCTGATGCCGTTCGTGGCGCGCGTGTCCATCGCCTGCGGCGGGCATGCGGGTGACGCCGCCAGCATGGCGGCCGCCCTGCGGCTCGCGCTCGAGCACGGCGTCGCGGTGGGTGCCCATCCCGGCTATCCCGATCGCGAAGGCTTCGGTCGGCGGGCCTTGGCGGCCTCGGCAACCGTCATTCGCGCATGGGTGGCCGAGCAGACCGAGGCGCTTGCGGAGGCGGCCGCGCGCCTCGGGGCGCAGCTGGCGCACGTGAAGCCGCACGGCGCGCTCTACAACGTGGCGGCCCGCGACCCAGAGGTCGCGGAGGCCGTGGCGCGGGCGGTCGCGAGCGTCGACACGACGCTGGAGCTGGTCGGCCTGTCGGGATCCACGCTGCTTGCGGCGGGGAAGGCGTGTGGGCTGGCGGTTCTGCACGAGGCCTTCGTCGATCGTCGCTATCAGGCCGACGGCCGGCTCGTTTCACGTGAAACGCCCGGCGCGGTGGTGACGGATCCGGCCGCCGCCGCCCGGCAGGCGCGCGCGCTGGCATCCGGCGAACCGGTCGGCACGCTCGGCGGCCGTGTCCTGGTGATCCGGGCCGACACGCTCTGCCTGCACAGCGACACGCCAAATGCATTAAATGTGGCCCGGGCCGTACACGCCGCGCTCAATCGCGGATAATCGCGCGCTCACCGCTCACCGCTCACCGCTCACCGCTCACCGCTCACCGCTCACCGCTCACCGCCATGCCCCTTCTCACCTTCGACCGCCTGGAACTGGCCTACGGACACCACCCGCTGCTCGACGGGGCTTCGCTCGTCATCGAGGCGGGCGAGCGTATCGGCCTGATCGGCCGCAACGGCACCGGCAAGTCGAGCCTGCTGAAGATCATCGCGGGCGAGAGCGCCCCGGACGCGGGCGAGGTATGGCGGTCACCCGCCCTGCGCCTGGCGTACGTGCCCCAGGAGCCGCAATTCCAGCCCGGCCACAGCGTATTCGAGGCCGTGGCCGAGGGCGTCGGGGCCGCGCAGCGCCTGTTGGCGGATTATCACGCGGCGGCGCACGCGATCGCTGAAGGTGATGAAGCGGCATTCGCCGAACTCGAGCGCCTGTCGCACGAGCTGGAGGCCGCCGACGCGTGGCGCCTGAACAATCGCGTCGAAGAGACCTTGCAGCGGCTGGGGCTGGATCCTGATGCGACGGTGGAAACCCTGTCCGGCGGCCTCAAGAAGCGGGTGGCGCTGGGCCGGGCGCTGGTCGCCGAACCCGAACTGCTGCTGCTTGACGAGCCGACCAACCATCTGGATTTTGCGGCGATCGAATGGCTGGAAGCGCTTCTCAACGACTATCGCGGTGCGCTGCTGTTCATCACGCACGACCGGCGCTTCCTCGACAACGTCGCCAACCGCATCGTCGAGCTCGACCGCGGCCAGTTGCGCGAATACCCGGGAAATTTCAGCGCCTACCAGGTCAAGAAGGCCGAGCAGCTGGAGGTCGAGGCGGTCCACAACCGCAAGTTCGACAAGTTCTGGAAGCAGGAGGAGGCGTGGATCCGCAAGGGTATCGAGGCGCGCCGCACCCGCAACGAGGGGCGGGTGCGGCGGCTCGAGCAGCTGCGGCGCGTTCGCGAGGCGCGCGTCGCGCACCAGGGTCAGGTCGGCTTCCGGCTCGACGCCGGCGAGCGCTCGGGCAAGGTCGTCGCCGAGCTCGAACACGTCGCCTACGGCTACGACGGCCGGACGCTGATCCGCGACTTCTCGACGACGATCCTGCGCGGCGACAAGCTCGGCCTGCTCGGCCCCAACGGCGCCGGCAAGACGACGCTGATTCGCCTGATACTCGGGGAGCTGAAGCCGCAGGCGGGCTGGATCAAGCAAGGCACGAAGCTCGAGGTGGCCTATTTCGACCAGTTTCGCAACCAGCTGAATGACGAGGCGACGCTGATCGACACGATTTCGCCCGGCTCGGACTACGTCGAGATCGGCGGGCAGAAAAAGCACGTCATCAGCTATCTCGAGGACTTTCTCTTTCCGGCCGAGCGCGCCCGCGCCAAGGTGTCGGCGCTCTCCGGCGGCGAGCGCAACCGGCTGCTGCTGGCGCGGCTGTTCGCGCGGCCGGCGAACCTGCTGGTGCTGGACGAACCGACCAACGACCTCGATATCGACACGCTGGAGCTGCTCGAGCAGCTGCTGCAGGACTATGCAGGAACCGTCATCATCGTTTCGCACGATCGCGCCTTCCTCGACAACGTCGTGACCCAGTCCATCGTGTTCGAAGGCGAGGGGCGGCTGACCGAGATCGTCGGCGGTTATGCCGACTGGCTGGCGTGGCGGCAGCGACGCGAGACCGAGGCGGCCAAGCCCGCACCAAAATCCGCGGCCAAGCCGGCGCCTGCACGCGCGTCGACGCCGAAGGCCGGGCTGAGCTACAAGGAGGGGCGCGAGCTGGAAGCGCTGCCGGCGCGGATCGAGGCGCTGGAGGCCGAGCAGGCCGCGATAGCGGAAAAACTGTCCGATCCGGCGCTGTACCAGGCCGACCCGCAGGCCGCGACGGCGCTGCACGCCCGCGCCGAGGCCATCGAGGTGGAGCTGCTCGATGCGCTGACGCGCTGGGAGGCGCTCGAAGCCAAGCAGGCGGCCGGCGCCTGAGTGGGTTCCACGTGAAACAATCCACGTGAAACGAAGCCCCGCAGCGGGTAAAATGCCGCCATGAAATTCCCCGATTCCTTCGATGTCGTCGTCGTCGGCGGCGGCCACGCCGGCACCGAGGCTGCGCTGGCGGCCGCGCGCATGGGCGTGAAGACGCTGCTGCTGACGCACAACATCGAGACGCTGGGCGCGATGTCGTGCAATCCGTCGATCGGCGGCATCGGCAAGGGGCATCTGGTCAAGGAGGTCGACGCGCTCGGTGGCGCGATGGCGCTGGCGACCGACGAGGCGGGGATCCAGTTCCGCACGCTCAATTCGTCGAAGGGGCCGGCGGTACGCGCCACCCGTGCGCAGGCCGACCGCATGCTGTACAAGGCGGCGATCCGCCAGCGCTTGGAGAACCAGCCCAATCTCACGATCTTCCAGCAGGCGGTCGACGACCTGCTGCTCGACGGCGGCCGCGTCGCCGGCGTGAGGACCCAGCTCGGCATCGTGTTCGACGCCCGCGCGGTGGTGCTCACCGCCGGCACCTTCCTTGCCGGCCTGGTGCACGTCGGGCTGGAGAACTTCCAGGCCGGGCGCATGGGCGACCCGCCCGCGGTGTCGCTCGCCGCACGCCTGCGCGAACTCAAGCTGCCGGCCGGGCGGCTCAAGACCGGTACGCCGCCGCGCATCGACGGCCGCAGCATCGACTACGGCCAGACCCAGCTGCAGCCCGGCGACGATCCCGCGCCGGTATTCTCCTTCATGGGCGACGCCGCGATGCATCCCGAGCAGCGCCCGTGCTGGATTACGCATACGACCGAGCAGACGCATGAAATCATCCGCGGCGGCCTCGACCGCTCGCCGATGTACACCGGCGTCATCGAAGGGGTAGGGCCGCGCTACTGCCCGTCGATCGAGGACAAGATCACCCGCTTCGCCGACAAGGCTTCGCACCAGATCTTCCTCGAACCCGAGGGGCTGACGACCCACGAAATCTATCCGAACGGCATCTCGACCTCGCTGCCGTTCGACGTGCAGCTCGCCATCGTGCGCTCGATCCCCGGCATGGAACACGCGCACATCCTGCGCCCCGGCTACGCCATCGAGTACGACTACTACGATCCGCGCAACCTCAAGGCGTCGCTCGAAACCAAGTCGATCACGGGGCTCTTCTTCGCCGGCCAGATCAACGGCACCACGGGTTATGAAGAAGCCGCCGCGCAGGGCTTGCTCGCCGGCATCAACGCGGGGCTGCAGGTGCAAGGCAAGGAAGCATGGAGTCCGGGCCGCCACGAGGCCTATCTGGGCGTGCTGGTCGACGACCTCATCACCCGCGGTGTCTCCGAGCCCTACCGCATGTTCACCAGCCGTGCCGAATACCGCCTGCAGCTGCGCGAGGACAACGCCGACATGCGCCTGACCGAAACCGGCCGCCAGCTCGGCGTGGTCGACGACGCGCGCTGGGACGCGTTCAACCGCAAACGCGATGAAGTCGCGCGCGAGACCGAGCGCCTGAAGTCGACCTGGGTCAACCCGGCGATCCTGCCGGCCGACGCGGCGACGCGCCTGGTCGGCCAGCCGATCGAGCGCGAATACAGCCTGTTCGACCTGCTGCGCCGGCCGACGCTTTCCTATGCGCAGGTGCTCGCGTTGCCGGGCGGCGGGGTAGGGGTCGGCGATGCGCGCGTCGCCGAGCAGGTCGAAATCGCCGCCAAGTATCAGGGCTACATCGACCGCCAGAACGAGGAAGTCGAGAAGCACCGCGAGCAGGAAAGCCTGCGCCTGCCGGCCGACCTCGACTACACGCAGCTGACCGCGCTGTCGATGGAGGTGCGCCAGCGCCTGCAGAAGGCGCGCCCCGAGACGCTCGGCCAGGCGGCGCGCCTGCAAGGCATCACCCCGGCGGCGATCTCGGTGCTGCTGGTGTATGCCAAGCGCGGCTTCAAACCTGACGAACAGAAAAAAAGCGCATGAGCGTCGAACATCAACTCAAGGCGGGGATCGCCGCCCTCGGCCTCAGCTTGCCCGCAGGCGCCGAAGCCAAATTGCTGGCCTATCTTGCGCTGCTCGACAAGTGGAACCGCGTGTACAACCTCACCGCGGTGCGTGACGCCGAGCGCATGGTGAGCCATCACCTGCTCGATTCACTGGCGGCGGTGCCGTATTTTCAGGGCGAAACCGTTTTGGACGTCGGCAGCGGCGGCGGCCTGCCGGGGATTCCGCTGGCGATCGCGCGGCCCGAACTGCGGGTGACGCTGATCGACAGCATCGCCAAGAAGACCGCCTTCTTGCTGCAGGCCAAGGCGGAGCTGGGCCTGTCCAATCTTGCCGTGGTGACGGGGCGCGTCGAGGATTACAAGCCGGAAAGCGGATTCGATGTCATCACCTCGCGCGCATTTTCCGACCTCAAGGAATTCGTCAGCCTGACGCGCCATCTGCTCAATCCGGGCGGCCGCTGGTTCGCGATGAAGGGCCTGTACCCTGACGAGGAGATCGCCACGTTGCCGCTTGACGTGAAAGTGAGCGCTGACCACGCGCTCGCCGTGCCAGGGCTCGAGGCGAGCCGCCATTTGATCGTTCTGGAGACCGTTCGATGACCATCCGCGATGCCACCGGCCGCGAGGAGGCAAGATGACGAAGATCATCGCCATTGCCAACCAGAAAGGCGGCGTCGGCAAGACGACGACGGCGGTCAATCTCGCCGCCAGCCTCGCCGAGCTCGGCCAGCGCGTGCTGCTTGCAGACCTCGACCCGCAGGGCAACGCGACCATGGGCGCGGGGATCGAAAAGCGCACCGCGCTGCCGACGGTCTACCAGATCCTGCTCAACCAGGTCACGGTGCGCGACGCGCGCATGCGCTCGGAACCCGGCCACTTCGACGTCATCCCGGCGAACCGGGAGCTTGCCGGCGCGGAAATCGACCTGGTCAACCTCGAGCAGCGCGACCTGCGCCTCAAGGTGGCGCTGGCGCAGGTCGCCGACGACTATGACTTCATCCTGATGGACTGCCCGCCGACGCTGAACCTGCTCACGGTCAACGCGTTCGCCGCCGCGCAGTCGGTGCTGATCCCGATGCAGTGCGAGTACTACGCGCTGGAAGGCTTGACTGATCTGGTCGCCACCATCAAGAAGGTCAAGCAGCGGCTGAATCCGTCGATCCAGATCGAAGGCCTGTTGCGCGTGATGTTCGACCCGCGCAGCACGCTGGCGCAGCAGGTGTCCGACCAGTTGAAGGCCCACTTCGGCGACAAGGTGTACGACACCGTGATTCCTCGCAACGTGCGACTCGCGGAGGCGCCGAGCCACGGCATGCCGGTGCTGGCCTACGACCGCCAGTGCAAGGGGGCGAAGGCATACATGGATCTGGCCGGGGAAACGCTCAGGCGTGCCGGCCCCACTGCAAGAGAGGAACAACATGGCCAAGCCTAAGGGACTCGGGCGCGGGCTCGACGCGTTGCTCGGCGGGGAAGACAGCGCCGCGCCGCCGCAGGGCGATTTGCGCATGATGCCCGTGTCGCAGCTGGCGCCGGGCAAGTACCAGCCGCGTACCCAGATGGACAGCGAGTCGCTGCAGGAACTCGCCGACTCGATCCGCGCGCAGGGCCTGATGCAGCCGATCCTCGCGCGCGAGACCGCCGGCGGCTACGAGATCATCGCCGGCGAGCGGCGCTGGCGCGCCGCGCAGCTGGCGGGCCTGTCCGACGTGCCGGTGCTGGTCCGCGAGGTCGCGGACGATGCGGTTGCGGCGATGGCGCTGATCGAAAACATCCAGCGCGAGGACCTCAACGCGATCGACGAGGCGCACGGCCTGCAGCGCCTGATCCAGGAATTCGGCATGACCCACGATGCGGTGGCGCAGGCGGTCGGCAAGTCGCGTGCGGCGGTGTCCAACCTGCTGCGCCTGCTGAACCTGTCGCGGCCGGTGCAGGACATGCTCACCGCCGGGCTCATCGAGATGGGGCATGCGCGCGCGTTGCTGCCGCTGCATGCCAACCAGCAGCGCGAACTGGCGCACGAGATCGAGACGAAGGGGCTGTCGGTACGCGAAGTCGAACGCCGCGTCGCCCGCCTGAAGGAAGGCACCCCGCCCGCCCCCGCGAAGCGCACCGTGTCGCGCGATCTCCTGCGCCTGGAGGAGGCGCTCTCCGACGCCCTCGGCATGACGGCGCGCGTGCAGACCGGCACCAAGGGGGCCGGCAAGCTGACGCTTAGTTTCGCCAGTGCCGAGGAGCTGGAAGGCCTGCTGCTGCGGCTCGGCATCCAGCTCTGATTTTTCTGCCGCGTGGCCTTGCCGGCCACGTTTTTTTCGCTATACAACATCACTACATAGTGAAATTCGTCATCAAGCAGCTTGATGATTGCATAGACCTCACTAATTCAAGTATCATAATCGGCTAATGTTCAGCGGCATCCATACGGGCACCCGCAGGGTCGCCATGGCGCAGGCTGGCTTTGCGCCCCTCGCGGCTCTGATTGCAGGAGCGGTCGCCGGCGGCGGAGTGGCCCTCGCCGTGCTCTACGGGGCGGTCGTCGCGCTGGCGGTCAGCCTGGTGCTCGTGTGGCGCGAGACGCAGTCCCTGCGGCATCCCGAATGGGACCAGCATCGGCTGTTCAAGCTGTTCATTCGCACGGCGATCGAGCGTCTCGGTGTGCTCGTCGCCCTGCTTGTCTTGGGCCTTGGTGTGCTTGGTCTGATGCCCTTGCCGCTGCTACTGGGGCTGTTGCTCGCGCAGTTTGCCTGGCTGGTGGCGGCGAAGGGGCGCAACGGGGCCGCCGGCTCTACGACAGGTCGGTTTTGAATGGGGGCGCACGGCACGTCCATCCAAAACCCACTTATCCTGAAAATTTGATCACTATGGCTTCGGAATACGCATCCTCCGGCGAGTACATCAAGCATCACCTGCAGAACCTCACGTATGGCAAGCTTCCGGACGGCAACTGGGGCTTCGCCCACAGCGCCGCCGACGTCAAGGCCATGGGCTTCTGGTCGATCAACCTGGACAGCATGGTGTTTTCCATCGCCCTTGGTCTGATCTTCCTGTTCCTCTTCCGCATGGCAGCCAGGAAAGCCACCGCGGGCGTGCCCACCGGGCTTCAAAACTTCGTTGAGTGGATCATCGAGTTCGTCGATGGTTCCGTGCGCGGCTCGTTCTCGCACCAGAACCCCCTGGTCGCGCCGCTCGCGCTGACCGTGTTCATGTGGGTATTCCTGATGAACCTGATGGACCTCCTCCCGGTCGACTGGATGCCGTTTGTGGCGGGCGCGGCAGGCGTGGGCCATCTGCGGATCGTCCCGTCGACCGATCCCAACGTCACCTTCGGCCTCTCGCTGTCGATCTTCTTCCTGGTGCTGTTCTATAGCGTGAAGATGAAGGGTGCCGGCGGCTTCTTCGCCGAACTGGCCTTCCAGCCCTTTCCCAAATTCCTGTTCCCGGTGAACCTGCTGCTCGAGGGCGTGGGCCTGATCGCCAAGCCGATCTCCCTGTCCCTGCGACTCTTCGGCAACATGTACGCCGGCGAGATGATCTTCATCCTGATCGCCCTGATGTTCGGCGGCGGCTGGGCGCTCGCCGTGTTCGGCGGCGCGTTGCAGTGGGCATGGGCTGTGTTCCACATCCTCATCATCACGCTGCAGGCCTTCATCTTCATGACGCTGACCATCGTGTATCTGGATATGGCGCACGCCGAGCATCACTAACAAGCTGGGCATCACCGATTTCGCAGTATCAATTCTGGTTACTTGTTTTCAACTTTGATTTTTTAATTAGGAGCAACAAATGGAAATGACTCAAGCCGTGCTGTACATCGCTGGTGCCCTGATGATGGGTCTGGGCGCACTCGGTGCAGCCGTTGGCATCGGTATTCTCGGTGGCCGCTTCCTCGAAGGCGCCGCCCGCCAGCCCGAGCTGATCCCGATGCTGCGCACCCAGTTCTTCATCGTGATGGGTCTGGTCGACGCCGTGCCGATGATCGCCGTCGGTCTGGCTATGTACGTTCTGTTCGCCGTTGCCGGTTGATTCGCGGGTTGATTCGGAACCTCTCTAACCCCCGTCATTAAAAGGTGCGGATATGAACTTCAACGCAACTTTGATCGGCCAGTCCATCACGTTCATCCTCTTCGTGTGGTTCTGCATGAAGTTCGTGTGGCCGCCGATCATGAACGCGCTCGAGACGCGCAAGAAGCAGATCGCCGACGGCCTTGCCGCCGCCGACCGCGGCAAGCACGAACTGGAACTCGCCGCCAAGGCGGCCGGCGACCATCTGCGTGATGCCAAGTCGCAGGCCGCCGAGGTGATTGCTCAGGCCGAAAAGCGTGCAGCGCAGATCATCGAGGAAGCCAAGAACGCCGCCAAGCAGGAAGGCGAGCGCCAGCTCGCCGCGGCGCAGGCGAACATCGAGCAGGAAGCCAACCGCGCACGCGAAGGCCTGCGCGAGCAGGTGGCGGCGCTGGCCGTGGCCGGTGCAGCGAAGATCCTGCGCCGCGAAGTCAACGCGCAGACCCACGCTGACCTCCTGAGCCAGCTGAAAGCCGAGCTGTAATCATGAGCGAACTGTCTACCCTGGCACGCCCCTACGCCGAAGCGGCCTTCCGCCTCGCGCAGGGTGAAGGCGATCTTGCCGGCTGGTCCTCGCGCATCGCCACCCTTGCGACCATCGTTTCCGATGAGCAGGTGGCGCGTCTGATCGCCGATCCGGCCGTATCGGCCGCTCGCGTCGCCGACCTCGTCATCGAGGTCGCCGGCAGCGCGCTCGGCGAGCGCGGCGCCAACTTCGTCAAGGTGCTGGCCGAGAACGACCGCCTCATGCTGCTGCCGGAAATCGCGGTGCAGTTCGAGACGCTCAAGGCCGATGCCGAAGGCACCCTCGAAGCCACCATCACCAGCGCACAGGAACTGACGCAGACGCAGATCGACGATCTGGTCGCCGGCCTCAAGGCCAAGTTCAACCGCGCGGTGCACGTGCAGGTCGCGATCGACCCCGAGCTGATCGGCGGTGCCGTGATCACGATCGGCGACCAGGTGATCGACGGTTCGGTCAAGGGCCGGCTGCAGCGCATGGCGTTCGCCCTGCAAGGCTAATCGAGTACACCCATTTATCGGAACCTCACGGTTCGGAGAACAGAAATGCAATTGAATCCAAGCGAAATCAGCGAACTGATTAAAGCCAAGATCGAGAACCTGGGCGCCTCCAGCGAACTGCGCACCCAGGGCACGATCGTGTCCGTCACCGACGGCATCGTCCGCATTCACGGTTTGTCCGACGTGATGTCGGGTGAAATGATCGAGATGCCGGGCAACACCTTCGGCGTCGCGCTGAACCTCGAGCGCGACTCCGTCGGTGCCGTGGTCCTGGGCGACTACGAGCACATCAAGGAAGGCGACGTCGCCAAGTGCACCGGCCGCATCCTCGAAGTGCCGGTCGGACGCGCGCTGCTGGGCCGCGTCGTCAATGCGCTGGGCCAGCCGATCGACGGCAAGGGCCCCGTCGCCGCCGACAAGACCATGCCGATCGAGCGCATCGCCCCCGGCGTCATTGACCGCAAATCGGTCGACCAGCCGGTGCAGACCGGCCTCAAGTCGATCGACGCCATGGTGCCCGTCGGCCGCGGCCAGCGCGAACTGATCATCGGCGACCGCCAGACCGGCAAGACCGCCGTCGCGATCGACGCCATCATCAACCAGAAGGGCACCGGCGTGAAATGTATCTACGTCGCCGTGGGCCAGAAGGCATCCTCGATCGCCAACGTGGTGCGCAAGCTCGAAGAGCATGGCGCCATGGACCACACCATCGTGGTCGCCGCGACCGCGTCCGACGCCGCCGCGATGCAGTACATCGCCCCCTACTCGGGCTGCACCATGGGCGAATTCTTCCGCGACAATGGTGAGGATGCCCTGATCATTTACGACGATCTGACCAAGCAGGCCTGGGCCTACCGCCAGGTCTCCCTGCTGCTGCGCCGTCCGCCGGGCCGCGAAGCCTACCCGGGCGACGTGTTCTACCTGCACTCGCGTCTGCTCGAGCGCGCTGCGCGCGTCAACGCCGACTACGTCGAGAAGCTCACCGGCGGTGCCGTCAAGGGCAAGACCGGTTCGCTGACCGCACTGCCGATCATCGAAACGCAGGCCGGCGACGTGTCCGCGTTCGTGCCGACCAACGTGATCTCGATCACCGACGGCCAGATCTTCCTCGAGACCGACCTCTTCAACGCCGGCATCCGTCCCGCGATCAACGCCGGCCTGTCGGTGTCCCGCGTAGGTGGTGCCGCGCAGACCAAGGTCATCAAGAAGCTCGGCGGCGGCGTGCGCCTGGCGCTGGCGCAGTACCGCGAACTCGCGGCCTTCGCCCAGTTCGCCTCCGACCTCGACGAAGCCACCCGCAAGCAGCTCGAGCGCGGACGTCGCGTGACCGAACTGATGAAGCAGGCCCAGTACTCGCCGATGTCGGTCTCCGAAATGGCGCTGACCCTGTTCGCCGTCAACAAGGGCTACATGGACGACGTCGAAGTCGGCAAGATCCTCGCGTTCGAAGCGGCGCTGCAGGCCTTCGTGAAATCCAAATACGCCGCCATCATGGACGCCGTGGAAGCCAGCGGCAACCTCGACGACGCGAACGAGAAGGCCCTCACCGCTGCGGTCGAAGAGTTCAAGAAAACCGGCGTCTATTGATAGACCGCGCTGATTAGGAGCCATTATGGCAGCCGGAAAAGAGATACGGACCAAGATCAAGAGCGTGGAAAACACGCGCAAGATCACCAAGGCGATGGAGATGGTCGCCGCGTCCAAGATGCGCAAGGCGCAGGACCGCATGAAGGCCGCGCGTCCGTACGCCGAGAAGATCGCCCGCGTGGCAACGCACCTGGCGTATGCCCATACGGAATACAAGCATCCGTTCGTGACGGCGCGTGACAACGTCAAGCGCGTCGGCCTGATCATCGTCAGCTCCGACAAGGGCCTGTGCGGCGGCTTGAACACCAATGCCTTCCGTCTGGCGGTCAACCAGATGAAGCAGTGGGAAGCCGCCGGCGTGCAGATCGACGTCACCGCGATCGGCAACAAGGGTCTCGGGTTCATGCAGCGCCTCGGCGCCAACGTCGTGTCGCAGCTGACGGGCCTGGGCGATACCCCGCACATGGAGAAGCTGATCGGCCCGGTCAAGATCATGCTCGACGCCTACCTCGAAGGGCGCATCGACGCGCTGTATCTCGTATACAGCCGCTTCGTCAACACGATGAAGCAGGAGCCCACGCTGACCCAGCTGTTGCCGCTGGCGAAGATGGAAGATGCCGAAGAGGCGAGCCTCAAGACGCACTGGGACTACATCTACGAGCCGGACGCCAAGCCCGTGGTCGATGCCATGCTGATGCGCTACATCGAATCGCTGGTCTATCAGGGCGTCGCAGAGAATCTGGCATGCGAGCAATCGGCGCGGATGGTCGCGATGAAGGCCGCGTCCGACAATGCCAAGAACGTCATCGGCGAACTGAAACTGGTCTACAACAAGACCCGTCAGGCCGCGATCACGAAGGAACTGTCCGAGATCGTCGCCGGCGCCGCCGCGGTTTAAAGAATTCAACTTTTAGGAAATCAACATGAGCAACGGAAAAATTGTTCAGATCATCGGCGCGGTGGTGGACGTGGAATTCCCGCGCGATGCCATGCCCAAGGTCATGGAAGCGCTGAAGATGCAGTCCCCCGAGCTGACCTTCGAAGTCCAGCAGCAGCTGGGCGACGGCGTGGTCCGCACCATCGCCATGGGTTCGACCGACGGTCTGCGCCGCGGCATGGCCGTGCTGTCCACCGGCAACCCCATCATGGTGCCGGTCGGCCAGAAGACGCTCGGCCGCATCATGAACGTGCTGGGCGAGCCGGTTGACGAAGCCGGCCCGATCGGCGCCGAGACGACCATGCCGATCCACCGCAAGGCCCCGGCGTACGCCGATCAGGCCGCGACGGTCGAGATCCTCGAAACCGGCATCAAGGTCATCGACCTCATCATGCCGATCGCCAAGGGCGGCAAGGTCGGCCTGTTCGGCGGCGCCGGCGTGGGCAAGACCGTGACGCTGATGGAGCTGATCCGCAACATCGCCGTGCAGCACTCCGGCTTCTCGGTGTTCGCCGGTGTCGGCGAGCGCACCCGCGAGGGCAACGACTTCTACCACGAGATGAAGGAAGGCGGCGTGCTGGACAAGGTCGCGCTGGTCTACGGCCAGATGAACGAGCCGCCCGGCAACCGTCTGCGCGTCGCGCTGACCGGCCTGACCATGGCCGAGTTCTTCCGTGACGAGGGCCGCGACGTGCTGCTGTTCGTCGACAACATCTACCGCTACACCCTGGCCGGCACCGAAGTGTCCGCGCTGCTGGGCCGGATGCCGTCCGCGGTGGGCTACCAGCCGACGCTGGCCGACGAGATGGGCCGCCTGCAGGAGCGCATCACGTCGACCAAGACCGGCTCGATCACCTCGTTCCAGGCCGTGTACGTGCCGGCGGACGACCTGACCGACCCGTCGCCGGCGACCACCTTCGCCCACCTCGACGCCACCCTGGTGCTGTCGCGCCAGGTCGCCGAACTGGGCATCTATCCCGCGGTGGACCCGCTCGACTCGACCTCGCGTATCCTCGATCCGCAGGTGGTCGGCGAGGAGCACTACTCGGTCGCTCGCAAGGTTCAGGGCACGCTGCAGAAGTACAAGGAACTGCGCGACATCATCGCCATTCTCGGCATGGACGAACTCTCGCCCGAGGACAAGCTGGCCGTGGCCCGCGCGCGCAAGCTGCAGCGCTTCCTGTCGCAGCCCTTCTTCGTCGCCGAAGTGTTCACCGGCGCCCCGGGCAAGTACGTCTCGCTGAAGGACACGATCGCCGGCTTCAAGGCGATCGTCGAAGGCGAGTACGACCACCTGCCCGAGCAGGCCTTCTACATGGTCGGCGGGATCGAGGAAGCGGTCGAGAAGGCGAAGACGATTCAGTAACGTGCAAGCGGTGAGGGGTGAGGGGTGAGCCGGAAGGCTTGCCGCTCACCGCTCACCGTTCGCCCCACACGAGGTTACACAATGGCCATGACCATCCACGTCGACATCGTCAGCGCAGAGGAGTCGCTCTACTCCGGCACCGCCGAAGTGGTGATCGCTCCCGGCGAGCGCGGCGAACTCGGCATCCATCCGCGTCATACACCGCTGCTGACGACCCTCAAGCCCGGCTCGGTGCGCATCAAGGTGCCGAACCAGGCCGAGGAGGAGCTGGTGTACGTCTCCGGTGGCATCCTCGAAGTGCAGCCGCACCTGGTCACGATCCTCTCGGACTCCGCGATCCGCGGCGCCGACCTCGACGAGGCCAAGGCGCTCGACGCCAAGCGCGCCGCCGAGGAGGCGATGAAGGACAAGGCGGCGAGCCTCGACTACGCGCAGGCGCAGGCCGAACTCGCGCAGGCGGTCGCACAACTCGCGGCGATCAAGAAACTCCGCAAGCTGACCTGATCAGCCAGCCGGATCGGACGAAAGGCAACCTTCGGGTTGCCTTTTTTATTGTGGACGGGGGCCGAAGTGAACGGGTCCCTTACCCGCCGCAAGCCCCGTATTCGTTGGGCGTGAACGTTCACACTGTGCTAACCTTCAAACGGAGCCATTAAAAAATGGGCGCGGTCGCCAGAGGGCGCTCGCGCCGCTCGACAAAGGGAGGATGAACCGGCCCAGGACACGTTGATGGATCGATTTGCTGGCAATACAACAATTCATTCTTATTTCAGTAACTTCGTTGAACCACTACAGCAGGAGCAAAAATACATGCGTGCAAAACCCTTTCTGTACGGCGTGCTGGCCTCGACCCTGATTGCCGGCGGCATTACGACCGCATCGGCCGCGCAGGGTCCTTATTACGATCCGAGCAACGCGGCGAGTTCGACGGGCAAGACCACCGACTACGAGCTGTTCCGCACCATCGGCTGCCCCGGCAAGCAACTGTACGATGTGCCGTGCAAGGTGCCGCCGGCGCCCGCGCCTGCCCCCGAACCTGCGCCTGTCGCCGCCCCGGCGCCCGCGCCCGCCCCTGAGCCTGTCGCCGCGCCCGAGCCGGCGCCCGCGCCTGCACCTGCCCCCCGCAAGCTGGTCCTCGAAGGCGTGAACTTCGACCACGACAAGGCCACCCTGCGCAAGGACGCCCACCCGATCCTCGACAAGATGGCCGCCACCCTGAACGAGTGGGGCGACGTGAAGGTCGAGATTGCCGGCTACACCGACAGCACGGGTGCCGCGAAATACAACCAGAAGCTCTCCGAGCGCCGTGCCAACGCGGTTCGCACCTACCTGATCGAGAAGGGCGTCGCCGCCGATCGCCTGACTGCCAAGGGTTTCGGTGAGACGCACCCGGTCGCCACCAACAAGACCGCCGACGGCCGCTTCCAGAATCGCCGCGTCGAACTGGTCGAGCAGAAGTAAGCGCTGGTCATCAGGCCGGACCACGAAGACGGGGGCCAGCGGCCCCCGTTTTTCATCGCGCCCAGCTCAGGCCTTATACTTGGCGCGCGTCTTGCGTCGTCCAGCGCGATGATGCGACTCCTCTACCCGTGCTATTCGAATCCGCACCATGCTTGAAATTCTCATTCTGGCCGCCGGCAAAGGCACCCGCATGCGCTCCGACCTCCCGAAGGTGCTTCACCGGCTTGCCGGCAAGCCGCTGCTCGGGCACGTCGTCGCCACTGCCCACGCGCTCGGCGCGGCGCGGACCTGCGTGGTCTACGGCTTCGGCGGCGAGGCCGTGCCGCAGGCGATGGCTGACGACAGGCTGACATTTGTGCTTCAGGCCGAACAGCACGGGACCGGCCACGCGGTGAAGCAGGCCCTGCCTTGTCTCGCCGACGACGGTGTCACCCTCGTCCTCTACGGCGACGTGCCGCTCACCAAGGCGGCGACGCTGCGGCCGCTGGTGGCCGCAGCGGAGGCGGGCAAACTCGGCCTGCTCACGGTCCACCTGGCCCATCCGGACGGCTACGGCCGCATCGTCCGCGAGAACGGCCGCGTCACGCGCATCATCGAGCACAAGGACGCCTCGCCCGCCGAACGCGCCATCCAGGAAGCGAACACCGGCATCCTTGCCGTAGCGACGCGCCATCTCAAGCGCTGGATCGGCGAACTGAGGAACGACAACGCACAGGGCGAGTACTACCTGACCGACATCATCGCGCTGGCGGTGCGCGACGGCGTCGAGGTCGAGGCGCACCAGCCGGCGCATGAATGGGAGGTGCTGGGCGTGAACAGCAAGGCCCAGCTCGCGGAACTCGAGCGCATTCACCAGGCTGAGATCGCACGAGCCCTGCTCGATGCCGGCGTGACCCTGATGGACCCGGCACGCCTCGACGTCCGCGGGACGCTGACGTGCGGGCGTGACGTCGCGATCGACGTCAACTGCGTCTTTGAGGGGCAGGTGGAACTTGGCGACGGCGTGTCAGTGGGTGCCCACTGCGTCCTGCGCAACGTCAAGGTCGCGGCGGGCACGCGCATCGACGCCTTCACGCTGATCGACGACGCCGAGATCGGCGAGGCGGGGCGCCTCGGGCCGTTCTCGCGCATCCGTCCCGGGACCCGGCTGGCGCGCGACGTCCACGTCGGCAACTTCGTCGAGATCAAGAACAGCCAGATCGACGATGGCTCCAAGATCAACCACCTCTCCTACGTCGGCGACACGACCATGGGCAAGCGCGTCAACATCGGCGCCGGCACCATCACCTGCAACTACGACGGCGCGAACAAGCACCGCACGGTCATCGAGGACGAGGTGTTCGTCGGCTCGGACACCCAGCTGGTCGCGCCGGTCACCGTGGGCCGGGGCGCGACGCTCGGCGCCGGCACCACGCTGACCCGCGACGCGCCGGCCGGCGAGCTGACCCTGTCGCGCGCGAAGCAGCTCACGATCAACGGCTGGAAGCGGCCGGTCAAACAGAAGAAGGAAGCCTAGGCATGTGCGGCATTGTCGGCGCGGTTGCGCAACGTAACGTCGTTCCCATCCTGCTCGAGGGGCTGCGCCGCCTCGAATACCGCGGCTACGATTCGGCCGGCCTCGTCACGATCGACGGCGGCCTGAAGCGGGTCCGCAGTGTCGGGCGCGTGGCGGCGCTCGCGACCGATTGTGCGGCGCAGCAGGTCCACGGCAACCTCGGCGTCGCGCATACGCGCTGGGCGACGCACGGCGCGCCGTCGGAGGCGAATGCCCATCCGCACGTGAGCGGCGGGCTGGCGGTCGTGCACAACGGCATCATCGAGAACCACGAGGCCCTGCGCAAGCGCCTCCAGGAAGCCGGCTTCACCTTCACCTCCGAAACCGATACCGAGGTGATCGCGCACCTGATCGCGCTTCACTTCCGCCAGAGCAAGGACCTCCTCGGCGCAACGCGCGCTGCGGTGGCCGAGCTCGAGGGCGCCTACGCGATCGGCGTCGTCAGCGAGGAGGCGCCCAACCAGCTGGTCTGCGCGCGCAAGGGCAGCCCGCTGCTGGTCGGCCTCGGCATCGAGGAGAACTTCATCGCCTCCGACGTCTCGGCGCTCCTGCCGGTGACGCAGCGCGTGATGTACCTGGAGGAGGGCGACGTCGCCGACATCGGCCTGCTGAGCGTGACGGTGTACGACGCCGCCGGAAACAAGGTCGACCGCAGCGTGCACGTGTCCGAACTGTCGGCCGACATGGCCGAGCTCGGCCCCTACCGCCACTTCATGCAGAAGGAGATCCACGAGCAGCCGCGCGCGCTCACCGAAACGCTGCTCGCCGCCGTGGCGCAGGATCGGGTGCAGCCGGAATGGTTCGGCTTCGACGCCGCGGCGGTGCTGGGCCAGGTGAAGGCCGTGACCTTCCTCGCCTGCGGCACCAGCTATCACGCGGCCAAGGTGGCGACCTACTGGCTCGAGGAAATCGCCGGCATTCCGGCGGTGGCCGAAATCGCCAGCGAATACCGCTATCGCACCAGCGTCCCCAACCCCGATGCACTGATCGTCACCATCTCGCAGTCGGGTGAGACGGCCGACACCCTTGCTGCACTCAATCACGCCAAGGCGCTCGGCCAGGACAAGACGCTGGCCATCTGCAACGTGGCCGAATCGGCGCTGACGCGCGCGTCGCGGCTGAAGTTCCTGACCCGCGCCGGTCCCGAGATCGGCGTGGCCTCGACCAAGGCCTTCACGACCCAGCTCGCCGGCCTGTTCCTGCTGACGCTGGTGCTGGCGAAGCTGCGCGGCCGCCTCAACGCGGAGCAGGAAACAGCCTATCTCGGCGAGTTGCGCAGCCTCCCCGGCAAGACGCAGCAGATGCTGGCGCTGGAGCCGCAGGTCGAGGCGTGGTCGCAGCGCTTCGCCAACAAGCACCACGCGCTGTTCCTCGGCCGCGGCGTGCACTACCCGATCGCGCTCGAAGGCGCGCTGAAGCTGAAGGAAATCTCCTACATCCACGCGGAGGCCTACCCCGCGGGCGAGCTCAAGCACGGCCCGCTGGCGCTGGTCGACGAGGACATGCCGGTGATCACCATCGCGCCGAACGACCAGCTCATCGAGAAGCTGAAATCAAACCTGCAGGAGGTGCGCGCGCGCGGCGGCGAGCTGTACGTGTTCGCCGATGGCGACGTCACCATCGAGGAAACCCCCTTCGTCCACGTCATCAAGCTGCCGGGCGGCAGCAACGGCGCGCTCTCGCCCATCCTCCACACGGTGCCGCTGCAACTGCTCTCCTACCATGTCGCCCTGCAGAAAGGCACCGACGTCGACAAGCCACGCAACCTCGCGAAATCCGTTACGGTGGAGTGAGGCGCGGCATCTCCAATGGCCCGTGAACAAAACAAATAAAGTCCGTCGGAAAAAATAAAGTCCGTCGGGTGATCACATATATCGCACTAGTGAAGTCGGTAAATCGGGGAGTCAGGCGCCTTGCTGATCAGGAGAAGCAAGGTGGCTTACATCATGGCTCGTCTGCAGGTCTTCTTTTCGCATCGCATTCGAATTCATCGATGCAGGCCTGCCATCTCGTTAACGCTTCATTAGCTGACGGGAAAAGCGTTGCCATAGCTACTGCATGAGCGACAGGCGATGCAGTGGAAAACTGGATATTATCTAGCAGTGAGAAGTGACGTTTAGGAAATTTCCTTTGGATGTTTGGTATAACCCGGCCTAGCCAGTTTGTCGGTACAGAGTCGAAAATAAAATCACTCAATATTCCACCGTTGCCCGCTCGTGCGTTGGTCGATAGACCAAGCTCGCTCATACGGGACGTCAACATGCGAGACGAGAAAATCGTGTTTAACGGGGCGTGCATAGACAGAAAGCCCTCACAGATCCGCATGTAACGTTGAATGACGGGGTGATCTATGAGCGCTTGTTCGTGATCGGTGATGTGAGACGTATTCCCAGCGTCAGGTGTTGGCAGAGCATCACCTCCGCGTGGATCAAGGCTGTAGATGAGGGGGGCTCGGTGAAGGCTGCACCAATCATACCCGGGTAGCTGGTGCTTTCTTTTCCAATATGACCAACCCTTTGCTATTTCTACGGAAGCACACGCTGGGCAAAATCGAAGCGACGGTAAGAGTCTCCTAAAGGCATTTTGTCGTAGGTAGTGGCGATTAGCGGGACTACCGTGTTCATTCTCAGTCCAACGAAATGAGACCGCTCGAAGATACGGGATTAGAGAATGTTGTCGAACAAACTCGGCGACAGGTTGCCGTGCAAAGCGAGCCAGCACCTCCAGCTTGCTTATACCTGGGTCTTCAAGACCGAGGTATTTCGTAAGCATCGCGCCAAGGGAGCGATTCGATGCAGATACATTCAGAAGTTTAATTCGGCCCCAATAGCCCTCAGCAAGCTCATCGTCTTGCGGCTTGGTAAAAATCATCGCGGGCAAATTACTCTCAACTATTTCCATATTTCTATTTCTAGTTTTGAGGGCGTCGTGGCTGAGCACGCGCGCCCGTCACGAAGATGGCAAGGCCGCCATAGAAAATGAGCAACTGCGCGACGGAATTAGGCATGACGGAAGTCTTGCCTATTTACCAGCGGCTCCGTTTGTTTATATTGAGGCGTATTCTCGTCTTGCCCCCATTCTCCTGCGAATCCAGCCACGAATGCTGGTTTCGATAGCTTCATTCGCTTCGTCCAGCCGCTCCAAGCTCCGCTCCCACGTCTCCCGAAGGCGCCGGCTAATGAGCAGGGAAGCAGCAGCGTTAATCGAGCTGTATCGTGCAGCGCTCCTCGGCGCTAGCTGACGAAGTCTTTGGGGATCTGTAACGCAGCGTCGCCTGAACCTACTACCAGGTGCATTGACTGCTCCAGCTGACTGAGCGACCGGCTTGCGGAGCCAGTTCCCTCCATCTATACGATTGACTATGAGAACTACTATTGATGAGATTTTCGTATGTGGGTCCGACGCGCTGCCGGTCTTGGTCTCTAGCATGGGCAGCCCATCAAGCGTCCTGAGTTTCCGGTGGCTTGTCCCCAGTCTTGAACTTCCTGCCTGCACTCTGCAGTGACTGAAGCGTGCGTTTGGGCTTCACGGGTAGTTTCACGACGTGTGCTCGCTTGGGAGGCGTTTCGTCACGCAATTTTTTCTGGATGTTGTCGGCAGCCTTGCGCTCCCCTTCTGTCAAGGAGGCATCTAGAGTGGCTCTAGCGACTATAACGTTGCGCGCATTTCTCAAGTTGTTTTCGTAAGCCTCAATTGCTTGGGTTATCGAACCCCCCGTAAAGGGGCACCTCAGATCATCCCTGAGTTCACCTCCTTGGGCTGCGTACCGAATCAACAGTTCGATGTCTTTTCGCGACTTTGAAAAGGACGCGGATGTATAGGCATCCTGTATATCCTTCCAGCTGACTTTCCCGACTTGTCGATGGCGAGACAGACGGTAGGCAAGAACCAAAAGTTTGACGAGTTCGCGCTTAAGGCCAGCTGAAAGATTCCAAAGTTCAAGAGCGTGGCTGGTGAGTTCAAATTCGAAATAGGCTTTTGCTATTTTCTGGTACTGCTTGAGGATTGCGATCCAGTCTTCGGATGCTGGGGGATCCGGAACCAGAATCGAGATATTGGCCTGCAATCGCTGAGTAATCTCGTGCGGTCGTTTCATAAGGCGCCAGCCTAGGCTGTAGTTACACACGTAGTGCCATGGAATACCAATTTCCATGCACGCCATGAGAACCTTCGATATATGCGTTGAGGCATTATCGGATTGCGTCAAGAACTGAAGCTCATCAACGCCTAGCAGGCAGGTTCCAGTCCTATACAACCAGGCGGCACATTCGTTTGGCATGTCGCTTACGCGCGCCTTGGCTTCGCCCAGAGCAATTTCCGGTTTTGCCAGGGGCTTCATGAATTCGAGCACCGACTGCATTCCCTTGACCCGTAGACTACGGTAAGCGTCCTGAGGGAAGGGCCCATGCGCTTCGCCCAGATCGATGTGGCGCCTTCCCATTAGCAATCGTCTGATCGCTTTTTCCAGTTCTGTTTTTCCCGTCCCGCTGGGGCCGGTGATCACGACGGGGAACTCTGATTCCCGCTCCTCTGGCGGAGAGTAGATCCGTTGCAAGGTGGCTATTCGATTGGGATAGGCGACGAGGCCATATGCGATAGCACGCTCGAGTTCACTGCGGATGATCGCGCGAGATTGGGCTGTGGCGATGAACACCGCTTTCAGGGCTTTGTTTAGGCGGTTACAGGCCACTTCGATAAGGTCAGAATCCAGATCCTCGACGGGCTCCCCGTGAACTTCAGTGCGACGGCGGATTTCTTCGTCGGACAACACCAACTTGTAGGGTTCAATCCATGGGTTTGCGGTCTTAGACATGCTCATGCAGCCTCCTGGCCACGCGTTGCGTTCTTGGCCTCTGCAGCCTCCTGCTTGGCCGCCCGGCTGCCTCGTTTCGCGCGACCCGCCTTGCGGCTGCCAGCATCCCAATCTTTGCCGGTATTGGTCCTGAATGCCTCGTATGTCGCAAGGGCAACGGCTAGTCGATTTTCGCGATGTTCATAGCCAAGTTCATTCAGGTAGGCTTCAAATTCTTCGAGGGCGGCCAAGGACATATGCAGGACCCCATTGGGAACGGGAACAGAGAATGTCAGGTCGACCTCGACCAGTTGGCCGTGCCAATCAAACCAGATGTGGCGAGTGCAGCCCTCGAAGACATAAACCTGTATCGGCATATCTTTCCTTCCCGCTACAGCCTCACAGGCCCCGGATTGGGTAAGAGCCGCGGATTTATAGACCTGACCATGAAGCAGGACACCGGCGTCAGTCAATTTGGCAGGCCGTAGATCAAGAAAATTTCTTACCGCCTGTTCAAACGTAATTTGTTCCGCGTCATTGCGGCCGCGTTCATCCAGCAACACATAAAGTGCATTCGGATTGTTGCCCGTAATCTTGGCAGCCAGGTCGGGTGGAATGCGTGAGCGGACGCTACTCGATGCATTGAACTTGAGTAACGCAAAAATCTCGCGGCGTATCAGCTCGACGGTGCTGAGCTCTGATTGAAAAAAACTGGGAGCTTCCTTGTCGTGCCGATTCTTGGGATGGGAGGATTCCACAACGGCCTTACTTTGGCCGGAATGACTTGGCGCCATGCCGTCAATGACAGGATCAAGCTCGAAATACCGGCCTTGGGCTCCAGGTGTGGCGCCCGCTCCTCGGTCCACAGCTTCGTTGGGGCAGAGCCCTTGGCTTGGCCACTGATCGGGGGTAATCGCGATTCCAAACAGTTTGCAAAAGCGCACTTTTGGGATTGCTTCACAGAACTTGGCAGTGCGATAGGCGGAGGATGTCTCACTTCCCTGGGAAAACCCAATTCCGCTTTTGATCCCGCTGCGGTAATCCCGCCTGGTTACGACATAGAGTGGGGGAAGAGGATGCCCTTCGACGAGACCGCGTGCCAGTTCCTCGACGGCATACGCATCGGCGTCCACGCGTTGCATGAGGTTCATTGTGTGCTCGGTAAAAGCGCCCTTCTCCGGAAGGATCTCGGAGCGAGCTTGCACTTTGCCGATCAGTATCGTAGAGACCGTCTTCTGGCCATACTCCTTGTCCACGTAGTATTCGAATGTCCCACGCTGAGGAAAAGGTTTCCCGTCGGGGTGCCAGATTTCCGTGAACTTGCGGTGGCCATTGTTAACGTCTCGTGCCTTGCAGCCAAAGTCTCGGAGCATGGATCGGACGTAGATTTGGTCCATCGTTACGCCCAAGCCGCACTCTCGCCGGTATCCGGCGAGGATCAATTCCTTCATTTCCGCATCAGTGTTGTAACCGTATTCTTTACCCTTCTTGGATGGATGGCCGCGCTTGGCCGAGCCAGGGTTACTCATCCTGTCCCAGCGGCCAATCTTGTGGATAGGGTAATGCAGGGCGAATCGATTGCGACCAAACAAGATGTAGCACAAGAACCATAAGCGAACCCGCGTCTCATTTTTCTTGAAACCTCGCGCATGTTCATTGATCAACCGCTCAGGGTCGTCGTGATCAAGGATGTCGTTGAGGTTACTTACGAGCGGCAATATGACTGCGAGTTTCTCGTCGATACGATCGCTATGTTTGAGCACCGGCTCCTTCCTGTAGGAATCAACCAGAGCGAGGTTCATCCCCTCCAGCTCCTCGAGCCATGGCGGCAGCGTGCGTTGCCTTTCCGCCTTGATGATTCTCCTGTTGTCGGGATCAACGCCATGCTCAAATGAATCACGGTCCACGAAGACAAATTTCGGAAACGGCTCCGGCGTAACGCTTTTGGTCGGACGTTTCTGAGATTTGTGGGTGACTTGCCTGGGCCCGCGCTCTCGAAACTCGATTAGCAATACGCGCTGTCGGGTACTACTACTGCGTAGGAAGAAATAGGTCACACCTTTTTCGAGATTGCGAAATCCTTCAGGTGCCACGAGCTGGGTCCCCATTGAGATACCACTCATGATTTCGGTCTCCTAAACCATGCGCCGTATTCGTCCAGTACGTCGCGGCTTTCTGGAATCAATGCGTAGTCAATAAAAAAATGCTGAAACAGGTCGATCCGCAACTGTCGCTGCCAGATGGCCTGATACATCACAGTCTTGGCATGGTAGAAGCGCTGCTGATCTGAACCTGTCATGGCCTTGAGAACTTCGAAAGCCGCCTTCCCGGCTTTCATGCCTTGCTGCAGTTCGCCTATGATTTCAAGGCGCTCTGCACTGCTGAACGGCGTCTTGCGTCTCTGGTAGACAATGATTTGCTGGAGATTGGCGACTACGATTTCATTCAGTTCGTTCCCAGCGACCTCGTGAGTTGGAATCCCCGCCTCGTCATAGAGAACACGCTCGACTTCCTGGCGAGCTATCGCCTTCTTTTCCGCTCGCTTCATGTTTGTCTTCGGCGAAACATTGACCGTCGGCTCGGAAAAGCCTTGGCGCGTCGCTTTGACGTTGATGTTCACGCAATACGGTCCCCCGTCGTCCTCGAGGTATGCCAGGAAATCTCCAATCCAAGGAGCAGGGACGTCTTCCGCGGGCTGCCCTTTGTTCTTGCGGATCGTCAGGAAGGGATGACAGGGCAAGTACCCGAGCCGGTCCGCCACCGCCAAAGTACCGCTCATGGCAGGAAGAGCCATGCCGATGGCGCGGCGATGGCTTGCCATCGGGTGTGGAGAAGGCAGGAATGGGAGCATGCGTTGTTCCTGCAATTCCCATAACCAGGGGCAATAGAGCAGGATCATCAGAACCCAAAGCTCGGGATTGGAGAGGACATGTACAGGACGTTGCATGGCCTCCCACCAGACCCTTGAAGGTCTGCTTCGGGAAGGCGCTTCTTCCCGGGTCGCACGAATGGCTGGTTCATAGTTGGCACCCCACTTGGGTGGGTCTTGCCGACGCAGGATTTCCCTAAGCCGGGATTCGGTGAGGCGTAATTCAGGCATTGCTCCCCCTCCGCGGGTCTAACCTCCACTCTTTAACAGAGCGGCCCTTATGGCCGACGCGTGAGAAAGGCACTCGCCGCACCCTCGCGGGTGACAATTGCGGAGGCAATGCGGGACCTTGGTCGGCCAAGCAAAACTTGACAGACGTGGCCGATATGGGAATAGTGGGGACAAGCAGTCCGATTTCCTGCCCGCACAACCCCCAAGATGCCCGGCTAGCCTTTCGCGAGGCTAGCCGGGCATCGTGCTTTCTCACTTATTTCGCATTTGCCGGAGATACTCCGGCGAACTCTCTCCTTCCTGTAGTTGAACAAGCGGGCCGGCCGTCCGGGTCCCGCTCCCACGTCACCTTGCCGTTATCGGCAACGCTGTGCCGATGCGGCACATATTCGACTAGTTCCAACGAAGCCATCAGTCAGGGATGGCCTTGCTGCTTACGAACAAGCTTGTAGAGAGTTGATTGGCTGACCTTGGGCTGCGCCGCGATATCCGCCGGCCGGCTGGAGCGATCCGTCATCAATCTCAGAACCTGCTTCACAGCTTGGAATCAAGGCGGGTTTGTGCCCGTCCTTATTCCCACGCCGACGGGCGACATTCAAACCTTCACGGGTGCGCTCGCTGATCAGGTTGCGTTCAAACTCCGCAAGAGCGCTAAACAGATGGAACGCCAGTTTGCCGGTGACAGTGCCCGCATCGATCGTCTCGTTGAAAGACTCGAAGTAGGCGGCCTGTTCATGTCCGAGGAGCTCGGCCAACCCCTGTTGGCGGGGATTGCTCCGCAAACTCAATTCTCCGGGGAAGACCACAAAGGGGCTCATTCAAATCAGCTGCCGGTAGTTAACACGTGGATAGTAGCGGCCCCCGTGATGTCTGGCAACCCATTGAAAACACGGGAAAAGTACAAATTACTGCAAAAGAAGAGAAAACTACTCGGCGAGGATAGCCATCAATCCTATCCTCGTGGCCCAACGAAAAAAACATCGCTAACCCCGGCTACGTTTCCATCCCCGGCAACGGTCGAGATTCCAAATTACGACCGACCCCAGAAGACAGGAGAGATTACCCCGACGATTGCACAGGCAATCATGCGGCAATGGCAAGACAGGCACCCCGCCGAGTTCGTGCACTGGACTCTGTCTTCGGTGGGCACAGGGGTCGAATGAATCCTGAAATTCACTTTCGATTCGGCGAGGACGCGAGGGGCTGTATGCTCGAGGTTTGTCCCTCTGCCGGCGCTGTGGGCATGGCAAATCGACAAGCATCTGGCGACGAGGCAAAATTTCCAAGATGTTGGGCCGGTCACGATCAGGCGAGGCTCCCATGCCCCGTCGACGTCTGTGGCGAGTCAAGTAGGTGATTGAAGGTGATATGGAGACATGGCGGGAAGCTCTTACGACCTTTTTTCAGAGCGCGCTCCAGTCGAATGGCTGCCAGGCGAGACCTTGTATAGCCTTTGTAGTCGATACCACACTCTTTCCGGTAACCATCTTGCGTCGACAACCTGCAACCAGCTGTTCGGCCATCCTCGGCAGGGCTGCGCTCATGATTTCCCAAGCCGAATCCGCACGTTTGCTGAGCGCACGCGTGGCCAGCTGGGCACGGCAGAGAACATCATTCGTGGCCGTACGTTACTGCCGTTTTACCTTCCCTTTCAGGAGGCCGAGACCGCGCGGGCAGCGGTCGCCACTTTGGCGGGGTCTTCCATCGGTAGCCTCAAATATCAGCTGGGTCTTACGGCCAGCCGTTTCAGGGCAAACCACCCGTTAAAAATCTGTCTCGATTGCTACGAGGAGGACATCCGGCGGTATGGGGTCGCATATTGGCACCTTGAGCATCAATGGCCCGGTGTCGCCCTGTGCACGAAACACCAAAGATTCCTCACGTACTCCAATCTTAAGGCGACGGGAGTGCTTCGCTTTCAATGGGTGTTGCCCCACACGAGCCACCTTGCCAACGCTTCTCGGAGCAACGAATTCACTGGCCCAATTGGGCTGCTGGCGAACGCGGCAATTATGCTTGCCGGCCTTCCTTCATCGACGCATTTCGATCCGACCATGGCGGCAAAGGCGTACCGTAGCGAGCTCAAGAATCGGAATCTTCTCGTAGGAAGATCAGAAAGGCTGAAAGCGGGTGAAGTTGGATGCCAATATCGTGAATTCTTGGCTGCCTTCTCGGGAATCTCTGAATTGCGGGGTTTGCCTTGCACGCCAAAGGCGGCTTACGAAGAAGTCGCGAAACTGATCTCCGGCGTAGGCAGGCAGTTGCATCCCATTCGGCATCTTGCCCTGGTCTGCTGGCTGTTCCGCGATCTCGAAGGGTTCATTGTGCGATATACGCAGGTGAGCAAGGGTCAACAGAAGCCTTCAACAGGCGAAATTCATGCGTCGACGACGAAGCTCGAAAACCCAATGCAGCAGGAATTCAAGCGGCTGTTGATTGAAGGTCAGTCCATTTCAGGGGCTTCCAAAAACCTTGGGGTAGCTATTGCGACGGGTGAGGCATGGGCGGCCAACGCCGGGTTGTCGATAAACAAACGCCCGAAAAGTATTCGGGGAGAGACCAAAAAGAATATGGTTGCCGCCTTGAAGCGAGGAGTCAGCAAGGAGAAGGTGGCCGAAATAGGAGGCGTATCTGTCTCCTCGATCACACGGCTGCTCCGAACGGAGGCTGGGCTGCAATCTGCTTGGCATCGGGCGCTGATGGACGAGAAGCGTAGAGCGGCGCGCATGGCATGGCAAAAGATCGCGAAGAAGAATCCACATGCCGGAATAAAGGCGCTGAGGCTTCTTGAGCCGGCGGCGTATGCGTGGCTTTACAGAAACGATCGCGAATGGCTCAACGAGGAGGTAAGTCGCTTACCGCGAGCCCCCCGCGTCGGCAGAATGTCGGCCGATTGGGTAGCGCGTGACGCGCATTTGGCATCGCAGATCACAGCAGCGGGCTTGCGTATCTCTGAGCGGTTAGGCGGAAAGTCGGTCAAATTGTGGCACCTCTATCAGGAACTGCCTGACCTCAAGCCAAAGCTCGCGAGGCTCGACCGTCTGCCCGCTACCTCCGCCGCGATCCGTCGGGTCCTTGAGGCCTCCGCAGAGACAGCAGAATGCGGTTGCTTTGTCGCGCTGCATTCGAAGTCTCCGCAGTGACACGCCGGTCCAATAAGAAAAGCCCGGAGAGAATCGCCGCCTCGCCATCGGTGACCTTTCCGAACAGATAGTCCGAATTGTTAAAGATCAACCTTCACGGTTGGTCGAGCGTGTGCAGCTCGGCAATCAGCTTCAGCTGCTCTCCCGTTCCATGCGCGCCATCCGCTCGGGCGTCACGCCCTTCATGGTGGCAGGCTTGGTTCCGTCCACCAGCATCTCGACGGGCGTTGCGGGCAACAGGGCCTCAGCATAGTTCATCGGCAGGCTGTTCGCTGAGAACATGAGCTCGATACGCTTCACCTGGCGCGTCGGCTTCATCTTGCGGAGCACGCGCGCAACCTCCACCGAGAATTGGCGGTCTTTCAGGAGCGATAGCCACGATGGATTTGGTCTTGGAATCCTGTGTTCTTGGGCGCCCCCCCTGCAGAAAGACCTGAATGCAACAGGCAGGCTTTCATTGCCGCGTTCACCCCTCAGAAGGATCGAAACCTGTGCCGCCTGATTCCCAGTAAGTGCAATCTTCTCGCCCCTTGTTAAGTGCCGTGCGCGTTTGCTACGCAACGGGAATGGAACAACGCAAATTGCGTAGATTCGGCCACTCGGACGTTACAAGCGCGTGTGATGGACAGTGGTGACGGGGCCGTCTAGCATGAGGTCGAGCCCTATCAGTCAACGTCGAACACAGAACCCAGCGGCACCCAAAATGATGGCTCCGGTCAGAATCGCGATGGAGATGGCCCAGTTGCGCGACGAAAACCTCGCATCCCGCGCGCAGGCCAAACTGATCGCCCGCGAGATAGAAAGGTACGCCGGCGCGCGTTCGGTACATCTGGATTTTTGTGGCATCACGGAAATAGGCCAGGGATTCGCCGACCAGCTGTTCAGGGTCTTTGCGAACGCCCATCCGGATATCGATCTCCGCCCGATCAACTGCAATCAATCGATCCTGGCGATGATCAGGCGTGCCATAAGGACGACAAGGTGAGCCAGCATTTGACGGATCCCTCGATCGGGGCGCTGCGGCTACTCGGCGGAGCGACGATTCTTCACGTGGGCCCAGGCAGCCCCTTGGAGTGGGTCGCGTCGATCCGTCAGGGATTCCCAATCCAAGTCCTGGATTCGCTCGCCGCGAACATTCAGGCGACGCCCGCTGAACTCGCGCAGCTTCTCGGCATCAGCGTGCACACGGTGGCCCAGCGCCGGCGCCTGGGTTCTCTGACTTCGCAGCAGTCCGAGCGTCTGCTCCGCCTGGCACGGGTTCTCGCACGAGCTGAGGAGGTCTTCGACGACCTGAGCAATGCGTTCCATTGGCTGACATCCCCGCTCATTGTGCTGCGCGGCGAGACACCGGCATCGCTGCTTGATACCGAAGTTGGCGGCGAACTCGTCATGGACACGCTCGGCCGAATCGAACATGGAATTTTCGCTTGAGGTGGGTAGCAATCAGCCAGTTCGCGCCAGGAAGGCAAGCGGTATTGCGCCTATGCGACGAGGGATGGCCTTCTGGAAGCGGCGATCGGTACGGGGGAATCGGGGCCAAGGCCGCGTTTCCGCATAAACGATGTTTTTGTGAGCAGTCACTGAGAAGCGTATGGGTCAAAACGAATATGAAAAGTGGGTAACCTCCCTGGTCAAGCGATTTCCTCTCCTTTATCGCGGCCGACGCCGTGGGGAGGCGGATTTCTATTTGCGAGGCTTAGGCTGGTTTCCCGTCATCGAAAAACTCTCCGAAGAGCTAGAGATCGAGATTCGACGGCTCAGAGATGAAGAAGGCGTCCCGGTCCGCAGACTCCCGCGAGCGTTTCGGGTGAAGGAAAAGTTCGGGAAACTGAGATTTCAGATTGTGAACCCAACGCCGGCCGTCTTTGACGCGATTTTCAAGGCTGAACAAGAGGCAGCGACGAGGTGCGAAATCTGTGGCCGAACCGCAACGCCGAGCCAAACGGGAGAGCTGGTCTTGTGTCCTGAGCACATGCACCTGAGGATAAAAGATGAGGTTTGAGCGCGGCTGGAGAACCGGGGCGGCCTGGTGTCCATCGGTGATGGAAAACCTGGCCGTTTCAACTATCGGAGATAAAGCATGGAAATTGCAGATCGGAAGGCAGAGATCGAAAAGTTGGCCATCCAAGTGTTCGGGAATGAGAACAAGGCCATGAAGTGGCTGCGCAAACCCATGAGACAGCTCGCGGGTAAGTCGCCTCTCGAAGCATCTGAACAAGAAGACACGGCGCAATTGGCTTTCGATTTGTTACACAGCCTCGATCACGGATATCTAGGCTAGGGCCTACGCCACGCCTCCGTCGGCGTTTTCAGGGCAATGGGAATACGTTGCAGGGGAACGCATGTCTGAGCCTGTCTTGCAGCTACTCATCTTCTATGGTGGCCTCGCGATCTTCGCAGTGGCGGGGCTGGGTTACGCGCTGTTCGTCTATCGCCGGGGCCGATCTACAGCGACAGTCACCGCAGCCGACTTCGGCTTGGCAAACGCGAGAGCGGAGGTCACAAGAGCTCGTTTCTCTGCGGCGAGAGCGGCCTGGTTCGACGATGAGAACGGGCGCGTCGTGGTGGAACTGGAAACGGGTTTGCAGCTCTCGTTCCGACCTAACCGAGTCCCTGGCCTCGAAGGCACATCACCTGAAGATTTGCGCGAGATGGTTGTGAGCCCTTCCGGCCTTGGGCTGCACCTGCCGCGGATCGATGCCGACGTTTACTTGCCGGCCCTTCTTGGAACGCGGCGCCAGCATTCGGGTAATCGCTAGCGAAAAATGGAAACGACCTTTGCAGGTCCTCGATGCTCAGTTCAAACCGCGAGCGTTGGACGTCTCTTCATCGGCCTTTGCCGCCGTTCGAGCTGCCGGCTGTCGCGGTCCGCAATACTTCGGTTAGCAGTCCATCGATCCCATTCAGCGCCCCCACCGCCATTGCTCCATCTGGCGTTTGAATGATCTTTCTTCCTCTTCGATCGTGTCCTCGGTGGAATCAGGCGGGCACCCTTCGGGAGGAGGCGGACGATGTTCCCGTTTCGCCACGTCGGGTGGAGATGAACCGTTCCACGCAAACGGGTTGTTGAAAGGCAGGGGCTCCGGCAGACAGTCCAACTTATAGCTGGGCGGCCAGCCCGTTTCATAGGGCAGGAACGAGATGGTCTGCTCGAAGATGAGCGGCTTTCCTGACGGCGTTGGCGGCAGCGGCGGCAGATTCTCGATCGCCTTCCGAGCGAGCCTTGAAACAGCCTCCGAGGTCGACCAAAGCTGTTCCACCTTGGAGAGCTTTCCATCAGGCGCGATTTCGATGCGAAACCGCACCATCCCCTGATCGGGCCCTTCGAAAGCCGTTCCCATCATGCTTCTAACCTGCTGCCCCCAGGCGTAGCGATAACGCTTGCCATTCCTGGGTGTATAGGTTGAAGCCAACTGCCATTCCTCGGCCGTGGGCGCGGACGGCGCAGGCATGGACATTGGCACCGTCTCCGGATTGGGGGGCGGCAGAGGTTCAGGCGTGGTCTGTGGTCTGGCGTGTTTGGATGGCGTGACCCTCCGTGGTTTGGACGGCTTGGCCATTCGCGGTTTGGGTGGCGGCGGTTTCGCCTCAGGTTCAACCATCATGCGGACCTGCAAGGGTTCGTCGGGGGCGGGCGGCTTCGGCTTGCCCCACCATGACGGCAACAAACTGGCGTGCAGGACCAGTGACAAGGCAAGCGCAACGAGGAAACCACGCCGGGATCGGAGCGGCGTGCCTATCATGTCCACGTCAGGGTGAAACCGAATAGCAAGGCGAACAATGATGCTGCGAAGGTGGCGTCACTGGCCGCCGAAGACGGGCAGACCATCAGGCATTTTGGCTGGGGGAACGGCTACACCAGGCGTAGAGTGCGTCGTACATCACCATGCCCTGGGCAAGCAACTCGTGGTCGTCCTGATAATTGTAGTTGAGCCCCCAGGACAGCGCGACCAGGCCCGCGACCTCGGGCGCCAGGTCGGGGGCGCCCGTGTCGGCGCCGCGCACGATGAGCGCCAGCCGATCCAGTGCCGGGTCGTTGAGGCCGTATTTCTTGATGAAGGCGTCGAAGCTGCACAGCGGGCCATGATGGCCGAGTTCAACGCCGGGCACGTCGAAGGGTATGGCACCCAGGCGCTCGGCCTCTGTCATCACCTTGTCCTTCGGGACATAGATGAACTCGGCTTCCGGGTCGATGAAGCGCGTGACCAGCCACGGGCAGGCGATGCGGTCGATCTTGGGGCGTTCGCGGGTGATCCATTTCATGGTCCGACGACCCCGCCGCCGGCGGCTTTCCAGCCCTCGATGCCGCCCTCGATGAAGCGGGCCTTCAGTCCCTTGGCCTGCAGGGCATCGACCACGCTGTTGGAAACCGAGCCGCCACGCGCACAATAGATCACGATGTCCTGGTCTTTCGGCAGCCTGTCGGCCCACTCGGCGAGTTGCTCCGGATTCTTCCATTGCGCGCCGGGCAGATGTGCGGGCGCGGCCTCCCGGTCTGCGGCGCGGCGCACGTCGAGGATCATTTTGCCGAGCAGTTCGGTTTTCAGGGTGTTGGGTTTGATGGTGCGTTCCATGGCGTCAGGCTCCCAGTTTGGCGAAGGCGGCCTCGGCGGCCGTCCAGGACAGGTTCTGCATAAAGGCGTCGACATAGGCGCCGGCCTTGGCGCCAAAGTCCATGTGGTAACTGTGCTCGTACATGTCCAGCGCGATCAGCGGAGTGGCGCCGGCCAGGTTGTGGGCGTGGTCGGCCGCCCAGGCATTGACGAGCCGTCCGCGTCGTGGACTCCAGGCGAGCAGAACCCAGCCGGAGCCGCCGCCTTGGGCCTTGCCCATGGCGGTGAATTCGGTGCGCCAGGCACCGAGCGAGCCGAAGTCGCGTTCGACGGCTGCCTTGAGTGCACCCGCCGGGTCGCCGCCGGCGCCGCCCAGGGAGTCGAAGTAGACCTCGTGCAGGATCATGGAGCCGCTGGCGATCATCTCTTCCCGCTTCAGGCCGTTGATCTCGAACACCGGCGCGCTGGCCCACTGGAGTTCAGCCAGCTTCTGCTCGATGGCATTGAGGCGCTTCACCGCGCCGCCATAGTTGTTCTCCCAGTGGCTGACGATGAGTTTCTCGGACAAGCCGTTCAAAGCAGACGGGTTGCAGGACAAGGGTTTCAGTTCGTATGGCACGGATGTCTCCTCAAACCAGGTAGGTGTAGGCAAGGCCGACCGCGGCGCAAGCGCCAATCACTTTCATGATGTCCATCTTGTATTTCCACAGCGCGATGAAGGCCGCCACCGAGATCAGGGCATAGAACCACTCGAAGGTGCCGGCGAACGGCGCCGTCTCGGTGGCTTGCGGCCACAGCACATGCCAGCCGAAGAACAGCGCGAGGTTGAGGATCACCCCCACCACGGCGGCCGTGATGCCGGTCAGCGGCGCGGTGAACTTGAGATCGCCATGAGTGGCTTCCACCAGCGGCGCGCCGGCCAGAATGAAAATGAAGCTGGGGAGGAAGGTGAAGAAGGTGGCCACGCTGGCACCGGCGAAGCCGGCCAGGAACAGGGCATCCGGGCCGAAGATCTGCTTGGTCCAGGCGCCGACGAAGCCGACGAAGGACACCACCATGATCAGCGGTCCGGGCGTGGTCTCACCCAAGGCCAGGCCGTCGATCATCTGCGTGCCCGTGAGCCAGTGGTAATGCTCGACACCGCCCTGATAGACGTAAGGGAGCACCGCATAGGCGCCGCCGAAGGTGACCAGCGCAGCCTTGGTGAAGAACTCGCCCATGTTTCTTAACACTGGCTGGCTGAGCATCACCATGGCCGCACCCCAGATGGCCAGTGCCGCCACCAGCAACAAGGCGAGATAGGTGGGCTTGAATTTCGTATGCGCCGGGGACGGGGTATCGTCGTCGATCAAGGCGGGGCCGTAGGTCTTGTTGCTGGCGCCATGGCCGCCGCCGACCTTGAATTTGTCCGGCCAGACCTTGCCGCCGAGGAAGCCGAGGATGCCTGCCGTCAGCACGATGTAGGGGAAGGGAATCTTCAGGGCAAAGATGGCGACGAACGAGGCTGCCGCCATGGCCCATAACAATTTGTTCTTTAGCGCCCGCGAGCCGATCCGCCAGGCGGCGAATACGACGATGGCCACCACCGCCGGCTTGATTCCGTTGAAGATGCCCTTGACCAGGGTGATCTCTCCGAAGGCCAGATAGACGTAGGTCAGTGCCGCCAGTATGAACAGGGATGGCAGCACGAACAGGGTGCCGGCGACAATGCCGCCCCAAGTGCGGTGCAGCATCCAGCCGATGTAGATGGCCAACTGCTGCGCCTCCGGGCCGGGCAACACCATGCAGTAGTTCAGCGCATGCAGGAAGCGGCGCTCGCCAATCCAGCGGCGTTTCTCCACCAGTTCCTGATGCATGATGGAGATCTGCCCGGCGGGGCCGCCAAAACTGATGAAGCCAAGTTTCAGCCAGTATTTGAAGGCCTCCCAGAAGCTAGGATGAGCAGGACGTTCGGTCGGGGTGGTCAAGATGGATCCAGTCCAATCAGGGGTTGTCAAAGACTGCGTATAAGTCGTCCAGCATCTGCCCACCCTGCTTGAGCAAGGCGTCGTCATCCTGGATGCGCGCCTTGAGCCCCTTCAGCAGAATCTCGAAACCGGCGGCCTCGGGGGCGTCGCCACCTACGTCGAGCGCATGGACGATGGCGCCGATGCGCATCAGGGCAGCGTCGTTCTCCAGTCCGAAGCTCGCCAGCAGGGTTTCGAAGGTGACGCGATGGCCTACGTGGGTAAAGCGCGCACCGTCGAAATCGAATCCCAAGACATCGGCGGGGCAGTCCTGGACACGTTCCAGCCAGACGAAGCGCGCCTTGCGGTCGATGAAACGGCGGATCAGCCAGGCGGATGCCAGCCGATCCACCCACATGTCTTGCCGGGTGGCCCAGGTGCGTTTCTGGAAGTCGCCCAGCGCCAGCCGCTCCGGCTGGCCATCCCGAAAATGCGGCTCGTTGGGCGATAGACGGGCGGCCAGCGTGGCTTCCAGGGTTTGCAGACGTGCTTCAGCCTCGAGCTTGCCGGCACCGGGGAAATAATCCTGTTCGACCAGGGTTTCGAAACGGCGCCGCAAGGCCTTCAGAGTCTTATTGGCGGTCGGGGCATTCTCGGCCAAGGGGTCGAAGCGTGTCAGGTCCGCCAACAGTTCAGCGTATTCCGCGGTGCGGTCAAACATCCCCTGAAATGCGGCTGACTGTGCCTCCTCCGCGTCCAGCCGGAGCAGCCACGCTGTACCGCCTGCAGCGCGGGTTTCATTTGCCAGCGCATCAAGCGCCTGCCGCGTCGTGGCGGTTTCCGGCAACAGCCACGCGCCGTCGCGCAGCGCCGCACACCCCAAACCTTTCAGGCCGCGCCAGATGCGCATGCGCGCAGTGGCGTTCTGCGTGGGCAGGGTTAGGACGATCAATGTCCATGTCACATAATCTACAGTCATGTAACAAGTATTACATCACAATTGGCACAGGGTCAATGCCTGCTGTCCAGTTGAAGAAACGCGCCAGAGGGCACGCTATTTCAATCGGTCAGCGTTTATGCTGAACGGGTTGTAGTTCAGGAATTGGGATATGAATTGGAAAGAAGGGCTACGCCAGCCTGGCGTGCCAGCCGCACTCGGCGCTGCCTTACTGTTTGGGGCGGGAACACCGCTCGCAAAGTTGCTGCTTGATGCTGTAAATCCGTGGATGTTGGCAGGACTGCTCTATTTGGGTTCTGGAGTCGGCCTATCACTTTATCGTTGGCTGAGCCGTGCCCCTGTCGTTCGGCTTGCCCGGAATGAAGCGCCGTGGTTTTTCGGGGCGATTTTGTCAGGCGGGATCATCGGTCCAGTGCTGTTGATGTTCGGGCTGACGGGGATGCCCGCATCTGGCGCGTCCCTCCTGCTGAATGCCGAAAGCGTGTTCACTGCGTTACTGGCGTGGTTTGCATTCAAGGAGAACTTCGACCGGCGCATCGCACTGGGCATGCTGGCCATCGTGGCCGGTGCGACAGTCCTGAGCGCCCCCTCAGGTGCACGTATTGCCGGACTGTGGCCGACGCTGGCCATCCTTGGCGCGTGTTTCGCCTGGGGTGTCGACAACAACTTGACCCGCAAGGTGTCACTTACCGATGCCACTTGGATCGCCTCTGTGAAAGGCTTGGTATCCGGCATCGTCAATCTGGGTCTAGCCTTTTCGCTGGGCGCGTCGATGCCGGCATTGCCAGATTTGGCGGGTGCGATGATGGTAGGCTTGCTTGCCTATGGGGTGAGTCTGGTCCTATTCGTTGTAGGTCTGCGCCACCTTGGCACTGCACGCACTGGGGCTTATTTTTCGGTCGCGCCGTTCTTCGGTGCCTTGCTCGCTGTACTGATGGGGGAGCCAATCACCATACCGCTGCTGTTTGCAGGTGCATTGATGGCGCTGGGGACGTGGTTGCATCTAACCGAGCGCCATGAGCACAGCCACAGCCACGAAGAAATGGAACACAGCCACGAACATGTCCACGATGAACACCACCTGCACGCGCATGACTATCCGGTGTCTCCCGGCACCAAACATAGCCATCTTCACCGGCACGAACCGCTGATCCACACGCATCCGCACTTCCCAGACGCGCACCACCGGCATAACCATTGAGGGCAGGCAGCATTAAGCAGTTCGACAATGCCTGAAGGTCTACTTCGCACCGAAAAACCGGACGAGCTAGGCGCAAAGTCTGTTCGGCTGTTTAGGATCGGGAGTACGCATTCGCCAAAGCTGAAGCGGCCATTCGGCGGCATTTAGACCCAATGGCCGGTGTGCGTTGCATAACTGACCTAGGTGGCGCAGTACGCTAACGGCGGCTCTGGCCGATGATCGGCCTTCGGCCTGTCGAAAAAGTGAGTTCCATCGTCGCGTCCTCGGCCAGAGCGGCCACTTAGTCCTTGCAGGCGCAAGGTCCGCTCCCAGCCAGAAGCGGCCGGTCAGGATAGTTGACGCCACAGTCCACTCCTCGGTTCAAAGGGGTCGATCGGTCCTGCGCGACCGTGGTGAGTAGTGGAAATACGTTCCAATCACATGTCGGTCACGAGGCGATAGCCCACTCCGGATTCGGTGCGGATGTGGCGAGGCAGGGCCGGGTTTGCCTCCAGCTTGCGGCGAAGGCCCGTCATGTAGACGCGGAGGTAGTGGGTGTCCTCGGCGTGGCTGGGGCCCCAGACTTCCCGCAGCAGTTGCCGGTGGGTGAGCACCCGGCCGGCATTGGCGATGAGCAGGGCGAGCAGCCGGTATTCGATGGGGGTAAGGCGGACCTCTGCGCCGCCACGGTGGACCTGACGGCGGGCCAAGTCCACCGTCACCTCGCCGAAAGTGACCAATGGCCCTTCGCCGCCGGACAGGCGCGTACGACGCAGCAGCGCACGCACCCGCGCCAGCAGTTCCGCCACGCCAAAAGGCTTGGTCAGGTAGTCGTCCGCCCCGGCGTCCAAGGCGGCCACCTTGTCGGTCTCGTCGACTCGGGCGGACAGGATCAGGATGGGGACGGCGGACCAGTTACGAAGATCACGCACCACGTCGACGCCGTCCCGGTCCGGCAGGCCCAGGTCCAGGATGACCAGGTCGGGCTTGCGCGTGCCGGCCTCCACCAGGCCACGCCCTCCTTCACCGGCTTCCACCACGTGACAGCCCTCGGCCTCCAGCGCGGTGCGCACGAAGCGGCGGATCTGGGGCTCGTCTTCGATGACGACCACGGTGGGCGAAGCGGCGCGCAGGTCTTCCATTCGGGTTCAGATCTCCGGGACGACGACGGGCGGCTCGCCGGCAGGCAGGGTGATGATGAAGCGGGCGCCGCCTTCGGGACGATTTTCCCCTCTGACCGTTCCCTTGTGCGCCTGGACGATGGCACGCACGATGGCGAGGCCGAGGCCGACCCCCGCCACGGAGGATTCGTCCTGGCCACGGGTGAATTTCTCGAACAGGCTTTCCTCCCGACCGGGCGGCAGCCCCGGTCCGTTGTCGGCGACGGTGATCGTGATGCGGTCACCCTCGTTGCGGGCAGCGATCTCGATGCGGCTGCCTGCGGGGGTGTACTTCGCGGCATTCTCCAGCAGATTGCAGAACACCCGTTCCATCAGCACGCTGTCGAACTCCAGCAAAGGCAGGTCGGCCGGCAGGTTGACGACCACCTCATGCCGCGCCAGGGGAACAGCCAGGGTCTGCATCGAGGCGCCCACCACTTCCTCCAGGGGCTGCCATTCCCGCCTGAGCTGGACGTGGCCCTCCTGCAGGCGCGCCATGTCCAGCAGGTTCCCCCGCTGTTCGCGTTCGGTATCGGCCTCGATGCGGGCAAGCAGGGCATCCGGATCAGGGCGGGTAACGGTATCGGCCATGGCAACAGTTTACGGCTTGCCGAGCCGATCAAGCGCCAGGTTCAGCGTCAGCACGTTGACCCGGGGTTCGCCCAGCAGGCCGAACTGGCGTCCCTCGGTATGGGCTTCTATGAGCTTGCTCACCGCGGCCTCGCTCAGGCCACGGATGCGGGCGATGCGCGGGGCCTGCCAACGGGCGGCGGCGGGGCTGATCTGGGGATCGAGACCGCTGCCCGAGGCGGTGACCAGGTCTACCGGGATCGGCGCGGTCTGGGTCGGGTCGGACGCCTTGAGCGCATCGATCCGGGCCTTGACCGCATCTTTCAGAGCCGGGTTGAGCGGGCCCTGGTTGGAGCCGTTGGAGGCACTGGCGTTGTAGGGCATCGGGCCGGTGGCCGATGGGCGGCCCCAGAAGTATTTCGGGTCAGTAAAGTTCTGGCCGATCAGCCGCGATCCGACCGGCTTGCCGTTCTCAACGATCAGGCTGCCCTCCGCTTGTGCGGGAAACAGCATTTTCGCAATTCCGGTAACCGCCGCGGGGTAGACAATGCCGGTGACGGCGGATAACAGGGCAAACAGGGTGATGGCGGGACGAAACAGGGTTTTCATGATCTTTTCCTTTCTCAGGCGAGCCCAGCAACGGCGATCAGCATGTCGATCAGCTTGATGCCGATGAAGGGCGCGATCAGGCCGCCCAGTCCATAGACCGCCAGGTTGCGCCGCAACAGCACAGCGGCGCCCAGGGGTTGGTATTTCACGCCTTTCAGCGCCAGCGGGATCAGGAACATGATGATCAGTGCATTGAAAATCACCGCCGACAGGATGGCGGAAGCCGGGCTGGCCAGGCCCATGACGTTGAGCGCCGCGAGCTGCGGGTAGGTGGTGACGAAGGCTGCCGGGATGATGGCGAAATACTTGGCTACGTCAGGCGGTTGGCTTGATATGCGGTGCGGTTAGAATCGTGGTAGGCGTGCCCGGCGCGGCCCGTCAGAAAACGTAAGCAGGAGCGGAAAGGCATGGAACGCAAGAGGCTTGTTGGCTCGCCCCAAAGCCCGGCGTCGCTTGGCGGGCGGCTCCGGTCTGCGCGAATTCGTGCCGGGATGAACCAGGTTGAGCTCGCCGGCCAATGCGGCGTTTCGCCATCGCTGATCTGCACGGTCGAACGCGGCAGGACCAAATCCATGCGCGATTCCACCCTGGTTCGAATGGCACGGGTTTTGGGGTGTTCGCCAGAATGGCTGGCCTTGGGTACGGGGCAGGCAAAATCTGCCGTTTCAGTCACACAGTTTGAACAGGAAGTCCTGGCGGATTTTCGCAGGCTCTCGACGGCCGACAAGAAAGCCGTGGCCCGCAACGTTCGTGACCTATTAAAGAAGTCAGGCCGAACGCGCGCTGGCTGACACCTCGCGTCAGCAACCCAATTTTGAGGGGCACATAGACTGTTTCTTGGTCTTCCACCGTAACGTTCAAGCGACTCTTGGGCGCGTGGCTAACTGACCCTTGCCATTCGCCGCTGAGCCGTTTCGCACAGGCGCTCCCCGCAGCGTCCCCTCCAGAAAGCATCCGTTCCGTCAGGCTGTTTGCATCTGGTCAAGCCGCACCTTGACCTCGCGCTTGCCCATCTTACGGATGGCCGCGATGATGGCGAGTTGCTCGGCCCGTGGCCGTGTCGTACCAGCCTCCCAATTGTAGATAGTCTGGGCAGAGACGCCCACGAGCGCGCCCATTTCCGCCGCGGACAGACCGAGTCGCGTCCGCTGCGCGCGCGCACCCTGCGGCCTGAACCTCAGCTTTGTTTCGGATTCCTCGGCGACGGCAGGCGCCGCCTTCTTCGACACCATTTTTTCGAGGCGGGATATCTGCTTTTCCAGGGCCTCGATGCGCCGCTTTAAAGCGACGATCTCGGAGCGGTGGTGGCTCGATGCCTTCTTGAGGCGTTCGGTTTCGCTCCGAAGCTGTCTGCGGACCAGCCGGGCGATTTCTTCCTTGAACACGGACGCGATGTTGGGCAAGTGGAGTTCCTCAGGGCGTACTGACAAGGCAAAATTGTACAGGGGTCGGCCCCATTCAGCCGCGCGAATCGCGCCATATGGCGCTGTTCGAGCTCAATGCGACTTGGTTCTCGCTCAAGTAGGTGGAGAATTCCGTCGCTGTCATCGGTCGTCCATAGTAGTAGCCTTGAACCGCGTCACAATGGTAGAGGCGCAAACGCGCGAGCGTGTTCTCATCCTCGACACCCTCCGCAATTGTCTTGAGGTTCAGGCTCTTAGCCATCTGGATTATGGCGCGGACGATTGCCGCGCTGCCGGCATCGTCAACCATGTTCTGAACAAATGAACGATCAATTTTCAGTTTATCCACTGAAAAGCGGCTCAAGTAAGCCAGGCTCGAATAGCCTGTTCCAAAGTCATCGATCGAGAGTCTCACCCCGATCGTTTTAAGCTTGCGAACGGTGGCCAGAACCTGCTCGGTATTCTGGATAAGGATGGACTCGGTGAGTTCCAGCTCCAGATCGTCTGGATCCAGACCCGATTCCGTTAACGCGCGGGTAACGCTCATCTCGAGATTTCCCCGCTTGAACTGCACGGCCGAGAGATTCACGGCGATTACCAGTTTGGGAAACCCCGCTTTTCGCCAAGCTGCAGCCTGCTTGCACGCCTCAAGCAAGACCCACTCGCCTATCGGAACGATATGGCCGGAGTCTTCTGCGAGCGCGATAAAACTCTCTGGCGCGATCAACCCGCGTTCGGGATGTTGCCAACGGATAAGCGCTTCGGCGCCGATCACCATGCGACTGGACAAATCAATCTGCGGTTGAAACTGCAGAACAAATTCCTGACGCTCCAGTGCTTTGGCCAACCCACTGAGCATCTGATGCTGTTCGACAGCGTCGATGTTCATCTGCTCTTGATAAAAGCGATATGTGCTACGGCCATCATTCTTGGCCTGGTACATCGCTGTGTCGGCTTTCTTGAGCAGGATGTCGAAATTGTCGCCGTCGTCTGGATAGACCGCAATTCCGATGGAGGCTGACGTGAAGAGCTGATAGCCGTTGATCTCGAACGGCAGGCTCAGCTGGTATAGGATCTTCTCAGCAATATCGCTGACCGCGACGGCTTCCCCCATATCCGGCAGGATGAGCAGGAATTCATCCCCACCTTGCCGACTGATAGTGTCAGTGGCCCGGATGCCGTCGCCCAAACGCGTCGCAACCGATTTCAGTAGAGTGTCGCCGATAGCATGACCAAGCGAATCGTTGATGGTCTTGAAATTGTCCAGGTCAAGAAATAGGAACGCGACGTACGTTGTCGTCCGTTTTGCATGCGCCATCGCCAATTCGAAGTGATCCTTGGCACGTACACGGTTCGGCAATGTGGTTAGCGAATCGTGAAAAGCCAGAAACTCAATCCGCGCTTCATTCGCCTTTCGCTCTGTAATATCGCGCGTCACACCGACAAGTGCATAGGTATTGCCCTCAGCATTGCGAAGAGGGGAAGCATGCGTCTCCAACCAGCGCTCAGTGCCTTTCTTCCCGCGAATTCGGAATTCGAGTTTGCCGGAATTTCCTTTGAACACCCGCCGACTCAGATGAATGAAGGCGCCACGGTCCTCAGGGTGGACATAGTTGATAAGTCCTTCTTGCTGTGCATCATCCAGGCTTCGAGTTTCCAACATGGCCAACCCGGCGCGATTCATCTGAAGCAACCGCCCATCGGTCGAAATGACCTTCACGCATTCCGGCTCGTTCTCAAGGATCGCATTCAAGAAGTCCTTCTGCTCGCGGAGGGTTTCCTCCGCCTCCCTTCGCTCGGTGATGTCACGCACGATAGCGACGAGATTGGCCCCGTTGTCAGTGAGGCCCAGAAACTGGAGGATGACCTCCACTGGGCGTATATCACCGCCCTTGAGACGGTGAGTAGTCGAGAATCGGGTCGTTCTGGCGTCTCCACACACCAGCGGCGCAACCAATTGGCGGAAACGAGACTCATCAAACTCCAGCGTGAGGTCGAGCGGCGTCATGCCAAGCAATTCCTCTTTGGAGTATCCCGTCTGCTGGATTGCGCCCTCGTTTACGTAAATGAAACGCAGCGAGTCGGGCCGAAAGATGAAAGCGCCATCCTCAATGATATCGAGGATACCAAGCGATTCCAGTTCATGCTGGTTGGCACGGTCCAAACGGGTCTCCCAGGTAATCGCGCGTTGAACAATTAAGGGTGGCCCTCAATTGCGTCCATGAACATCGTTGAGTAACCAATAATTCTAGTGATTCTATGGAGCGTCGCCAAAGCTGCGTGCCACCCTGATTCGGCTAGCCGACGGCTATACTCCGGCCATCGGCCACAGCGACCATTGGTTTTGATCATTTTTGGGTCGATAGGCGGCATGCCGGCGGCAGGCCACGTCAAGCTCGTCGGACCCACCAAACGACCGTCTTTTCTGCCCCCGACAGAGCTCGGTCTTCTCACTCCATACATTCTAGATGATCGGCCTGGCTGCGACACTTCGGCGTAAGATGGTCACCAACTGGATTCTTATTTCGCATTCGGGTCTTGGAGAATTTGATAGCACATGCCTCGCATACGGAATTGTAAGAAAGCCTTCGGATGGATTCTGATTCTGCTGGCGGTTTCCGCCATGGTCGCGGGAAACTTTCAGATCAGTTCGGCGATCGGCTCGATCGTCTCCGACATTGTCGCCATGATTCTCCTTGGGATCGGGATGGTCACAGTCGCCACTTAGGCTGGGTGGCGGTTTACACGGCGTGAAGAGTGGAAGGCGCGTCTGCCCCACGAGAGGGGCAATATTAAATGGCCGCTTCGAGCGAAACGCAGCCGGCCAACCGCGGATAACTGAGCGTCAGCTAAGCGCTGACATCAGGAAAGTTGAAGCGATCCTGAGCGCGCCTTTCCTATTGTGCAAGCGCTTCGATCAATTTGACTGCCATTCGCTGATGGTCCTCAGACAATGCCCTGAATGCAGCAAGCAGTCTGACTTCGGCAGCCGAGCCACCTTGCTTACTTTTCTCCATACCGAACAGCTCCTTGGCATCGAAGCCCAAAGCCTCACCCAAGCTTAGCAGATGACTTCCTCGTGGAATCGCCCGCTTGCCATTCTCCCAGGCGGCGACAGCAGTTTGCGATACCCCAACAAAGAACGCCAATTGCTGTTGGGTAAGGCCACGACGAAGCCTGAGTGCCTTAATTCGCTCTGGAAAGGCCATACCGTCGAAGGCCTCGACCCCATCCAGGTATCCTGATGGCATGCCGTATGCACTTAGCAATGTTTTCGCGCGTCGCTTGCCATTCGGCCAGCAGCGGCTCCCGCACCAGCGGATTGACAAGCTTGGCAATAGTGCCGGTGTCAGTGTAATGAGCGCCGAGTGCAGCACGCTTTTTTCCAAGCCCTCGCTCGAACAGTGTGCCGAAAATGGTGGGGTCAATTGCACGCCAGTCCATATCGGCAGAGGCTGCACGTAGGGTCTCAAGGTCGCTGCCCGTCAGCACGGGAACGGCAATCTGTCGGAATAGGCCGCCATTGAACCATTCGATGTCATCGTTGCCGTAAGCACCTTTGGGTTCCTGCATAGCCTTGAACAGCGCCGAAATACGATTGGCTGCTTTGGCCACGTCATTCTTTGCGCTGGCAAGCAAGCCCGTAAATATTTTTTCTGGCAACAGTCCTTCGTCCTCGGCAAACATGCAGAAAAGGCACTGGACGAGGAAGTGCGCCACTTGATTACTGTCTTGTCCACGCTGGCGCATTTCATCGGCCAAACCGGCAAAGCGCTGAGCGGCTTCTTCGGTTACAGCAGCTGTGGATTTTTCAGGGCGTAGCTTCTGAGGGTCGGTGAAAACCCATTTGAGTATTTGCCGTTTGCTGTCATCCGCCAGTTCTTCGATACGGATTTCGCGCGGCTCGTCGGGATACCCGGTGAAGGCTGTGTGAATGATGATGCGCTCGCGGTCGCACACGACGAGAAGCGGTGGGCTTTCGAGTTGCAGGGCGTAGTCGGTGAGTTGCTTGAGGGCTTTGTCCAGATCACGGCCGGGCTTCTTATTCTCCCACGCGAAAAAGCCACGCTTCCACACATCGGCCCAGCCATCACCGCCTCCGGATTTCTTTGCGCCACGTTCGAAACAGTAATTGTTAGGGTCGCGCGGCTTCTCAACACCGAGCAGCTCGCACAAATCATCGAAATGGGCCTGTGCCCCGGCACGTTCATTGAGTTTGTTGGATTGCCAGATTTTGATGAATTGGGTGGGCGTCATGGAGTCCTAGAACTACATAGGTGTGCAGAAAATGCATGGAGCGACGAAGGCTAACACTGAAACACACTGGGTTTGAACTAGCCCCAGAAATTCGACCGTTGTTATTCGTCTGACCGTGCAACATTTATCAATCTGCACCACTAGGGCCTGGGCCAATGACTGACTGCTTGTGGTCTGAACTGCCCTATATTGACATGGCCTTCGACGACCGCAAAGGCCGATGAAGAGACGGTCGTCACCATTGGTGCAATAGTTCGCTTGCGGATGCGGCTCGCCTCAGGTTGGAATTCGGGGCAGGTTTGGATTGGATATGGTGGTTGTTTTCGCTGAACGTGTAATTAGCGGTAGCTGGTGATCGGGGCAGCTAAGATTGACCCTTGTATCATTGTCCCGACCAGTAACGCCAGTAGGAACCCGAATTGCCGAACATCGCATCCGTGCTCAAGGAAGAAATCGCCCGGCTGGTCCGCAAGCAGCTTCGCGGCGAAACCGAAACTCTCAAGAAGGCATCGAGCCGCTACCGCGCCGAGATCGCCGCATTAAAGCGGCGCGTCGAGGCCTTGGAAAAGCAGATATTCCGCCTCGAAAAAATGGTGCCGAAGAAGGCCGCGCCTGCCCTCGACGGGGAACCCGAAACGAAACTAAGGTTTAAGCCGCAGGGCATCCGCGCACAGCGGACGCGGCTCGGGCTATCTGCGGCAGAGATGGGCACCCTGGTGGGCGTCTCCGCCCAGACCATCTACAACTGGGAGGCTGGCTCGTCGCGCCCGAGGCCCGAGCAACTTGCCGTCATCGCGACCGTCCGGAAGATGGGCAAGCGCGAGGTCAAGGCTCGGCTTGACCAGATGCACGCGGCTTGATGGAGCAGAGTGCCCTCTGTCCAGAGGGCTACCGCGTCGCTTTGGCGCTCGCCCGGTTCACGCCCAAGTTCACCAGCCACGGTTGTGGCCCAAGCGTGCGTGTCCGACGGACTTCATTTCTCGGAGACCATCTCAAAGTTGACTTACGCAGGACTCCGACGGACTTTGTACGTTTCTACGTATCTATATGAATCAGTTATTTATAATCTGATGGTCCGACGGACTTTATTTGTTTCGATCACCCGCGGCTTGCGGAATAGGCCACCGTGGGCCGCGCGAACGTGGAGCCGCGCAATCCGGCGACGCCGCTGACCCTGGAATGAAGTGGGCGGCCAAATGAAAAAAGCGCGGCAACGCGCCGCGCTTTTTTTCAGGGGCCGGCCGGTTCAGTGCCGGCGCTGGTCTTCCTTCAGTGCCAGGGTGGCGACCTGCACGCGATTCCGCAGGCCGAGCTTTTCCATGATGTTGCGCAGGTGGTTGCGGACGGTGTTCTCGGACAGCGTCATCTTGTACGCGATCGCCTTGTTGGAGAGGCCTTCCTTGACGTGGTTGACGATTTCCATCTCGCGCGCGGTGAGCGCCGATAGTGCGCTGTTGTTGAGTTCGCCGCGCGCCATCTTCTGCATGACGTTGAGCGGGAAGCTGCTCTGGCCGTCGCACACGCTGCGGATCGCGGCCAGCACCTGGTCCGGATCGCTCGACTTGACGACGTAGCCGTCGACGCCGGAGGAGATGGCCTCCGAGATCTCCTCGTCGGAGTCGGCAATCGTGAGCATGATGACCTTGATCCCGAGGTCGCGCAGGTCGGACACGAGATCGAGCCCGTCGGCGTCGGGCAGCGAGCGGTCGAGCAGCGCGGCGTCGGCCTTGTTGCCGGCGGCGATCCATGCGCGCAACTCCGCGGCGTTGGCCATCTGCGCGACGAGCTTGAGATCCGGCTCCTGCTGGATGTAGCCCGCCACGCCCATGCGCAGCAGCGGATGATCGTCGATGAGGATGATGTTCAGGGGCGCAGCCATGGATGCTCCGGAAGTCGGCCGCCGGGGGGCAGCCTCGTCGTCATTATGTCGGCAGACCGCGCGGCTTGCGCGGCGCCTTTTCGAATAATAAATCAAACAACGAGGTCGGAAGCCATTTCATCGCGCGTGCCACCCAGGCCATCTGCCATGGGATCACGGCGTAGGCGCGGCGCCGCCGAATGCAGCGCGCCACCTTCGCGGCGGCCGCTTCGGCCGTCATCCTGAACGGCATGGCATACGGGTTGACCCGGGTCATCGGGGTGTCGATGTAGCCCGGCGCGACGGTGACGACGGCGATGCCGCGCGCCTTCATTTCGAGCCGGAGGGCTTCGAGGTAGACGGTGGCCGCGGCCTTCGACGCGGAGTAGGCGCCACCTCCCGGCAGGCCGCGCACGCCGGCGACGCTGGAGATCCCGCATACGACGCCGCCGGGCGGCATCGACGCCAGGAACGGCTGGAAGGTGTGCACCAGGCCCAGCACGTTGGCATCCATCACGGCACGGAAGACCGGCGCGTCCTCGGCCATCTCGGTCAGCGTGCCGACGCTGATGCCCGCCGCCGCGATGACGATGTCGGGCACCCCGACGTCGCGCACGAAGGCGGCCGCCGCAGCCTGCATGGCGGCCGCATCGCGAACGTCCGCTTGATAGAGACGTGCATCCAGCCCGGCGCCGGTGGCGCGAAGGCCGTCGAGGCGCCGGCCGACGAGCCCGAGCCGTGCGCCCGCGGCGCCGTAATGGCGGGCCAAGGCTGCGCCGAGACCGGAGCTCGCGCCGGTGATGAAGACGCGCAGCGGCTTAGTCAATCGGGTGGCGGGCGTGAATCGAATCCGCGATCAGCGGCCGGCGTGCTTGCCGCCGCGCTCGCTGCGCGCCTTCGCGATCAGCTGGTCGAGCACTTCGAACAGGCGCGGCTCGCTGCCTGTCATCGACTCGGAGGTGGCGTACTTGCCGTCGACGATGAACGCCGGCACGCCCATCACGCCGTAGGTCGTGGCGAGTTGCGAGCCCTGCATGGCCTTCGATTGGGTCGAGAAGGAATTGTAGATCGTTTCGAACTTCTTGCGATCCAGGCCCTGCTTGGCAACCCAGCTGCCGAGGACGCCGGGCTCGTTGAGATTGAGATTCTCGACGTGATAGGCCTCGAATACCTTGTCATGCAGCCGGTTGAGCTGGCCCATCTGCTCGAGCGTGTAGTAGATCTTCGCGCCCGGCATCCAGTCGTCCCGGAACACCGCCGGAACACGGCGAATCTGCGCGTCCTTGGGCAGCTTCTTCAGCCACGTGTTGAGGCCGGGTTCGAGCGCGTTGCAGTGCGGGCAGCGATACCAGAAGAACTCCAGCACCTCGATCTTCTTGCCGGTGGCGACCGGCTGAGGCGCGCTCACCCGGGTGTAGTCGCGCCCCTCGAAGATCTCCTCGGGAGCGGCGACGGCGGAAAAGGACAGGACTGCGGCGGCTACGAAAGCCAAGGCGCGGATCAACATCAGGGCGTCTCCTGTTGGGTGGGAACTTCTCTGACTAGCGTGACGGCAATTTTGTTCTGTGCGAGGAGGCTGCGCGTGCGATCGACGTCGGCCATGCTGCGGAAGGGGCCGATCCGCACCCGATGGACCACGCCCTTGTCGGCGACCTCGCTGGTCTGGATGCTGGCCTCGACCCCGAGCAGGGCGAGCTGTGCCTTCAGGTTGTCGGCCTGGTCGGCCTTCTGGAATGCGCCGGCCTGCAGGTAGAAGACCGGGGTGGACGGTGCGGGGGCGGCGGAGGGCAGCGATCCGCCACCGCTGTTGTCCGGCAGCACCTTGTAGAAGTCGAAGCTGGGCGCCGTGTCAGGTGCGGCGGCCGGGGCCGGCTTGGGCGTGCCGGAACCGGCATGGCTGCCCGCCTTGGCGGGCTCGACGGCATCCCGGACGGGCGTGAAAGGATTGCTGCCGGTGATCCACAGCGCCACGCCGCCGGCGAGCAGGGCCCCGAAGATCAGGCCGATCAGGACACCGGTGAAGATCGAGCTCCCCTTGCGGGATTTGCCGCCCGAGCGGCCGCTGTTGCGGGATGCGGGTTTTGCCATGGCTTACATTTTCTCCGGGGCCGACACGCCCAGCAAGGCCAGGCCGTTGACGATCGCGATCCGGGTGGCGTCGGCCAGGGCGAGACGCGCGAAGCGGGTGGCCGGATCGTCCACCAGGAACTTCTCGGCGTTGTACCAGGCGTGGAAGTCGCCGGCCAGCATCTGCAGGTAGTGGACGAGCAGATGCGGTGCCAGCTCCTTCGCGGCGCCGGCGACGACTTCGGGGTATTCGGCAATGCGCTGCATCAGGGCGATTTCGTGCGGCGAAGTCAGCGGCGCGAGGTCGGCATGGTCGAGCGCGTCGGCCATGCCGCCCCATTCCTCGAACACGCGGCAGATGCGCGCATGCGCGTACTGCACGTAGTACACCGGGTTGTCGTTGTTCTTCGCGAGCGCCAGGTCGACATCGAAGACGTACTCGGTGTCGGCCTTGCGGCTCAGCAGGAAGAAACGCACGGCATCCTTGCTGGTCCATTCGACGAGGTCGCGCAGCGTGACGTAGCTGCCGGCGCGCTTGGAGATCTTCACCTCCTCGCCGCCGCGCATGACGCGCACCATCGTATGCAGCAGATAGTCGGGATAGCCGTCGGCGATGCCGAGCCCCACGGCCTGCAGGCCTGCGCGCACGCGGGCGATGGTGCCGTGGTGGTCGGTGCCCTGGATGTTGATCGCGCGCTCGAAGCCTCGCTCCCACTTGGCGACGTGGTAGGCGACGTCCGGCACGAAGTAGGTGTAGCTGCCGTCGGACTTCTTCATCACGCGGTCCTTGTCGTCGCCGTACTCGGTGGTGCGAAGCCACAGCGCGCCATCCTGTTCGTAGGTCTTGCCGGCGTCGACCAGCTTCTGCACCGTCGCCGCGACGCGGCCGTCGGTGTAGAGGCTCGATTCCAGGTAGTAGTGGTCGAAGGCCACCGCAAAGGCCTTGAGGTCGAGGTCCTGCTCGTGGCGCAGGTAGGCGACCGCGAACTGGCGGATCGAGTCGAGATCGTCCGCGTCGCCCGACGCGGTGAATTCGCGGTCGTCCGACTTCACCGTCTTCTTCGCGAGGAAATCGGCAGCGATGTCGGCGATGTAGTCGCCGTTGTAGGCCGCTTCCGGCCACGCGGCGTCGCCGGGCCTGAGGCCCTTCGCGCGCGCCTGCACGCTGGCGGCGAGCGTGGCGATCTGCACCCCGGCGTCGTTGTAGTAGAACTCGCGGTAGACGTCCCAGCCCTGAGCCGCGTAGAGGTTGCAGATGGCGTCGCCGAGCGCGGCCTGGCGGCCGTGGCCGACGTGCAGCGGGCCGGTCGGATTGGCGGAGACGAATTCGACCAGGACCCGGTGCCCCTTTCCGGCATCGCCGCGGCCGAACGTCTCGCGTTCGCTGCGCACGCGCGGCACGATGCCGTGCCAGGCCGCGGGCGTGAGGTGGAAGTTGATGAAGCCGGCACCGGCGATCTCGGCCTTCGCGACGAGCGGCGACTTCGGGAGTTCGACGAGGATCTTCTGCGCCAGCTCGCGCGGGTTCTGCTTCAGCGGGCGCGCCAGCTGCATCGCGGCGTTGCTGGAGAAGTCGCCGTGGGCGGGGTTCTTGGGACGTTCGATGTCGAGGCTGACGGGCGCGTCGGGCGCGAGCGTCTCGAGGGCGCTGCCGATCAGCAGGGCGAGTTGGTCTTTGAGCGGATGCGTGCTGGACATGTCGATCGAGCGGACCGAAGGCGGGCGGGCCTTCGGGGGGAATGGGTAGCCCGCGATTATAAGCGCCGCGCCCGGGGGCCTCAAAACCGGCGGGCCGGGCCGGCGCTTCAGAACACCAGCGGATCGACGTCGAGCGACCAGCGCGCGATGCGCGGCCTGATCGTCTCGAGCTGCGGCCGCCACGCGCGCACGAAGGCCTGCAGCGCCTGCCGCGACGCCGACTGCACCAGCAATTGCGCGCGTTCGAGGTTGGCGACGCGTGCCATCGGCGCCGGCGTCGCGCAGAACACGCTGACCTCGGGGACTTCGGGTGCGAGGGCGGCCGCACGCTGCAGGAAGGCCAGCGCGGCGTCCATCGTCGTCGCCTCGGCGCGCATCAGCACCTGGCGCGCATAGGGCGGCAGCTCCATCTGCTTCCGCTCGGCGAGCAGTTCACGCGCGTAGCCGGCGTAATCGTGGCGCTGCAGGTAGCGAAACAGCGGGTGGTCGGGAAAGGCGGTCTGGATCAGCACGCGGCCGGGCTTGTCGGCGCGCCCGGCGCGGCCGGCCACCTGCATCAGCTGGGCGAACAAACGTTCGGTGGCGCGGAAGTCCGGACTGTAGAGCGCGCCGTCGGTGTCGAGGATCAGCGCCAGCGTCATGTCGGGAAAGTCGTGGCCCTTCGCCAGCATCTGGGTGCCGACCAGGATGTCGACTTCGCGGGCACGCACGGCTTCGCCGAGTTCGGCCCAGGCACGCGGGCGCATGGTGTCGCGGTCGATGCGGCGAATGCGCGCGGCGGGCAAGGCGGCGGCGAGCGTCTCCTCGAGGCGCTGCGTGCCCTGTCCGAGGGGCTTGAGGTCGGGGTTGCCGCAGTTCGGGCAGGCGTGCGGGATGCGCTCCTCGTAGCCGCAGTGGTGGCATCTCAGCCGATGCGCGGTGCGGTGCAGCACCAGTCGCGCCGAGCAGCGCGGGCAGGGCGACACCCAGGCGCAACTCGGGCAGTAGAGCGCCGGCGCATAGCCGCGGCGGTTGAGGAAGACGAGGCTCTGCTCGCCGCGCGAAAGGGTCTCCGTCAGCGCCGCCAGGGCGGGGCGGGTCAGGCCATGCTCCTGCGGCAGGTGCCTGAGGTCGGCGAGTTCCACATCGGGCAGGCGGGCGACGCTGATCGCGCGCGCCTTGAGTTCGATCATCCGGTAGCGGCCGCTCAGCGCCTGCGCATAGCTCTCGAGCGACGGCGTCGCCGAGCCCAGCACCACCGGCAGGTCCGCCTGCTTGGCGCGCGCAATGGCGACGTCGCGCGCCGAATAGCGCAGGCCGTCCTGCTGCTTGAACGAACCGTCGTGTTCCTCGTCGACCACGATCAGGCCCAGCCGCGGCAGCGGCGCGAACACCGACAGGCGGGTGCCGAGCAGGACGTCGCAGTCCGGCGCCGCGAGCCAGTTCTCCGCCCGCGTCGTCTCGCTCAGTCCGCTGTGCAGGGTCGCGATCCGGCGGCCGGGAAAGCGGGTGCGGAAGTGCTGCTCCAGCTGCGGCGTCAGGGCGATCTCGGGGATCAGCACCAGCGCCTGCCGGCCGCCGGCGAGCACGGCATCGATCAGGCGCAGGTAGAGCTCGGTCTTGCCGCTGCCGGTGACCCCGTGGACGAGATGGACGCCGAACGTGCCGAGCGCGGGCAGCAGCGCGTCGAGCGCTGCCTGCTGTTCCGCGGTGGCAGGGGGGCAGGGGGCGGTCGTGGGCGCCCGTTGCGGGATCGGCGCGGCGCGCGTCCACGCTGCCCAGCCGGACGTGACGAGCAGGGCGGCGTGGCGGTCCTGCTTGCGTGCCCGCAGCGTCTCTCGCGCCAGCGGGCCTGCCCGCAGCGCATCCAGGAGGGCCCGCTGCGCGCGGGCGCGGGGAGACGGCTCGGCGGCCCGTCCGGCGTCGGTGAGCGTCAGCCAGGGGGTGTCGGGCGCAAACGGCGTCGCGTTCTTCAGCCGCGGCGGCAGCGCGGCGAGCAGGATCGCGCCGAGCGGATAGTGGTAGTAGTCGGCGCAGAACTGCGCCAGGCGCAGGATCGCCGGCGGCAAGGGCGGGCGGTCGTCGAGCACGCGGAGGACGTCGCGCAGCTTGCCGGCGTGTTCGCTGTGAGTCGACTCGCCGAGCGCGATGCCGACCTGGCGGGCGCGGCCGAACGGAACCTCGATCAGGCTGCCCGCCCGCACCGGTCCCAGCGCATCCGGCAGGCGATAGTCGAACAGCCGGTGGAGCGGCGTGTCGAGCGCGACCTGGAGGATGGACGGCATGCTGGGGTTCCGGAGCGGGGGCGGAGGCTAAGTGGCTGTTGGGAAAGGATTATTCCACGTTGTCCACGCAAGCTGTGGATAATTTTGTGGGTGATTTGTGGCGACAGCCCTCAAATGCCCGTATTCAGGCGCACTACCGTTGCGGGCTAAAAAGCAGGCACGCCCGCAATGTCCAATATTTCATAGACTTACAAACATGAGGCCGCTGTCAAGATGGGGCCTTCAAAAAAGTTCCCCTGCGCCAAAAATGTGCATAAGTCAATGCTTCTATTGCCGAAAATACGGGCGTTGCGCGGGCATCGTGCGCGCAACGCCTTGTTTTTGCGGGGTTTACCCCTGCTGAATGCCGGCGATCACCCAGCCGCCCGGCCCGTTGGCCGGCTTGGTGAGGTGCCACACTTCGTCGAGCGCGACCGGCGTGGCGCCTTCGGCTTCGCGTACCTGGCCGGTGAAGCGCACGCTGACGACATGGCGGTTGGGCTCGTCGGCGGCCTCCAGCACCTCGGCGTCGAGCGACATCACGTCGGTGATCTGGGCGCTACTGCCGCGCTCGGCGATCTGCATCGACAGTTCGGCGAACACCTCGGGCGAGGTGAAGGCGCGCAGGTCGTCGAGGTTGCCGGCGTCGTACGCGGCCTGCAGGCGGATGAAGTTGAGCTTGGCCTCGCGGGTGAAGGCCGCCGGATCGAAGCCGGGCGGGAAACTGCTCGCGTCGAGGTTGCCGCCGGCCGGTCCGGCGGGTGCGGCATCGAACGCGGTAGGCGCGGCCTGCGGCATGCCGGCGTATTGCATCGCCGGTTGCGGCGCGCTGCGGCGCATCAGGAAGCGGATCAGCATGAACGCAGCCATCGCCAGGAGCGCGAGCATCAGGAAATTGGCCATGCCCTCGCCGAAGCCGAAGTGCGAGGCCAGCGCGGCGAGGCCGAGGCCGGCGGCGAGCCCGGCGATCGGGCCCATCCAGCTGCGTTTCTGCGGGGTCGCCTGCGCCGGTGTGGCGGCCGGCTGGGCGCGTTGCGGGGCGGGAGCGGCCTCCTGGCGGGCGGGCGCGGTGCGCTGCATGCCGAAGGACTTGCCGCCGCCGAGGCGCTTGGCTTCGGCGTCGTGCGCGGCGAGGCCAAAGCCGAGGAATAGGGCGAACAGACTGATCAGAAAGGTTTTCACCGGGAAGCTCCGTAAGGTCGATGAGACCGGGTATGGTGAGGCAAACCCGGACTCAGTGAAAAGTCGATTTTTATAGCCGGAATATTCGAGATTTTCGATTGTTCCGGGTGGCAAATCAGTTTCCGGCGGGGGCGCGCACCGCGCGGCTGCGGCGGTGCACCGCCTCGACCAGCACGGCGACGTTGTCCGGGTCGGTGTACTGCGAGATGCCGTGGCCGAGGTTGAATACATGGCCCGGGTGGTTGCCGAAGCTGTCGACGATGCGATGGGCCTCCGTGCGGATGCTGTCCGGCGTGCCATGCAGGGCGCAGGGGTCGAGGTTGCCCTGCAGCGCCACTTGGCTGCCGACGCGGCGCCGCGCCTCGCCGATGTCGAGCGTCCAGTCGAGGCCGACGGCGTCGGCGCCGATCGCGGCCATCGCCTCCAGCCAGTTGCCGCCGCCCTTGGTGAAGATGATGCTGGGAATGCGGCGGCCCTCGCGCTCCTTGATCAGGCCGGCGACGATGCGTTCCATGTAGGCGAGCGAGAATTCGCGGTAGGCGTGCGGGGTCAGGCTGCCGCCCCAGGAATCGAAAATCATCACCGCCTGCGCGCCGGCCTCGATCTGCGCGTTGAGGTAGTCGGTGACCGCTTGCGTGTTGACCTCGAGGATGCGGTGCAGCAGGTCGGGACGGCTGTACAGCATGGTCTTGATGTGGCGGTAGTCGTCCGAACTGCCGCCCTCGACCATGTAGCAGGCGAGCGTGTAGGGGCTGCCGGAGAAGCCGATCAGCGGCACCGCGCCGTCGAGCGCGCGGCGGATCGAGCGCACGGCGTCCATGACGTAGCCGAGCTTGTCGGTGGGATCGGGCGCCGAGAGGTCGCGGATCTCCCATTCGTCGCGCAGCGGGCGCTCGAAGCGCGGGCCTTCCCCGGTGGAGAAGTAGAGGCCGAGGCCCATGGCGTCGGGCACGGTGAGGATGTCGGAAAACAGGATCGCGGCGTCGAGCGGGTAGCGGGCGAGCGGCTGCAACGTGACCTCGGTCGCGAGATCGGGGGTCTTGCACAGCGTCAGGAAATCGCCGGCACGGGCCCGGGTGGCGTTGTATTCCGGCAGGTAGCGCCCGGCCTGGCGCATCAGCCACAGCGGCGTGTAGTCGGTAGGCTGGCGCAGCAGCGCGCGCAGGAAGGTATCGTTCTTGAGGACGGACATGGCAGGGGCCGCAATACAGGGCCGGGACGCAAAGCCGGCATTTTAGCAGGCTTGACCGTGCCGGCCCCGGCGGCGCGGCGTATCAGCTGTCGCGGAAGCGCCATTCGCCGCGCCCGGCCGGGCAGGCCAGCACGTCCCTGGGGCGCCGGCCGTCGACCGCGAGCGACGCGTGGCGGCAGCCGCCACCCGCGTCGCCGCGCGGCGTGAAGCGGTAGGCATCGCCGTCATGACGCCAGGCGACCGGGACGCCGGGGCGACCGAGTTCGAGCGTCTGGCCCATGCATGCGCGGTCGCGCGCGTCGATGCTGTCGCCGATCGCGTGGCCGACGACCGCGCCGATCACGCTACCGACGACCATCCCGACGGCGCGATCCTCGCGGTCGGCGACCTGACTGCCGATCACCGCGCCCGTGACGCCGCCGATCACCGTCCCGATCGCGTCGCGGTCGCAACGCCCCGCGTAGACGCCGTAGTCGCGGACGTACAGCGCGCCGCTGCGACCGGCGAAGGGGCGGGCGTCCCGCGGGCGGTGCGGCGCGCGGTGGTTCTTGTAATGCCCCCATGCGGGCGCATGGGGCGGCGGGTCGGCCCAGACGGGGGCGCTGGCGACCAGGGCGGCGAGGGTAAGCGTGAAGCCGGATTTCATAGGGTGCTCCTTGGGTGTGAACAGATGTCGATGCGTCGTCGGCCACGCGCTATTCGAAGCGCGGGGCCTTGTAGGCGGTGCGTACCTGGCCGTCGTGGCGCTCGCGCCAGATCGCCTGGCCGGCGTCGTCGAGTGCACGGTTTAGACGCCGGAATTCGCGGCCGTCGAGCACGCCGTCGGCGTGGAAGTCATGCTTCATCGCGGCGATGTCGCGTTGTTCGGCCATCAGGCGGCGGAATTCGCTGGGGGTCAGGCTGCCGTCGCGCAGGCCGGCGCGGATGCGCTGACCTTGCTGGGCCTGGCGCGCCTCGATCTGCGCAGCGGACGCGTCGCTCCGATGCATGAGGGTGCCGGGGCTGTGAGGGGCCCATCCAGTGTGGGCGTGGGCGGCGGTGGCGCCGAGGCACGCAAGGATCAGCGTGGCAAGGGAAACGGTCTTGGGCGTGGACTTCATGGAAGGCTCCTGTCTGGTTGGGGGCCCGGACGGGCCGTTCCGCCGCGGGGCAATTGCACTCTAAAGGCTGCGTGTTAGCGACGTGTTTGCCGCAGGTTACGACATGTAACGCAATGTAAGCGTGCGGGGCTCAAGTTTTGCGGCGCGCTGCCGATATTGCAGATACGAAGTCTGTTCGTCCGTCTGCCGTTTTTTTGCCACATCCCCCGTCTTCTTTGATGGCGTTGCCGGATCCCGCAAGGCAGCCCGCGTATTTAATTGAATTAGAATTTTCCGCTTTGCTTAATCACAACCCGTCGTAGGAGACCCCTGATGTACCCCAACAAACTCGCGGCCGCGTTCGCCGCGGTGGGCATGACCGTGCCTGCCCTTGCCCTCGCCACCAACGGCATGCTGATGGAAGGCTACGGCCCCATCGCCGCCGGCATGGGTGGCGCCGCCATGGCGTATGACAACGGCACGGCGGCCATGGCGAACAACCCCGCCACGCTGGCCCTGATGCCCGAAGGCAGCCGCATCGACGCGATGCTCGGTTTCGTGGGCCCCGACGTCAATTCCTCGGGGATGGGCACCTCCAAGGCGGACGCCTTCTACATGCCGGCCTTCGGCTTCGTGAAGAAGCAGGGCCAGCTGACCTATGGCGCGGGCATCTACGGCCAGGGCGGCATGGGCACCGAGTACGCCAACGGCGACATGGCGCAGGTCGGTGTTGGCCGCGTGATCTTCCCGCTCGCCTATGCCGTCAACGATCGCTTTACCGTCGGCGGCAGCGTCGACCTCGTCTGGGCCGGCATGGATCTGGTCATGGGGTCGATGAAATTCAAGGACAACAGCGACTTCACCGGCAAGGCCAAGGGCTACAGCCTTGCAGGCAAGCTCGGCTTCACCTACAAGCTGAACGACGCGCTGACGGTCGGCGGCGTCTACCAGACCGCCGGCAACCTGCCGGACCTCAAGGGGGGTGGGTACAGGGTCGAAGGCTTCGACATGCCGGCAATGGTCGGTTTCGGGCTCGCGTGGCAGACGAACGACCGCCTCATGGTCGCCGCAGACGTCAAGGACGTGCTGTGGGGCAGCAGCATGAACACGGTGACGATCCATATGCCGAATGGCGGCGCCATGCCGTTCCAGCAGGACTGGAAAGACCAGGTCGTCGTGTCGCTCGGTCTCGCCTACAAGTTCAGCGACGCCTTCACCGGGCGCGTCGGCTACAACTACGGCAAGAATCCGATCCCGGACACCTACGTCAACTACCTCTGGCCGGCGATCGTCGAGAACCACTACACCGCCGGTTTCGGCTACGCCGTCAGCAAGCAGTCCGAGATCAACTTCGGCCTCAGCTACGCGCCGGAAGTGTCGGTCACCGGCACCGGCCCCAATCCGCCTCAGGGCAACAACGGCATGACCATCAAGCACAGCCAGGTCAACTGGCAGCTGATGTACAGCTACAAGTTCTGACTGCGGCCAGACCCAGCGAACCGGGCGCAAGTGCGCCCGGTTTTCTTTTGCGCCGCGAAATCGCGGCGGCAGGCCCAGGAGCGCTGGACCTCAAGGCTGTTGCGGCGCGCTGCCAGCGGCCGAGCCGGCCGGCGGGGGCGTGCCCGGGGCCGGCTCCATGGGTGTCGCCTCGGGGATCGGCGGCGCCGCGTCCGGCTGCGCCTTCTGTTCGCGCAGGGCCTGGTCGACCTGTTCGCCGGCCTGCTCGGTCGCGTCCTTTCCGCTGCATCCGCCCAGCGTGAGGAGGCTGGTCAGCAGCGCCAGGACCGCGTACGAGGCGTGCCAGGGATGCGTGCGCTTGGAGCGGCGGGGAACGAGCCCCGCGGCGCCCGTGCCGGCCCCGCTCCATTCGTACAGCATCATGTGTTCGTCGTCGAGGTGTGCCGTCGTCTTGGCCATGTCATTCTCCTGCGTCGGTGGGATCGCGCGGCCGGCGGCGGAATGCACGCCGGCCGGGGAAGGGGCTGTCAGTGCGCGACCATGAGGTCGTTCTTGACCCCGGTCACGCCGTCCACGCCGCGCGCGATCTTCTCGGCCTGCGCGATCTGGACCGGATTGTTGACCCAGCCCGACAACTGCACCGTGCCCTGGTGGGTTTCGACGTTCACGTCCAGCCCCTTCACGCCCTCGTCCTTCAGCAGCAGGGCTTTCACCTTGGCGGTGATCCAGGCGTCGTCGACGTACTTGCCGGCCTTGATGCGGTCGTTGGTGGCGCTGGCCTTGACGAACTCGTCGCGGTCGAGGCGGTCGTCGTGATTGGCGTCGCCCGCGCGGAATGCCTGCTCCTGACCGCCCTGGGCCTTGAATTCCTCCTGGCTGACAAACCCGTCGCCGTTGCTGTCGTAGCGCTTGAAGCCGGGCAGGGTGGGCGCGGCCAGGGACGAGGCCATGGCGACGGTACCGACCATGCTGGCAAGGGTCAGGGCCAGAAGGCGATGGTTGAAGGATTTCATGTCTATCTCCTTTAGTGACGTGATGCGAATGCCGATGCACTCGAGGGAGCTTGGAGCGACGACCGTGCCAGCTTTGTTTTAATTTTTAAAATCAATGTGTTGTTGCATTCCGTCCCGGTTGGACGGGGCACGCTCGCGGGCTTTTCAGGGATTATTGTCGCCTGTGGGCGACAAATGCGGGCCCATCCCTTAAGTCCTTGTTTTGACGCCCTTAAGCTGTCGGCAATCCGCGACATTCGCGCTGGTCGACAGGGTCAGATGGTCGGGGGGCGCCGTCCGGTGATGAGCAGGACCACGAACAAGGCCAGCCCGACCATGAACAGCATCCGCGCGATCCAGGCCGCGGTGCCCGCGACGCCCGCAAATCCGAAAACGCCCGCCACGATGGCGACGACCAGAAACGAAATGGCCCATCCGAACATGGTGTTCTCCCGCAAGCATTGAACAAGGCGCCACGCGCCGTGACGGCCCCGATGCACGGGCTGTGCCAGAGAACAAATGTCTTGTGAATCAGCGGCGTGCGGGCGTCGCGTGGGCGCAGCGTCGCCCTTGTGGGGAGACGACGTCGTCTCCGCCCGACACTCAGGCGGTGTCGTCGCGGTCCTTGAACAGCGCGGGCGTGAGATCGTGGCGCTGCAGCAGCCGATAGACCTCGGTGCGGTTGCGCCCGGCCAGGCGGGCCACTTCGCTCACCTGGCCGCGGGTGAGCTTCAGGAGGTTGATCAGGTAGTCGCGCTCGAAGGCCGCGCGCGCTTCGGCGAGCGGCTGGATGTCCGCCGGCTTGTCGCGCAGCGCGCGTGCCACCAGCGTGGCGGGAATCGTCGGCGTGGTGCACAGGGCCACGCATTGCTCCAGCACGTTGTGGAGCTGCCGGATGTTGCCCGGCCAGTCGGCGGCGGTCAGCATGTCGAGCGCGTCCGGGGCGAAGCCGTGGATGCGGCGCTGGTATTTTTCGGTCAGGCGCGCGAGGAAATGCTGGGCCAGCAGCGGGATGTCCTCGCGCCGCTCGCGCAGGGAAGGCAGGACCAGGTTGACCACATTCAGCCGGTAGTAGAGGTCCTCGCGAAACTCGCCCTGGGCGATGGCCTCGTCGAGGTCCCGGTGGGTGGCCGAGACGATGCGCACGTCGACCGCGCGCGCCTCGAGCGCGCCGACCGGCCGCACCTCGCCTTCCTGCAGCACGCGCAGCAGCTTGACCTGCAGCGGGGGCGGCATGTCGCCGATCTCGTCGAGAAACACCGTGCCGCCGTTGGCGCTGAGGAAGAGGCCCGGGTGGTCGCGGCCGGCGCCGGTGAACGCGCCCTTCACGTGGCCGAAGAGCTCGGATTCGAGCAGTTCGGCCGGGATCGCGCCGCAGTTGATCGCGACGAAGGGCTTGGCGTGGCGCGGGCTGGCGCGGTGGATCGCGCGCGCCAGCAGTTCCTTGCCCGTGCCCGACTCGCCCTGGATCAGCACCGCGGCTTCGCTGCGCGCGGCAAGCCGCGCTTCCGCGAGCAGAACGTTCATCGCCGGACTGGTCGTGACGATCTCGCTGCGCCAGCTCTCGTCGCCGGCCTCGGCGCTGCTGCCGGCGAGCCGGGTCGCGCGCTTCAGCAGATCGACCAGCGTCGGCGCGTCGTAGGGCTTGGTGAGGTAGCCGAACAGGCCTTGCTGGGTGGCGGCGACGGCGTCGGGGATCGTGCCGTGGGCCGTCAGGATGATGACCGGCAAAGACGGGTCGCGGGCGTGGATCGCCCGAAACAGCGCCATGCCATCCATGCCGTTCATCTGCATGTCGGTGAGCACGGCGTCGGGGCGGGCGAGGGCGAGATGCGCGAGCGCGGCCTCGCCGCTGTCGGCGGTGTCGACCGCGAAGCCGTTGGCTTCGAGCCGCAGGGTGATCAGTTCGCGCAGGGCGGCGTCGTCGTCGACGACGAGGATGGCGGGCTTCTTCATGGCGATTTCGCGGGCGTGCTGCGTTGCTGCAGCGTCTTCTCGAGGGCCTTGATCTGGTCGAGCTTGCCCTGCAGCTCCGCCGCGCGGGCGGTCTGCTGGCCGAGTTCGATGCGGGACTTGAGCGCGCGCTTCATGAGGTCGAGCAGCGCCTGGCTGCGGGGGTCGGTTTCGACCTGACCGTTCAGCAGCTGCAGGCTGCGCTCGAGCGAGTCGCTCGCGTCGTCGCGCGCCAGCAGCGCGGCCAGCTGAAAGCGGCGGCTGGCGTCGAGCCTGCGCTCGTTCTCCAGGGCGGCGATTTCGCGGCGCCGCTGGGCGGGCGCCAGGGTGTCCACGCGCGCCAGCTCGCCCAGCATCGTCGAGGCACTCTGATCGCCCAGGATGGGGAGAGACGGATACGCGGGCGGCAGGGCGCAGGCCCCCAGGGTCAGCAGCAGTCCGGCAAGGAAAATCGGTTTGAGCGTCATGGCGGCGCAGGCCAGGTTAAACGGAAACAGGTGGACCAGGGCGGAAGGTCGGCGACCTCGACGCTGCCGCCGGCCGCGATCAGCGATTCCCGCACGATCGACAGCCCGAGCCCGCTGCCCTTGACCACGCTGGCCGGCTGCCGCGCGCCCTGCACGAAGGGCTCGAAGATGCGGCTGCGCTCGGCTTCCGGAATGCCGGGCCCCTCGTCGCACACCCACACGACCACCGCCCCGGGGGCGGGTTCGCTCCTGACCAGGATGCGGCCACCCTCGGGACTGAATTTGACCGCATTGGACAACAGGTTGTCGAGGACGGTTTCCAGCTGGGCGCGATCGGCGTGCACGGTGGGGGTGCCGAACTCGCGTTCCACGCGGACATGATGGGCGTCGAGCGCCAGCCGCTGCCGCGCCAGGACGGCGTCGAGCACCGGGTCCAGCGCCTGCGGCGTGGCAGGCGGCAGCGTGGCGTCGCGCACCATGCCGCCGTAGCGGATCAGGTCCTCGATGCGCTTCTGCAGCTCGCGGCTGCCGCTGTCCATGATGCCGACGATGCTGCGCTGGCGGGCATTGAGGGTGCCGGCAAGCTCGTCGCCCAGCAGGGCCACCCCCTCGCGCAGCGATGCGAGCGGCGTCTTCAGTTCGTGCGACACATGGCGCAGGAAGCGCAGCTTCTGCTCTTCCAGCGCCTGCAGCCGTTGCCGCAGCCAATCGATCTCGCGCCCCAGTTCGACGATGTCTTGCGGCCCGCTGATCGCCGGAAGCGGGGAGAGGTCGGCCTTGCCGAGCTGCTGGATCGAGCGCTTCAGCTGCTTGACCGGGCGGTTGATCATCCAGGAGAACACGGCGGCGAGCAGCAGCGTCAGCGGAATCAGCGCGAGCGCGAGCAGGATCAGCCGCCGCCGCGTCGCCTGCACGGTCGCCTCCAGCTGCTGCAGGTCGTGCTGCACCGCCGCGTCGGCCTGCGCAAGCAGGGTGCGCGACGTGTCGTGCAGGGCCTCGAACGCGGGGTCGAGCGCGTGGAACTGGTCGCTGTCGAGAAAGCGCCCGGGCCTCAGTTCACCGTAGAGTGTGCGGCTGCGCGCCTGCAGCGCGGCCAGCGTCGCGCGCGAGCGGTCGTCGTCGAGCCGGCCGCCGAGCGCCTGCATCCGCGTCTGCAGGTCATCGTAGCTCTCGCGCAGCGCCGAGCCGAATTCGGCGTCCTGCAGCAGGTGGTACTGGCCGGCGGCGCGCTGGAGCTGGCTGACCGATTCGACGATCTGCCGCACGTCGCGCGTGACGGCGAGGCTGGTGCGGGTGAACTCGCGTTGCGTGTCGACCACCCCCTGCAGCACGTGCACCACGTTGATCAGGCCGCTGGCGAGCGGCACGATCAGCACGCCCATCGCGACGATGACGAGGATGGTGAACGAGCGGGGATAGTAGGGTCCGGCAAGCATCCGTCAAGCGGTCGTCGAAGAACGTCAGGGGCCCCGGGAAAGGGGGCGCCGGGCACCGCCGGCACCCATCGCGGCGCTTACAGCAGGCCGAGCTGGGCGAGGATGCCCTTGGCGGCCTCGCGGCCTTCCCACACGGCGGTGACCACGAGATCCGAGCCGCGCACCATGTCGCCGCCGGCGAAGACCTTCGGGTTGGCCGTCTGGTAGGCATGCTTCTGGCCGCTGGCGACCACGCGCCCGCTCGGGTCGACGGTGATGCCGAAATCGGCGAACCAAGGCTGCGGATTCGGGCGGAAGCCGAACGCAACGATCACGTGATCGGCCGGCACGATTTCCTCCGAACCGGGGACGACCACCGGCGTGCGGCGGCCGCGCGCGTCCGGCGGACCGAGCTCGGTCGTCACGAGCTTGACGCCCTCGACGCGGCCGCTGCCGACGATCTCGACCGGCTGGCGGTTCCACAGGAACTGCACCCCTTCCTCCTTCGCGTTGGCGACTTCGCGCTTGGAGCCCGGCATGTTCTTCTCGTCGCGGCGGTAGGCGCAGGTGACCGAAGCCGCGCCCTGGCGGATGCTGGTGCGGTTGCAGTCCATCGCGGTGTCGCCGCCGCCGAGCACGACGACGCGCTTGCCCTTCATGTCGTGGAAGGCTTCGCCGGGCTTGGTGAGGTCGAGGCACTTGCGCACGTTGGAGATCAGGAAGGGCAGCGCTTCCAGTACGCCGGGCAGGTCCTCGCCGGGGAAGCCGCCCTTCATGTAGGTGTAGGTGCCCATGCCCATGAACACGGCGTCGTATTCGTCGAGCAGGGCCTGCATGGTCACGTCGCGGCCGACCTCGGTGCCGAGGCGGAACTCGACGCCCATCCCCTCGAGCACCTCGCGGCGGCGGGTCATGACCCATTTTTCCATCTTGAACTCGGGAATGCCGAAGGTCAGCAGGCCGCCGATTTCCTCGTAGCGGTCGTACACCACCGGCTTCACGCCGTTGCGGACCAGCACGTCGGCGCAGCCCAGTCCGGCCGGGCCGGCGCCGATCACCGCGACCTTCTTGCCGGTCGGCACGACGTTCGACAGGTCGGGGCGCCAGCCGGCCTTGAAGGCCTCTTCGGAAATGTACTTCTCGACCTGGCCGATCGTGACCGCGCCGAAGCCGCCCGTGTTCGGGCCGCCGCCGACCGCTTCGCCGAAGCCGTCGCTGTTGAGCGTGCAGGCGCCTTCGCACAGCCTGTCCTGCGGGCAGACGCGGCCGCACACCTCGGGCAGCGAATTGGTCTGGTGGCTCAGCTCGGCCGCCTCGAACAGCCGGCCCTCGGCGACGAGCTTCAGCCAGTTCGGGATGTAGTTGTGCACCGGGCACTTCCACTCGCAGTAGGGGTTGCCGCAGCCGAGGCAGCGGTCGGCCTGTTCCTGCGCGTGCGCCGGGTCCATCAGCGCGTAGATCTCGCGGAACTCATGCTTGCGGACGTCGGCGGGGGTCTTGTCGCCGTCGCGCCGCGGCTGCTTGAGGAACTGGAATACGTCGCCCATCGTTATGCTTCCAATGCTTCTTTGGCCTGGCCGGGGAGATCCTCGACCAGGTCTTCAATCGAAATGCGCTTCGGCTTGACCAGCCACACCTTCGCCAGCGTGGCGTCGAAATCGGCGAGCAGCGCCTTCGCGCGCGCACTGCCGGTGAGCCCGTGGTGGCGCTCGATCTGGCCCTTGAGGAAGACGCGATAGGGCTCGGTGTCGTTGCTCGTGATGCGCGTGACCTCGACCATCTCCTTGTTGAGCCTGGAGACGAAATCGCCGGCTTCGTCGACCACGAAGGCCATGCCGCCCGACATGCCGGCGCCGAAGTTGAGGCCGGTGTCGCCGAGCACGATCACGGTGCCGCCGGTCATGTATTCGCAGCCGTGGTCGCCGATGCCTTCCACCACCGCCAGCGCGCCCGAGTTGCGCACGCCGAAGCGCTCGCCGCCCATGCCCGCGGCGTAGAGCTCGCCGCCGGTGGCGCCGTACAGGCAGGTGTTGCCGATCAGCGTATTTCGATGGGCGTCGAAGGTCGCGGCCTTCGGCGGGAAGATCACCAGGCGGCCGCCGCCCATGCCCTTGCCGACGTAGTCGTTGGCGTCGCCTTCGAGCGTCAGGGTCAGGCCCTTGTGGTTCCACACGCCGAAGCTCTGACCGGCCGAGCCCGCGAGGTCGATGCGGATGGTGTCGTCGGGCAGGCCGTGGGCGCCGTGTGCCTTGGCGATCTCGCCCGACAGGCGTGCACCGATCGAGCGGTTGACGTTGCGCACTTCATAGCGCAGCTCGACCGGCGTGCCCGCCCTGATCGCGCCGATCGCGTCGGCGACCATGCGCTCGGCGAGCTCGCCCTTGTCGAACGAGGGGTTGCGTTCCTGCTGCGCGAAGCGCGGCGCATCCGCCGGGATGTCGCCCTGCGAGAGCAGCACGTCGAGCTTCAAGCGCCCCTGGCGCGGCGTGTCGCCGGCGGAGACGTCGAGCAGGTCGGTGCGGCCGATGAGGTCGGTCAGCTTCCTGATGCCGAGGGACGCCATCAACTCGCGCGTCTCCTCGGCGACGAACTTGAAGTAGTTCACCACCATGTCGGGCAGGCCGATGAAGTGCTCCTTGCGCAGCTTTTCGTTCTGCGTGGCGATGCCGGTGGCGCAGTTGTTGAGGTGGCAGATGCGCAGGTACTTGCAGCCCAGCGCGACCATCGGGCCGGTGCCGAAGCCGAAGGATTCCGCGCCGAGGATCGCCGCCTTGATGACGTCGAGGCCGGTCTTCAGGCCGCCGTCGGTCTGCACGCGGACGCGGCCGCGCAGGCCGTTGGCGCGCAGCACCTGCTGCGCCTCCGAGAGGCCGAGTTCCCACGGCGAACCGGCGTACTTCACGCTGGCCAGCGGGCTGGCACCGGTGCCGCCGTCGTAGCCGGAGATCGTGATGAGGTCGGCGTAGGCCTTGGCCACGCCTGCGGCGATCGTGCCGACGCCGGGCTCGGCGACGAGCTTCACCGACACCTGCGCGTCGGGGTTGACCTGCTTGAGGTCGAAGATCAGCTGCGCCAGGTCCTCGATCGAGTAGATGTCGTGGTGCGGCGGCGGCGAGATCAGCGGCGTGCCCGGCTTGCAGTGGCGCAGGGACGCGATCATCGGCGACACCTTGTCGCCCGGCAGCTGGCCGCCTTCGCCGGGCTTGGCGCCCTGGGCGATCTTGATCTGCAGCACCTCGGCGTTGACCAGATAGGTCGCGGTGACGCCGAAGCGGCCCGAGGCGACCTGCTTGATCTTGGAGGTCTTGGCCGTGCCGTAGCGCTTCGGGTCTTCGCCGCCCTCGCCCGAATTGGAGCGGCCGCCGATGCGGTTCATGCCCTCGGCGAGCGCCTCGTGCGCTTCCGGCGACAGCGCGCCCAGCGACATGCCGGCCGAGTCGAAGCGCTTGAGGATGGATTCGAGCGGTTCGACTTCCTCGAGCGGGATTGCCTGCGCGCCGTCCTTGAGCTTCATCAGGTCGCGGATCATTGCGACCGGGCGGGTGTTCACGATCTCGGAATATTTCTTGTACTCGGCGTAGTCGCCGGTCTTCACCGCCTTCTGCAGTTGCTGCACCACGTCCGGGTTGTAGGCGTGGAATTCCTCGCCGAACATGAACTTCAGGAGGCCGCCGGCCGACAGCGGCTTCAGCGGATTGAACGCGGTTTTGTGCAGCAGCTTCTGGTCGGACTCGAAATCCTCGAAATCGGCGCCCGAGATGCGCGACACGGTGCCCCTGAGGCACAGTTCGACGACGTTCTCGTGCAGGCCGACGCCCTCGAACAGCTGCGCGCCCCGGTAGCTCGCGACGAGCGAGATGCCCATCTTCGACAGCACCTTGTAGAGGCCCTTGTCCATGCCCTTGCGGTAGTTCGACAGCGCCTTGTCGAGGCCGGGCTTGATCTCGCCGGTCTTCACGAATTCGCCGATGACCTGGTAGGCGAGATACGGATACACCGCGGTCGCGCCGTAGCCGATCAGGCAGGCATAGTGGTGCGGGTCGCGCACGGTGCCGGTCTCGACGACGATGTTGGCGTTGCAGCGCAGGCCGGCCGCGATCAGCGCATGGTGCACCGCGCCGGTGGCGAACAGCGCATGGATCGGCAGGCGGTCCTTGGCGAGATTGCGGTCGGACAGCACCAGGATGACCTTGCCCGACTTCACCGCGTCGACCGCGCGCGCGGTCAGCGCCTTGATCGCGGCTTCGAGCGAGGTTGAAGCCGGGTCGTAGTGCAGGTCGAGCGTGAACGGCGCGAAGGCCGGGTCGTTCAGGTTCAGCAGCTTGTCGAAGGCTTCCTTCGACAGCAGCGGCGTGTGCACCTCGACGCGGTGCGCGTGCGCCGGGGTTTGCTCGAACAGGTTGCGCTCGGGGCCGAAGGCCGTGTTGAGCGACATCACGATCGCCTCGCGGATCGGGTCGATCGGCGGGTTGGTGACCTGCGCGAACTGCTGGCGCAGGTAGTCGAATGGCGAACGGACCTTTTGCGAAAGCACGGCCATCGGCGTGTCGTCGCCCATCGAGCCGATCGCCTCGGCGCCGTCCTCGGCGAGCACGCGGATGATCTGGTCGCGCTCCTCGAAGCTCACGTTGAAGAGCTTCTGGTGCGTCAGCAGGCTCGCCGCATCCATCACCGCCATGTCGGCGTCCTGGTTCAGCGAGAGGTCGAGCTTCACGGCGTTCGACTTCAGCCACTCGCGGTAAGGGTGCGCACCCTTGAGCTCGTTGTCGATGTCTTCCGGCATCAGCAGGCGGCCGGTCTCGAGGTCGGCGGCGACCATCTGGCCGGGTTTGACGCGGCCCTTGCGGTCGACGTTGGCGGGATCGATCTGCCACACGCCGACTTCCGAGGCGATGGTCAGGATGCGGTCCTTGGTCAGCACCCAGCGCGCGGGGCGCAGGCCGTTGCGGTCGAGCGTGCAGACGGCGTAGCGGCCGTCGGTCAGCACGATGCCCGCGGGGCCGTCCCACGGCTCCATGTGCATCGAGTTGTATTCGTAGAACGCGCGGATGTCGGCGTCCATCGACTCGACGTTCTGCCAGGCCGGCGGAATCACCAGGCGCAGCGCGCGGAAGAGGCCCGCGCCGCCCATCACCAGGCCTTCGACCATGTTGTCGAGGCTCATGGAATCGGAGCCCTTGGTGCCGACGATCGGGCGGATCGCGTCCATGTCGGCGATCAGCGGGGTTTCGAACTTCTGCTCGCGCGCACGGCTCCAGTTGCGGTTGCCCTGCACCGTGTTGATCTCGCCATTGTGCGCGAGGTAGCGGAACGGCTGCGCCAGGCGCCACTGCGGCCAGGTGTTGGTCGAGAAGCGCTGGTGGAACACGACGAGAGCAGAGGCGAAGCGCGCGTCGTTGAGATCCGGGTAGAACACCGGCAGGTTGGCCGGCATCACCAGGCCCTTGTAGCTGATCACGCGGCACGACAGCGTCGGCAGGTAGAACACCGGGTCGCTCGCTTCCAGCGCCTTTTCGGCCTGGCGGCGGCCGATGTAGAGCTTGCGCTCGAAGTCGTCCTCGCTCATGCCGGCGGGCGCGTTGACGAAGACCTGCTCGAAGTGCGGCAGCGACTCCAGCGCCGATTCGCCGCACACGGACGCATCGGTCGGCACCAGGCGGAAGCCGGCGACGACGAGGCCCTGCGCTTCGAGCGCGGCCTTCAGCGTGGAACGCGCGTGCGCCTGCGGCGCGGCGTCGCGCGACAGGAACACCAGGCCGGCGGCGTAGAGGTTGCCGAGCGCGAAGCCGGCCTCGGCGGCGACGGCACGCAGGAAGGCGTCGGGCTTCTTGAACAGGAGGCCGCAGCCGTCGCCCGACAGGCCATCGGCCGCGATCGCGCCGCGGTGGGTCATGCAGGCCAGCGAGCCGATCGCGTTCTGCACCAGCGTGTGGCTGGGCTGATTGTCGATCTGCGCAATCAGGCCGAAGCCGCAGCTATCCCGTTCGAAATCGGGCGAATACAGCGTCCCGTCCAGCCAGCGTTGTCGTTCCATGTTTCCGTGAGCCCAGATAGCAGCGGCCTGCCCATTGGGCAAGCCGCACAAAATTCAAGCGAAAAGTGCGGCATTTTAATCCCGTCCGCCGGCCGGGGCAACGTGCCGACGGCCAAGGCCCCGAAGCGGCAAGGGTTTAGCTGGCGATGGCCTCATCGCATGCGAGCGTCGCCGCCGCGGAAAATTCCTTGCCTATGCTGACGGCAGGGGCTTTGGAGATCGCGATGAAACTGCTGAGCTGGAACATCCAGTGGGGACGCGGCATGGATGGTCGCGTCGACCTTGCGCGCGTCGCGCAAACGATCCGCGCGCTGGGCGACTTCGACGTCGTCTGCCTGCAGGAGGTCGCGGTCAACTTCGGCGCGCTGCCCGGCAGCCGCGCCGAGGACGAAATCGCCGAGCTCGCCGCCCTGCTGCCCGGCTACACGCCGGTCTTCGGCGTCGCCACCGATGTCCCCGACGGCCGCGGCGGCCGCAGCCTGTTCGGCAACGCGATTTTCTCGCGCCTGCCGGTGGGGCAGGTCTGGCGGCACCTGCTGCCGTGGCCGGCTGAAGTCGACGTGCCGAGCATGCAGCGCATCCTGGTCGAGGCCGTGGTGCAGGCCGACGTGGGGCCGCTGCGCGTGATGACCACGCACCTGGAGTACTACTCGCAGCGCCAGCGCGAGAGCCAGATCGACGCGATCCGCCGCCTGCATGCCGAGGCCTGCGCGATGGCGGTGCGCGATCCAGTACCGGAAGAGCAAGGCGGGCCGTTCGAGGTGTTCGCCCGTCCCCGCGAGGCGCTGCTGTGCGGGGACATGAATTTCCCGGCCGGCGCACCCGAGCGTGCGCGCATCCTCGTGCCGTTCGGCGGCGAGGTGCCCGCGTTCCACGACGCCTGGTCGGTGTTGCACCCGAACGCGCCGCATGCGCCGACCGTCGGCATCCACCCCGTCGACTTCGTCAAGCAGCCGGAGTGCTTCGATTTCGTCTTCCTCACCGACAGGCTGGCGCCGCGCCTGCGCGCGCACGGCATCGACGCCGCAACGACGGCATCGGACCATCAGCCCGTGTGGGTGGAACTGGCCTGAGGGGCCGGCCCGCAGGCGACGCGCCTCAAGGCGTCGCGTGGTCCTTCGCGCCGTCCCCCTCGAACGCCTTGTCCGCGGCCTCCTTGGTCGCTTCCATCGCCTTGCGCGCGGCATCACGGGTTTCCTCGGCCGCCTTCCGGGCCGCCTCCGCGCCGGAGTGGGCGTATTGCTTCGCGGTCGCTTCGGCCTTCGTCACTGCCGTGCGGGTCGCGCTGGCGGCCTTCCTGGAGGAGTCCTCCAGCCTGCGCGCCGCTTCCTTGCCGGTCGCCGTCGCCTTGCGCGTCGCCAGCGCGGCCTTGTGGGCGGCATATTCGGCGGCCTTCGCGGCATCCCGTGCCGCCTCGCGGGCCGCATTGGCGGTCTTCTGCGAGGTGTCGCCAACCGCCTGCTCGGCCTTGTCCAGGGCCTGCCGGGCGGCATCGGCTGCCTTGCGCGCGGCTTCCCTGGCTTCCTCGGCCGCCTTCTTCGCGCCGTCTTCCGCCTTCGACGTGGCGGTCCCGGCACCCGTGGCGGGACTGGCGGCGGGCGTCTCGGCAGACCACGCATTGGCTCCCGCGAGCATGAAAGACAGAATCAACCATGACTTGAGCTTCATTGCTTTCTCCTTGCAGGGGGAGCGGGGGGGCGCCAGGATGGCCTCGTCGTGCCCGGGCTCCGGATGATCGAATCGGCCGCAGAGCCGTGCGCAGGCGCGTCGTGCGGCTCCCCTTCGAGGCGGCGGTTCATGGGCCCATCATAGACGCCCGGTGCCCGTTGTGCGGGGCAAAGCGTGGCGCTCGCCGGGACGAAGAAAAGAAAAAGGCCAGGGCATTGCCTGGCCTTCTTGAATTTGGTGGAGCGGAGGAGGATCGAACTCCCGACCTTCGCATTGCGAACGCGACGCTCTCCCAGCTGAGCTACCGCCCCAAAAACGTGAGGGCGGATTATAGCCTCAGCGGCGAAAAGCGGGAAGCCGGGTGAGGAAGACGGGCAGATTGGGCAGCAGGCGCGCGGCGAGCCACCCTGCCGTGACACCGACGCCGTCGGCCAGGGCGTCGAAGACATCGGGGTCGCGGTCGGGGGTGAGGCCCTGCAGCAGTTCGATGAGGACGCCGAGCGCCAGCACGGCAGCGGCAAGCCTCCAGCGCTGGCGGACGACCACCTGCGCCCACCAGAACATCAGCACGGCATAGCCGGCTATGTGCACGTACTTGTCGGTGTGGCCGCGTTCGGCAAAGAAGGGCGGGATCAGCGACAGCACCAGCGCGGCGGCGATGCCGAGCCAGCCGGCCGCCTTCCAGAGTCGCGCGATCATGCGCGTCGCAGCGCCCAGCGCAGCATCACGATGCCGGCGACGATCATGGGCATCGACAGCCACTGCCCCATCGACAGGCCGAGACCGAGCAGGCCGAGGAAGCTGTCGGGTTCGCGGGCGAATTCCGCGAGGAAGCGCAGACTGCCGTAGCCAATCAGGAACACGCCCGACACGGCGCCCATGGGGCGGGGCTGCCTCGAATACAGCCAGAGGATCGCGAACAGCAGCAGGCCTTCGCCGGCAAACTCATAGAGCTGCGAGGGGTGGCGGGGAATGCCGTCGCCGGCCTGCGGGAAGATCATGCCCCACGGCACGTCGGTGGCGCGGCCCCACAGCTCGCCGTTGATGAAGTTGCCGAGCCGGCCGGCAGCGAGGCCGAGCGGCACCAGCGGGGCGATGAAATCGGTGACCGCGAGCCAGCGCAGCTTGTGGCGGTGCGCGAACAGCGCCATCGCGACGATGACCCCGAGAAAGCCGCCGTGGAAGCTCATGCCGCCCTGCCATACCTTGATGATGTCGAGCGGGTGCGCGAAATAGTCGCCCGGCTTGTAGAACAGCACGTAGCCGAGGCGGCCGCCGAGGATGACGCCGAGCACGCCGTAGAACAGCACGTCGTCGAGCATTTGCTGCGTCCACCCGGTCCAGGGCCGGTGCGCGATGCACCAGCGGCCGAGCAGGATGACCTGGATGAAGGCGACGAGGTACATGAGGCCGTACCAGTGGATGGCGACAGGCCCGAGCTGCAGGGCGACGGGATCGAATTGGGGGTGGACGAGCATGGGGGCAGGGGCCAGGGTTCGGGAATCAGGATTCAGGGAGTCAAAGCGCGAGTAAAATGGCCGGTCGATTATAGATTGCCACGAGTGACCATCATGCCCGACTATCGTTCCTGGACCACCACCCGCGGCCGCAACATGGCCGGTGCCCGCGCGCTGTGGCGCGCCACCGGTATGAAGGACGGCGATTTTTCCAAGCCCATCATCGCGATCGCGAACTCGTTCACCCAGTTCGTCCCGGGCCATGTGCACCTCAAGGACATGGGCCAGCTGGTCGCGCGCGAGATCGAGGCGATGGGCGGCGTGGCCAAGGAATTCAACACCATCGCGGTCGACGACGGTATCGCGATGGGCCACGGCGGCATGCTGTATTCGCTGCCGTCGCGCGACCTCATCGCCGACTCGGTCGAATACATGGTCAACGCGCATTGTGCCGACGCGCTGGTATGCATCTCCAACTGCGACAAGATCACGCCCGGCATGCTGAACGCCGCGCTGCGCCTCAACATCCCGACCGTGTTCGTCTCCGGCGGCCCGATGGAAGCCGGCAAGGTGGTGTGGGAGAAGCAGACGATCAAGCTCGACCTCGTCGACGCGATGGTGTCGGCGGCCGACGCGGCGTTCAGCGACGACAAGGTCAACCAGCTCGAGCGCTCGGCCTGCCCGACCTGCGGCTCGTGCTCCGGCATGTTCACCGCCAACTCGATGAACTGCCTGACCGAGGCGCTCGGCCTCTCGCTGCCCGGCAACGGCTCGCTGCTGGCGACCCATGCCGACCGCAGGAACCTCTTCCTCGCCGCCGCACGCCTGATCGTCAGGAACACGCGCCGCTACTACGAGGACGGCGATACCCGCGTGCTGCCGCGCGCGATCGCCAGCTTCGACGCCTTCGAGAACGCGATCGCGCTCGACATCGCGATGGGCGGCTCGACCAACACCGTGCTGCACCTGCTGGCCGCGGCGCACGAGGCCGGCGTCGACTTCACCATGGCCGACATCGACCGCATGAGCCGCCGCGTGCCGCACCTCGCCAAAGTGGCGCCGTCGATCCAGACCTACCATATGGAAGACGTCCACCGCGCCGGCGGCGTGATGGCGATTTTGGGCGAACTCGAGCGCGGCGGCCTCGTCCACCGCGACGTGCCGACGGTTCTCCACAAGACGCTGGGCGAGCAGATCGACGTCTACGACATCCGCCGCACCAACAGCAAGGACGTCAAGGACTACTTCCGCGCCGCGCCCGGCGGCGTGCCGACGCAGACCGCGTTCTCGCAGGACCGCCGCTTTGCCAAGCTCGACGACGACCGCGTGAACGGCTGCATCCACGACATCGAGCACGCCTATTCGAAGGACGGCGGCCTCGCGGTGCTGTACGGCAACCTCGCGGCCGACGGCTGCATCGTCAAGACCGCAGGGGTCGACGAAAGCATCTGGAGCTTCTCGGGCCCGGCGCGCGTGTTCGAATCGCAGGACGCCGCGGTCGCCGCCATCCTCGGCGACCGGATCAAGCCCGGCGACGTCGTGGTGATCCGCTACGAGGGCCCGCGCGGCGGCCCCGGCATGCAGGAGATGCTGTACCCGACCAGCTATCTCAAGTCGAAGGGCCTCGGCAAGGCCTGCGCACTGATCACCGACGGCCGCTTCTCCGGCGGCACCTCGGGCCTGTCGATCGGCCACGCCTCGCCGGAAGCGGCCGAAGGCGGCACCATCGGCCTGGTCGAGGAAGGCGACATGATCGACATCGACATTCCCAAGCGCAGCCTCAACGTGCGTCTCGACGACGCCGAGCTTGCGCGCCGGCGCGCCGCGATGGACGCGAAGGGCGCGCAGGCCTGGAAGCCGGTCAACCGCGCGCGCGAGGTCTCGGCCGCGCTGCGTGCCTACGCCGCGATGACGACCTCCGCGGCCTTCGGCGCGGTGCGCGACGTCAGCCAGGTCGAGCACCCGACCGAGGCGCAGGTGCACGCCGACCCGCTGGCGCGCTTCGCGATCCCTGGCCAGCTCAGCTTCCGGATCGGAGCAGGCGGCCTGACCTACGCCGACATCGACAACCACGGCGGCCGCGCGACGATCTGCCTGCAGGGCGCGCACGTGGTGAGTTACCGGCCCAAGTCGCAGCAGACCCCGGTGGTGTGGGTGTCGGACGCCGCCAAGTTCGCGCCTGGCAAGTCGATCCGCGGCGGCGCGCCTGTGTGCTGGCCGTGGTTCGGCGCGCACGACACGGAATCCGGCTATCCCGCGCACGGCTTCGCGCGCACCGTGCCGTGGACGGTGACCGGCAGCCGCAAGCGCAACGACGCCAGGACCGAGATCACGCTGCAGCTCGTCGACACCGACCAGACCCGCGCGCAGTGGCCGCATCCCACCCGCCTCACGCTGACCGTGATCGTGGGCGACAAGCTGGAACTGCGGCTCGCCACCACCAACGAAGGCAATGCGCCGGTGAAGATCGGCGAGGCGCTGCATACCTATCTGCAGATCAGCGACATCGGCGGGGTCAGCGTCCTCGGCCTTGAAGGCGCGACCTTCCACGACAAGGTCGACAATTTCGCGACGAAGAAGCAGAGCGGGGCGATCGGCTTCGCCGGCGAGGTCGACCGCGTCTACGTCGACACGCCGGCCGACTGCGTCATCGTCGACAACGGCCTCAAGCGCCGCATCCGCATCGCCAAGCGCGGCTCGCAGTCCACCATCGTGTGGACGCCGTGGACCGAGAAGGCCGAGAAGATGGGCGACATGGGGCGCGGCAAGTCGGGTTCAGGCTGGCGCGAGATGGTGTGCGTCGAGTCGGGCAACGCGATGGACAACGTCGTCACCGTGGCGCCGGGCGAGACGCACACGCTCGCGGTCACCTACAGCGTCGAGCCGCTGTAAGGGCAGGAGCAAGCGCCATGCGCGTCATCCTGGTGGCCAATCCCAAGGGCGGCAGCGGCAAGACGACGCTGTCGACCAACCTCGCCGGTCATCTTGCGGCCAAAGGCGAGCGCGTGGCGATGCTGGACCTCGACCGCCAGAAGTCGGCGACGCAGTGGCTGGCGATGCGCGATGCGGCATTGCCGGAGATCGAGCTGCTGCGCGAGGGGCAGAAAGGCGCCAGCGACTGGCTGGTGATCGACTCGCCCGCCGGGCTGCACGGCAAGAACCTCGAGCGCGCGCTGAAGCTCGCCCACAAGGTGGCGGTGCCGATCGCGCCGTCACTGTTCGACATCCGCGCCAGCCAGGATTTTCTCGCCGCGCTGCATGCCGAAAAAGCGGTGCGCAAGGGCCACGCCTTCGTCGGCGTGGTCGGGATGCGCGTCGACCCGCGCACCCGCGCCGGCGTGACACTTGAGCAATTCATGGCGCGGCAGGACCTGCCGGTGCTGGCGTACCTGCGCAACACCCAGCACTATGTCAACGCCGCGTTCGAAGGGAAGAGCCTGTTCGACCTGCCGCATCACGTCGCCGAGCGCGATCTCGAGCAGTGGCAGGGGCTGATAGCCTGGCTGGAAGCCTAGGGGTGTGATTTCCCTCGCCGCGCTTGCGGGAGAGGGGGCGAACGCGCGCAGCGCGCGCCCTAACCGATTTAATGCGTCGTCGGTTTCATCAGGTTGACCACCTGCGGCTTCACCACACTCTTGGTCGACGAGCACGAACCGTCTTCCGATACGCCGAGCTGGCGCTCGGCCTCGGTCAGCAGATTGATCACGTCGACGTAGAACTTGTCGTTCGCCATCAGGCGCGCGGTGCGGCCGCCGTCGTTGGTGGCGAGCACGTCGGCGCCATTGTTGATCAGCCATTCGACCACCGCGCCGTCGCCGCCGCCGGCTGCCAGCATCAGCGGCGTGATGCCGAAGAAGATGCGCTCGTCGAGATTGGCGCCGGCCTTGTGCAATATCTCGACCACCTCGACGTAGCCGCGCTCGGTGTCGCCGTTGTAGGCGGCCTTGGCGAGTGCGGTCCAGCCCTGCGGCGACTTGGCATTGACGTCGGCGCCGGCGGCGATCAGCACCTCGACGGCGGCGACATGGCCGCCATGGGCGGCGTGCATCAGCGCGGTCTCGCCGGCTTCGTCGGTGGCGTCGTGCGCGGCGCCGGATTCGAGCAGCGCTTTGACGCGGGCGGCGTCGCCCGCCTGGGCGGCAGCGAACAGTTCCTGGGACATGGGGGGCTCCTGCAATTTCGGTGGAGCTCAGCGTACAATTGTTGAGCGATTTAATCAACTATTAGCCCGTGACCATGCCCAACCGCCTCGCCACCGAACCCAGCCCCTATCTCCTGCAGCATGCGGACAACCCGGTCGACTGGTATCCGTGGGGCGAAGAGGCGCTGGAGAAGGCGCGCCGCGAGGACAGGCCCATCCTGCTGTCGATCGGCTATTCGGCCTGCCACTGGTGCCACGTGATGGCGCACGACTGCTTCGAGGACGCGGAAGTCGCAGCGGTGATGAACCGCCTGTTCGTGAACATCAAGGTCGACCGCGAGGAGCGCCCCGACCTCGACCAGATCTACCAGGCCGCGCACCAGTTGCTCGCCGGGCGCGGCGGCGGCTGGCCGCTGACGGTCTTCCTCACGCCCGACCAGACGCCGTTCTTCGCCGGCACCTATTTCCCGAAGACGCCGCGCTACAACCTGCCGGGTTTCATTGATCTCATGGAGAACGTCGCCCGGGCCTGGCACGAGCGGCGCGGCGAAGTACTCGCGCAGAATGCGGCGCTGCGCGAGGCGCTGGCCGAGCAGCAGCCGGCCGCGGGCGGCGACGCTCCGCTCACCGCAGCGCCGCTCGCCCAGGCCGTGCGCGATCTTGCCCAGGCCTTCGATCCGGTGTGGGGCGGTTTCTCGCGCGCGCCCAAGTTCCCCCGCCCGGGCGAACTGTTCTTCCTGCTGCGCCGGGCGCAGGCGGGCGATGCGCAGGCGCGCGACATGGCGCTGCTCACTCTCCGCAGGATGGCGTCGGGCGGCGTCGTCGACCAGCTCGGCGGCGGCTTCTGCCGCTATTCGGTCGACGAGCAGTGGGCGATCCCCCATTTTGAAAAGATGCTCTACGACAACGGCCCGCTGCTGCAGCTCTACGCCGACGCCTGGGCGATGACGGGCGAGGCGCTGTTCAGGGACACGGCCGAAGGCATCGTCGGCTGGCTCTTGCGCGAGATGCGCGCGCCCGAGGGCGGCTTCTACTCGGCGCTCGACGCCGACAGCGAGGGCCACGAGGGCCGGTTCTACGTGTGGACGCCGGACGAAGCGCGCGCGCTGCTGAGCGCGGAGGAATGGTCGGTGGCGGCGCCGGTCTACGGCTTCGATGCGCCGCCCAATTTCGAGAACACGCACTGGAATCCGATCCTCGCCAAGCCGCTCGCCGAGGTCGCCGCGTCGCTCGGCATTCCAGCAACCGGGGCGGCACAGCGGCTGGCGAGCGCCCGTGCCAGGCTCTTCGCCGCGCGCGAAAAGCGGGTGCGTCCCGGCTGCGACGACAAGCAGCTCACTGCCTGGAACGCCCTGATGATCGCCGGGCTGGCGCATGCCGGCCGCGTCATGCAGCGGCCCGACTGGGTCGCCGAGGCGCACGCCGCGCTCGATTTCGTGCGCGCGAAACTGTGGCGCGACGGCCGCCTGCTGGCGAGCTGCAAGCAGGGCGAAGCGCGGCTCAACGGCTATCTCGACGACTATGCCTTCCTGCTCGACGCGCTGCTGGAAGCGCTGCAGGCGGGTTTTCGCGAACAGGATCTCGCCTGGGCGTGCGAACTCGCCGACGCGCTGCTGGCGCATTTCGAGGATGCCGAGTCGGGCGGTTTCTTCTTCACCAGCCACGACCATGAGGCATTGATCACCCGGCCGAAGCCCGGCTACGACAACGCCACCCCCTCGGGCAACGGCGTCGCCGCATTCGCGCTGCAGCGGCTCGGCCACCTGCTTGGCGAGGCGCGCTATCTCGACGCCAGCCAGCGCTGCCTGCGCCTGTTCCACGCCCATCTCACGCAGATGCCGGTCGCCTATCCGACGCTGCTCGCCGTGCTCGACGAGGCCCTCGTCCTACCGCGCGTGATCCTGCTGCGCGGCCCGCAGCCGGCGCTCGGCGAATGGGTGGACGCGCTGGCACCAAAGCTCGGCGTCCGCGACATGCTGTTCGCGCTCCCCAATGGCGCGGCGCTGCCGGCGGCGCTGGCCAAGCCCGAAGCCGACCGGCCCACCGCCTGGGTGTGCAGCGGCACCGCCTGCCAGCCGCCGGTGACTGCGCTCTCCGGCCTGCTCGCGTAGCCGTCTATCAGCGTTTGCTATTAGGAACCCGGCACCGCGCCTGCTATCAAACAGAAGGACGCTGAATCATCGGGGTCCCGGTGCGTGCGCGAGCTGCGGTGCGAACGGAATCGAGACGCAGCCGTTTGCCCCGCGCCTGCCGAGGGGACGTGTTCAGTGTTTCCGTCGTGGATCTGTTTGTCTTCAGGAGCGATCATGAGCACACATACCGGACCTGCCGTCTTCCATCCCCAAGCCGCCCGCATGAACCTGCCGGGCATCCGCAGCGTGACGGCCGACCAGCCTTTCCGCTGGCTGCGTGAGGGTGCCGCGGATCTCGCCCGGGCCTGGCCGCTGAGCCTGTTCTACGGCATCCTGTTCGCCGTGCTGGGCTACGCGCTCGTGCATGCCGCCGAGGACAAGCCGCATCTGGCGATGGCGCTGATGTCGGGCTTCCTGTTCGTCGCGCCGGTGCTGGCGACGGTGTTCTACTGCGTGAGCCACCGGCTGGAGCACCACCACAAGCTGCCGCAGTTGTTCACGCCGCTGCTGTCGTGGCGCGCCAACCCCGGGTCGCTCGGACTTTTCACCGTGATGCTGCTGTTCGTGCTGATTTCGTGGGAGCGCATCTCGGCCATTCTTGTCGCGCTCTTCCTGAACGGCTCCGGCATCGGCGGACTGTCCGACCTGCTGAGCCTCGATGCCGTGCAGCAGCACCTGAGCTTCGTGCTTGCCTACTTCGCCTTTGGCGGCGTGCTGGCGCTGATGATCTTCAGCCTGTCGGTGGTGTCGCTGCCGATGATGCTGCATCGCAGGGTCGACTTCGCCACGGCGCTGGTGACGAGCTTCCTGGCGACCCGGCTCAATTTCCCGGTGATGCTGCTGTGGGGCGTGACCATCGCCGTGCTGGTCGCGATCGGCATGGCGACGAATTTCATCGCCATGGCGGTGATCTTTCCCTGGCTGGGCCATGCCAGCTGGCACGCCTACCGCGCGCTGATCGAACGCGAATAGGCCATCGAAACCAAGATTCCATCCGGGCCGGGTAGGAAATGCCCAGCCCGCCATCTTGCGTGGAAGGGGATTTTCCTTAATATGGCAGGGGCGACGCTGTCCTTAACCCGCCTGTCGAGACTTCCACGGAGATTGCTGATGATGAACAAAGTGCTGATGACCGCAGCGTCCGCTGCCCTGTTGATGATGTCCGGTCTGGCTGCTGCCGACGACGCGAGCGCCGGCATGGCCCTGGCCCAGAAGAACGCCTGCCTGTCCTGCCACGGCGTGGACAAGAAGATCGTGGGCCCGGCGTACAAGGACGTCGCCAAGAAATACGCGGGCGACAAGGGTGCCAAGGCCCGGCTGATGGCCAAGGTCAAGGCCGGCGGCAAGGGCGTGTGGGGCGAGATCCCCATGCCGCCGAACCCGCAGGTCAGCAACGCGGATCTCGACAAGATCGTCACCTGGGTGCTGAGCCTGAAGTAAGCCGCTTCCGCATGACCTGAACGCAGGGCCGGCCCAGCGCCGGCCCTTTGCTTGGCGGCCCCGCGGAAAGCCGGCCGCCGCGGCCTTTGTGGTATAAATCCCGGGTTTCAGTTGATTGCGGGGATGTCCAGATGACGGGTCACAAGCTGGGTTGGATGGTGGTGGCGGCGGCGCTGCTCGCGGGATGCGGCGACAAGACGCAGCAGCACGGCGACAGCCCGGTTGTCCTGATCGGCCAGGCCTCCCCGCTCACCGGCCCGCAGGCCCATCTCGGCAAGGACAACGAGAACGGCGTGCGCCTGGCGCTCGACGAGATCAACGCCGCCGGCCTCACCCTGGGCGGCAGGAAGGTCACCCTCGAACTGAAGAGCGAGGACGACGGGGCCGATCCCAAGACGGCCACCACCGTGGCGCAGAAACTGGTCGACGAAGGCGTCGTCGGCGTCATCGGCCACCTCAATTCCGGCGCGACCATTCCCGCATCCAAGATCTACTCCGACAACAACGTTCCGCAGATTTCCCCCTCCGCGACCGCGGTGGCCTACACGGCCGCCGGCTACAAGACGGCGTTCCGCGTGATGACCAACGATGCCCAGCAGGGCAGCGTGCTGGGGAACTACGCCGTCACCAAGCTCGGCGCAAAGAAGGTCGCCATCATCGACGACCGCACCGCCTACGGCCAGGGGCTGGCCGACGAAGTCGAGAAGGCGGTCAAGGCCGCCGGCGGCGAAGTCGTCGCGCGCGAGTACACCTCGGATCGCTCGACCGACTTCATGGCGATCCTCACCTCGATCAAGGGCAAGCGTCCCGACCTGGTGTTCTTCGGCGGCATGGACCCGCAGGGTGCCCCGATGGTCAAGCAGATGCGCCAGCTCGGCATGAAGGCGACGTTCCTCGGCGGCGACGGCGTGCAGACACCGAAGTTCATCGAGCTGGCCGGTGCCGACGCCGAAGGCGTGGTGGCCTCCAACCCCGGCCTGCCGCTCGATGCGATGCCGGGCGGTGCCGCATTCAAGGCCAAGTTCGAGGCCAAGTACGGCCAGATCCAGAACTACGCGCCCTATGCCTACGATGCGATGCACGTGCTGGTCGCGGCGATGAAGCGGGCCGACTCGAGCGACCCGGCGAAATACCTCGCCGAACTGCCGAAGACCGACTACGAGGGGGTGACGGGGCGCATCCGTTTCGATGCCAAGGGTGACCTCGCCGGCGGCGCGGTCACGCTCTACCAGGTGAAGGGCGGCAAGTGGCAGCCGCTCGAAACCGTCAAAAGCGGGACTTGAGCTGATGCGAAGCTGATCGGGCCGGCCACGCCGCGCGACGATGGACATCTTCCTGCAACAACTCATCAACGGTCTGGTGCTGGGCAGCGTCTACGCGCTGGTGGCGCTGGGCTACACGATGGTCTACGGCATCCTCGAGCTGATCAATTTCGCCCACGGCGAGATCACCATGATGGGAGCGATGGTCGCGCTGGCGGTGGCCGGCGCGCTGGCGCTCGCGGCGCCGGGCCTGCCGGGCGTGCTGGTGCTGGGCGCGGGTCTGGCGGTGGCGATTCCGGTATGCGTCGCGCTCGGCCTCGTGATCGAGCGCGTCGCCTACCGTCCGCTGCGCCACGCGCCGCGGCTGGCGCCGCTGATCACCGCGATCGGCGTGTCGATCATCCTGCAGAACGTCGCCATGCTGATCTGGGGCAAGCAGTACATTCCGTTTCCGGCCATCCTGCCGGAGGGGCGCCATCACGTTCTCGGTGCGACCATCAGCGACATCCAGGTCGCCATCCTCGTGCTCGCGCTGCTGATCATGCTGGCGCTGGTCATGGTGGTCCAGAAAACGCGGCTGGGCCGGGCCATGCGCGCCACCGCGCAGTCGCGCCAGGTCGCGAGCCTGATGGGGGTCGACGTCAACCGCGTCATTGCCGCCACCTTCGCGATCGGCTCCGCGCTGGCTGCGGTCGCCGGTGTGATGGTGAGCGCTTACTACGGACTCGCGCACTATTACATGGGCTTCCTGCTCGGGCTCAAGGCCTTCTCGGCCGCCGTGCTGGGCGGCATCGGCAACCTGCGCGGGGCGATGCTGGGCGGCCTCCTGCTGGGGCTGATCGAATCCTTCGGTGCCGGCTACATCGGCGATCTCACCGGCGGCTTCCTCGGCAGCAACTATCAGGACGTGTTCGCGTTCTTCGTGCTGATCGCGGTGCTGGTGTTCCGGCCGTCGGGCCTTCTGGGAGCGCGCGTTGTCGAGCGGGCCTAAGTCGCGCTGGCTGACTTTCGGCCTGTTCGCGCTGGGCCTCGCGCTGCTGCCCTTCCTCGTCGACGCCGGCATGGGGCGCTCGTGGGTGCGCCTGCTCGACCTCGCGCTGCTCTACGTGATGCTCGCCCTCGGGCTCAACATCGTCGTCGGCTATGCCGGCCTGCTCGATCTCGGCTACGTCGCCTTCTACGCGCTCGGCGCCTACGTCTACGCGTGGCTTGCGAGCCCGCAATTCGGCCTGCACCTGCCGTTCTGGGCGATCCTGCCGCTGGGGGCGGCGCTCGCCGCGCTGTTCGGGGTCCTGCTCGGCACTCCCACGCTGCGGCTGCGCGGCGACTACCTTGCCATCGTCACGCTGGGCTTCGGCGAGATCATCCGCATCTTCATGAACAACCTGAACGCGCCCGTCAACATCACCAACGGCCCGCAGGGGATCAACCTGATCGATCCGGTGCGCCTCGGCGGCTTCAGCCTCAGCCAGTCGCATCAGCTCCTCGGCATTACCTTCACCGGTGTGCACCTCACGTATTACCTGTTCCTGCTGTTCACGCTGGCGGTGATCTTCATCTCGATGCGGCTGGAGGATTCGCGCATCGGCCGCGCCTGGGTCGCCATCCGCGAGGACGAGATCGCCGCGGCCGCGACCGGCATCAACACGCGCAACCTCAAGCTGCTCGCGTTCGCCATGGGCGCCACCTTCGGCGGGCTCGCCGGCGGCCTGTTCGCGAGCTTCCAGGGCTTCATCAGCCCCGAGTCGTTCAACCTGATGGAGTCGATCATGATCCTCTGCATGATCGTGCTGGGCGGCATGGGGCACATCCCGGGCGTGATCTTCGGCGCGATCCTGCTGACCCTGTTGCCCGAGGCCTTGCGCTACACGGGCGACTGGCAGCGCAGCCTGTTCGGGCACGTCTACGTCGATCCGGCCGACCTGCGCATGCTGCTGTTCGGCGTCGCGCTGGTCGCGGTCATGCTGTATCGCCCGGCCGGTCTCCTGCCTTCGCGCCGTCGCCGCCGCGAATTCGCCGACGCCGAGGCATGAGTGCGCTGCTGACCGTTACTGGCGTGAGCAAGGCGTTCGGCGGCCTGCAGGCCCTGTCCGACGTTTCGCTGCAGGTGAACGCGGGCGAGATATTCGGCCTCATCGGCCCCAACGGCGCCGGCAAGACGACGCTGTTCAATGCCCTGACCGGGCTCTATTCGGTCGACCGCGGCGAAGTGCGCCTCGATGGCGCCCGTCTCGACGGGCGCAAGCCGCACGAGGTGCTGAAGGCGGGCCTCGCGCGTACCTTCCAGAACATCCGCCTGTTCGCCGAGATGACGGCGCTGGAGAACGTGCTGGTCGGGCGCCATGCGCGTACCGCCAGTGGCGTCCTCGGCGCCGTGCTGCGGTTGCCGGCGGCGCGCCGCGAGGAAGCCGATTCGCGCGCGCGCGCGCACGCGCTGCTCGAACGCGTGGGCATCGCATCGCATGCGCGCCGCCTCGCGAAAAACCTGTCCTATGGCGACCAGCGGCGGCTCGAGATCGCACGCGCGCTGGCAACCGAGCCGACGATCCTCGCGCTCGACGAGCCCGCCGCCGGCATGAATCCGGCCGAGCGCGCCGCGCTGCGCGAACTGCTGCTGCAGCTGCAGGCAGGCGGCGTGACGCTGCTGCTCATCGAGCACGACGTGAAGCTGGTGATGGGTCTGTGCAACCGCCTCGCGGTGCTCGACTACGGCGTGAAGATCGCCGAGGGCACGCCCGATATCGTCGGCCGCGACCCCAAGGTCGTCGCGGCCTATCTCGGCGACGAGGCGATATGAGCGCATCCAATCGGTTTGGGCCCAGCGTTCGCCCCCTCTCCCGCGTGCGGGAGAGGGTTGGGGAGAGGGCGCGGAGCCATCGGTTTGGGCCCAGCGTTCGCCCCCTCTCCCGCACGCGGGAGAGGGGGGGGGAGAGGGGGCGAAGCGCATGAGCGCTTTGCTCGAAGTCGGCCGCCTCTCGGTCGCGTACGGCGGCATCCACGCGGTGCGCGAGCTGAGCCTCGAGGTGGCGTCAGGCGAGCTGGTCTGCCTGATCGGCGCCAACGGCGCCGGCAAGACCACCACGCTCAAGGCGATCAGCGGGCTGATCGCGCCGCAGGGCGGCAGCGTGCATTTCGACGGCCGCTCGATCACGCGCCTGCCGGCGCACGAGGTGGCGCGGCGCGGGCTCTCGCTGGTGCCGGAGGGGCGCGGCGTGTTCCCGCGCATGTCGGTCGCCGAGAATCTGCTGATGGGCGCCTACGCGCGCAACGACCGCGCCGCGATCGCGCGCGACCTCGACGAGGTCTACGCCCTGCTGCCGAGGCTCACCGAGCGCCGCACGCAGATGGCAGGCCTGCTGTCGGGCGGCGAGCAGCAGATGCTGGCGCTCGGGCGGGCGATGATGGCGCGCCCGCGGCTCCTGCTGCTCGACGAGCCGAGCATGGGCCTCGCGCCGCTGATGGTGCAGGCCGTGTTCGACATCATTCGCCGCATCGCGGCGTCGGGCGTCGCGGTCCTGCTGATCGAGCAGAACGCCCACCTCGCGCTGAAGACCTGCGCGCGCGGCTACGTGCTGGAGAACGGCGTCATCACGCTGAGCGGCGCGGCCTCCGACCTCGCGGCCGATCCCGCGGTGCGCCAGGCCTATCTCGGCGAGTGAGCCTTGCCGCGATGTGAGTTGTCGAAGCGGTGCAGCCGGCGCTCGGTCAGCACCGCGTCGAGCGGCATGTCCCACGGCTCGCGCGGCAGCGCGTCCACCCGCTGGCATTCGTAGGCGATGCCGACGAGGCGCGGCTTGCGCCACAGGCGGCGGTGCTGCATGAACGCCAGCGTCGCATCGTAGTAGCCGCCGCCCATTCCCAGCCGGTAGCCTGCGCGGTCGAACCCCACCAGCGGCATCAGCAGAAGATCGAGCTGGCGCGCACGCAGCGGTTTGGCGTCGCGCGGCTCGGGAATGCCGTAGCGGTTCGGTGCCATCCGGGTGTGGCGGCCAGCCCGACCGAAGCGCATCACGCGGCCGCGGCGCGGCAGGATCGGCAGATAGCATTCACGCTGCATGCACAAGGCCTGGTTGAGCAGGGGATGGACGTCGAACTCGCCGCCCTGCGGCAGGTAGAAGCCGATGCGCCGGGCGCGCAGCAGCAGGCCGTGGCGCAGCGCCAGCCTCAGCGCAACGCGCGCGGCGTGGCGACGCTCGGCCGGCCGCATGGCCTTGCGCGCCGCCTTGAGCTGGCGCCTGAGGGTGTATTTGTCCATGAGAGGGAAGGGGCTCCCCGCCTGTGCCGTGACCAGCCGCGGACTCTTGAACCTGGGTTCAAGATGGCCGCGATCAAAGGCGCTTTGGGCACATGAGGCGTGTCACGCGCACACCCGCACCGGAATAGACCGCAGCCTTGCACGTATGCATTGGTTCAGAGAAATTGCAGCCGGCCTCGAACACCGCAGGGAGCGGAGTCAAGTTTAGAAGAGTTTGTCCTGATCTTCCAGCACGGCGTCGAGCAGGGCGTTGCAGTGCGTCAGGCGGGCACGTGCGTCGTCGGCCAGGCTGCCGCCGCCCTGGGTGAGCAGGTCGTGCGCCAGGTTGAGTCCCGCCATGATCGCGATCCGTTCGCCGCCGATGACCTTGCTGCTGTCTCGGATCTCGCGCATCTTGCGGTCGAGGAAGTCGGCCGCGGCGAGCAGCCCCGATTCCTCCTCGCGCGAGCACGCCACCTTGTAGGCGCGGCCGAGGATGTGGATTTCGATCGAGCGCGGTCCGGCCATCAGACGTCCTCCGGAAGGGTGTCGAGCAGGCCCTGCAGCCGGTTTCGGGCCGCTTCCAGGCGGGTGTTCAGCTGCTTGTTGTCCTGCTGCGCGGCAAGCAGCTGCTGGCGCAGCGCGATGTTCTCGCGCCGCAGCGCATGGCACAGCTCGGCCACCTGGCGGATCTTCGCTTCGAGGGAATCGAGTTCGGCGTGCATGGCGGGACTATAGGGGCCGGCGCGCAGGCGGTCAATCGGCCCCGTCGTCGCAAGGGGCATCGTGCCGTGCGGGCGTGCCGCCGATATAATGCGCGCCTTCAGGTGCCGACGCGGCGTTCCGCCGCCGAGGATAAACGGGAAACAGGTGCGTGGTCGCGACCACCATGCCTGTGCTGCCCCCGCAACGGTAAGCGCTAAACGGTTCATCACCCACGCCACTGGGCTCGCCCGGGAAGGCGATGAATTTCAGGCGCGAGCCCGGATACCGGCCTGTGCCCCGCATGCGTCTAGCCTGCGGAGGATCGTGCAACGCGCCTGCGGGGAACCAGGTGCACCAACCGGATCGTTACATCATGCGCCAAACCTCTCTCGCCCTTGCGCTGGGCCTGGTCTTTGCTTCGCCTGTCCGGGCGGAAACTCTGCCTGAATACGTGGCCGATACCATCGTGGTGACGCCGACGCGTTTCAGCGATATCGCGACCGATCGCGCAGTGAACGTTACCGTCATTTCGCGCGCCGACATCGAGCGCAATCCCGCGGTGACCCTTCCCGAAATTCTTCAGGATTACGCAGGCATCGGCATGCGCGACCTGTTCGGCAACAATGCGTCGGACAGCACGGTCGACCTGCGCGGGTTTGGTGCCGCCGCCGAGCAGAACACCTTGATTCTGGTGGATGGCGTGAAACAGAACGACATCGATCTGTCCGGCGTGGTCTGGTCGGCGATCCCGCTGTCGGCCATCGAGCGCATCGAAATCGTGCGTGGCGGAAGCAGCGTACTGCATGGCGCCGGTGCAGTGGGCGGCGTCATCAACATCATTACCCGCTCGCCGAAGGACCGATCCAACGAAGCCACGGCGGGTGCCCGCTATGGCAGCTTCAACACCCGCAACGTGCACGCGACGGGCAATCTGGTCGGGAGGAATGTGGGACTGACGCTCGCCGCCAGCAATGACCGTTCCGATGGCTGGCGCGAAAACAATGAAAATCGCCAGAGTAATTTTTACGGCAATGCCCGCTGGAAACTCGATGACGGCGAGGTCGGGTTCAAGCTTGGCGCGGACACCCAACGTCTTCGCTTGCCGGGCGGGCGCTTCGTCGAACCGGACCAGAACCTGAACGAACTGGCGACCAATCCAAGGGGCGCGCAGACGCCGCGCGACTGGGCGAATCGAGACGGGTGGCTGGCAGCGCTCAGCGGCCAGTTCCGGTTGCCGAAGGGCGAATTCGCCGCGGACCTGAACTACCGCAGCAAGGAGCAGGAAGCGTATTTCTACTATGGCGGCTCCCCGGACTACCGCAGGACCACGCTCGACATGTGGACCTTCTCGCCGCGGGTCAAGCTGCCGCTGCGGATGGGCGGGCTGGAACACGAAGTCATCCTGGGCCTCGACCAGGAGCTGTGGGATTACGCGCTCGCGGTATCCAACGACCCTGCCAATATCGGCCAGCCGATCAATCGCGTGCAGGCCGACCAGCGCAACACTGCGCTCTATGCGCAAGATCACCTGCGCGTGAGCGATGCGCTGAGCGTGACCGCGGGTGCGCGGGTGGAATGGTTCCACATCAAGGCCGCGGACCATCTCGATCCTGCTGCGCCTGGAAGTGCGATCTGGGATACCGCTGCGCCTGCGGGCGAGCAGAGCGAACGCGAATCCGCCTGGGACCTCGGGGCGCGCTATCGAGTCGCGCCCGGGCAGACGATTTACGCCAAGGCCGGCCGCAGTTTCCGCTTTGCGAACGTGGACGAGATCTACGAATACTCACCCACTTACGCGCGACAATTCCAGTTCCTCAAGCCACAGACCGCTTATGATCAGGAGCTGGGCTGGGAGTTCGGCACCGCCCGCCATGGCGGGCGGGTCGCGCTCTACCATGCGCAGGTCGAGGACGAGATCCATCTAGATCCCTACAGCGCGGGGGTTGGCAACACAAACCTGCCGCCGCTGCGCCGCTACGGGGTCGAGGTCGAGGGCCGTGGCAGCGTGGGCGCCGTCGACCTTTCGGCAGCCTACACCCTGGCCTTTGCCGAATTCACGAGCGGCGTCTTCAACGGTGTCCCGCTTAAAGGGAACACCGTGCCTCTCGTGCCGCGGCACAAGCTCGCCCTCATCGCAACGTGGAACATCGGCGCCGCGACACGCCTGACCGGCAGCGCCAATTACGTCAGCAACCAGTACATGGACAATGACGAGCCCAATACGCTGGGGGTGAAGATCCCCGCGTATGCCGTGGCCGATGTCCGGCTGGAGCATGGCGTCGGCAACTGGAAATTCGCCGCAGCAGTCAACAACCTGTTCGATGAGAAATACTACACGTACGCCGTCCGGAGCCAGTTCAATGCCGACCGTTACTCGGCCTACCCGCTGCCCGGTCGACATGGCTGGGTCAGCGCGGAATACCGGTTCAGGTAAAGTAGGTGCGGTTGCCTTGTGATCGTACCGTCAGCGGACGTTGACGTCGCTGCGCACATTCCGCCGCACGACAACCTGCGTATCCTTGAGCCTGACCTCGACGGGCTTCGTCGGCGTGATGACGAGGCCGTAATCGCCGGCCTCGCGAGGCCATGCGGTCAGCATGTTGCGCAGGATGTACGGCGCGCCTTCGGGCCGGTCCTGCGTGCCGGTGTTGTTCATGTTGAAGGTGCCTGAAGCGACGGGCGCTCCGTCCTTGCTGAGAACGGCGTGGTAGGTGTTCCACTTGCCGACCTCCGCGGGATCGTCCGCCTGCTGCGCGCGGAAGTTGATCGCGACGGGTGCCATCTCCGGCGTGAGGGAAAGCGTGACGGGGCCGTAGCCGCCGTCGCTGTTCTCGGTGACGGGGACGGTCTGCGCGTGTTCGCCGGTCGTGAGGCCGTCGCATCCCGCGATCGAAAATGCCGCGACGAGGCACGAAAGAAGGAGGGTGCTTTGCATCGCCCGCATGGCGTCAGCCTCTCTTGGTTTCGTTAACATAGATACACACTGACACGGAACAGCCTTGCAGGAAACCCCATGAACGAAGCTGATCGTAACGCCCGCCACGCCGCCCGCATGGCGCGCAAGAAGGCGGCGGTCGACGCCGCCATCGCGGCCGCCACCGACGAGCGTGGGCTGCTGATCGTCCTCACCGGCAACGGCAAGGGCAAGAGCACGTCGGCGTTCGGCATGGTGGCGCGGGCGCTCGGCCATGGCATGAAGGTCGGCGTGGTGCAGTTCATCAAGAGCCGCACCGACACCGGCGAGGAGGCGTTTCTCGGTCGGCAGCCCGGCGTCGAATGGAACGTCACCGGCGACGGCTTCACCTGGGATACGCAGAACCGTGCGCAGGACATCGCCACCGCCGAGCGTGGCTGGGCGATCGCTGCGCGCATGCTCAGCGACCCTTCTTACCAGCTGGTGGTGCTCGATGAACTGACCTATCTGTTGAGCTACGGCTATCTCGATGCCGACGTCGTGCTCGACGCGCTCGCGCAGCGCCCGCCGATGCAGCACGTCGTCGTCACCGGCCGCGCGGCGTCTGACGCGCTGGTCGAGCTGGCCGACACGGTGTCGGTGATCGCCGACGAGAAGCACGCCTTCCGTGCCGGCGTGAAGGCGCAGCCGGGCATCGATCTCTAGCGCGTGCACGGCATAATCGCCGGGTGATTCCCGCATCCTACGTCGGACGCTTCGCGCCGTCTCCCACCGGCCCCCTGCATTTCGGCTCGCTCGTCGCCGCGCTGGCGAGCTGGCTCGACGCGCGCGCCTTGGGCGGACATTGGCTTGTGCGCATGGAAGACCTCGACCGCCTGCGCTGCAGCCAGGCTGCCGCCGACATCATCCTGCGCCAGCTCGAGGCCTATGGCCTCACCTGGGACCGTGCCGTGCTCGTCCAGTCGCGGCGCGACGAGGCCTATGCGGCAGCACTGGATGCGCTGCGCGCGCAAGGCGCCGTCTTCGCGTGCACCTGCACGCGCAGCCAGCTGGCGGACGCGCCGCGCAATGCGGAGGGCGAGCTCGTCTACCCGGGCACCTGCCGCCTGCACGCGGTGCCGCGCGGCGAGCACCATGCCTGGCGGGTGCGGGTGCAGGATGTGAGCGTCGACTTCGTCGACCGCATCCGTGGCGTGTTGCAACAGGATCTCGCGCGCGAGGTCGGCGACTTCGTCGTCAGGCGCGCCGACGGACTCTTCGCATACCAGCTGGCCGTGGTCGTCGACGACGCCTTCCAGGGCGTCACTCACGTCGTGCGCGGCGCCGATCTCCTGTGGAACACGCCGCGCCAGATTTATCTGCAGCGCCTGCTCGGCCTGCCAACCCCGATCTACGCGCATGTTCCGCTGGTCACCAACGCCGCCGGGCAGAAGCTGTCCAAGCAGACGCTCGCCCCCGCGCTGCCCGAGACCGGACGCCGCGCCGTGCTGGCCGAGGCGCTCGCCGCCCTCGGCCATCCGCCTCCGGCCGAACTGGTCGGCACAGCCCCGGCGGATCTTCTGGGTTGGGCGAGCGCTCACTGGCGTATCGAAAACGTGCCGCTGCACCCCACCATTGCCAAGCCGCTGGCCTGACCGGACAATCCACTCACCGCTCACCACTCACCACTCACCACTCACCAAGAACATGGCCCAACTGCCCCCCGCCGTCGAACAGGTCCTGCGCGTCCACGCATCCTTCATCCACACCGTCGTCAATGCGCTGCGCGACCGCAGCCAGCTGCCCGACCTGATGAAGCAGCTCGACGCCGCCGAGCAGGCCGGCTGGGCGCGGCTGGTCGGCGCCCTCAGACATGTCATCAACGGGCGCCGCGACCCCTCGATCAAGCTGGGGCTGGACGAGGAGGACGGCATCCTGCTCGACGCCATCCTGCGCGGCTTCGACAATCCGGCGACGCTGCCGCCGCTGGATGCCCAGCCGGATGGCAGCGCGGCGGCACCGGGTCTGGCCGCGCTGATCGACGCCTCGGCACGGGGCGATGCGCAGGCGATGTCCGTGCTCGCCAACATGGCCGAGCAGATGATGAAGGCAGGGGGCGACATGGCGCGTCTCGGCGGCGTGATGCGGCGGCTCGTCAACGGCGAGCGCGACGCCGACCAGCTCACCCGTGGCATGGGGCCGCTGGGCCGCGAGCTGCTGATCAGCCTGCTCGACGAACTGGCCAAGCTGCGCCCGCAGTGAGGGGCCTGCGGGATTTTGACAGCGCGCCGCCTGCTCGGCTACAATGCCCGGCTTTCCGGCGCCCTGTCGCCAGAAAAAGGTGATGTAGCTCAGTCGGTTAGAGCATCGGATTCATAATCCGGGGGTCGACAGTTCAAGTCTGTCCATCACCACCAGATTCCTGCCTGCCGCCGTTTTCGCGCGGCAGTCTCCGCCCCCAGTCTATCCACTGTCCCGGCGCGCTCATGAAGAAGATCTACATCAAAACCTTCGGCTGTCAGATGAACGAGTACGACTCGGACAAGATGGCCGACGTGCTGAATGCATCCGAAGGCCTGACCCCGACGGCCACGCCGGAGGACGCCGACGTCATCCTGTTCAACACCTGCTCGGTGCGCGAGAAGGCGCAGGAGAAGGTGTTCCACGACCTCGGCCGGGTGCGCCACCTGAAGCAGGCCAACCCCGACCTCATCATCGGCGTCGGCGGCTGCGTCGCATCGCAGGAGGGTGCGGCCATCGTCGCGCGCGCGCCCTTCGTCGACGTGGTGTTCGGCCCGCAGACGCTGCACCGCCTGCCCGAGCTGATCGCCAGGAAGCGCGAGACCGGCCGTGCGCAGGTCGACATCAGCTTCCCCGAGATCGAGAAGTTCGACCACCTGCCGCCGCCGCGCGTCGAGGGTGGCGCGGCCTTCGTGTCGATCATGGAAGGCTGCTCCAAGTACTGCACCTTCTGCGTCGTACCCTACACGCGCGGCGAGGAGGTGTCGCGCCCGTTCGACGACGTCATCGCCGAGGTGGCCAATCTCGCCGCCCACGGTGTCAAGGAAGTCACGCTGCTGGGGCAGAACGTCAACGCCTACCAGGGCGCGCTGCACGACGGCGGCACCGCCGATTTCGCCTTCCTGCTCGAGATGGTGCACGAGATCCCCGGCGTCGAACGGATCAGGTACACGACGAGCCATCCGCGCGAGATGACGCAGCGCCTGATCGAGTGCTACGGCAAGCTGCCGAAGCTCGTGTCGCACCTGCACCTGCCGGTGCAGTCGGGCTCCGACCGCATCCTCGCGGCGATGAAGCGCGGCCACACCGTGCTCGAGTTCAAGTCGATCATCCGCAAGCTGCGCGAACAGCGCCCCGACCTGTGCCTGTCGTCGGACTTCATCGTCGGTTTTCCCGGCGAGACCGCGGCGGACTTCGAGGCGACGATGAAACTCGTGAAGGAACTCAACTTCGACGCCAGCTTCTCCTTCATCTACAGCAAGCGCCCCGGCACCCCGGCGGCGGACTATCCTGACGATGTGAGCGCAGAACTCAAGACCCGGAGACTGATGCAGCTGCAGGCGCAGATCGAGGCGCAGGCACAGGACGTCAACCGCGCCATGGTCGGCACGGTACAGCGCGTGCTGGTCGAGGGGCACGCGCGCAAGAACGCGGATGAGCTGGCCGGCCGCACCGACAACAACCGCATCGTCAACTTCCCCGGCCACCCTCGGCTCATCGGGCAGTTCGTCGACGTCACCATCACCGAGGCCTACCCGCACAGCCTGCGCGGCGAAGTCGCCACCACCGAAACGGAAACCGCTTGAAGACCGACATCGTCGAACTGCGACTCGCGCCGGAAGACAACCGGCGGCTCGCCAACCTGTGCGGTCCGATGGACGAGAACCTGCGCCAGATCGAGGCGGCGTTCGACGTCACCATCGGTCGCCGCGGCGCGAGCTTTCGGGTCAGCGGCGAGGCCGCGCAGGCCGAGAAGGGCGCGCAGGCGGTCGAGCATTTCTACAACCGTGCGCACGACGAACTCAGCCTCGACGACATCCAGCTGGGCCTGGTCGAGCTCACGCGCGGCCGTGCCGACGAGGAGGGCCCGGCGCTGCGCACGCGGCGCGCCGACCTGCGCGCACGCACCCCGCGCCAGGGCGAATACATCGAACAGATCCGCAGCCATGACATCACCTTCGGCATCGGCCCCGCCGGCACCGGCAAGACCTACCTCGCGGTCGCGTGCGCGGTCGACGCGCTCGAGCGCGAGCAGGTGAAGCGCCTGGTGCTGACGCGCCCGGCGGTCGAGGCCGGCGAGCGCCTGGGCTTCCTGCCGGGCGATCTCACGCAGAAGGTCGATCCCTACCTGCGCCCGCTGTACGACGCGCTATACGACCTGATGGGCTTCGACAAGGTCACGCGCCTCATCGAGCGCCACGCCATCGAGGTCGCGCCGCTCGCGTTCATGCGCGGCCGCACGCTCAACCACGCCTTCATCATCCTCGACGAGGCGCAGAACACCACGCCCGAGCAGATGCAGATGTTCCTGACCCGCATCGGCTTCGGCGCCAAGGCGGTCGTCACCGGCGACCCGACGCAGATCGATTTGCCGAAGCATGTGAAGTCGGGCCTGATGGATGCGGCCGATGTCCTGGAAGGCGTGCGCGGACTGGCGTTCACCTATTTCCAGTCGGAGGACGTCGTGCGCCACCCGCTGGTCGGCCGCATCGTCGACGCCTACGCCGCGAAGCGCGCGGCGGAGAGGCCGGGCACATGAGCAGGAGGCTTACGCGAACGTGCGTAAACAAGCCCTCCTCCCCCGCAAGCGGCGGAGGGGAGTAAACGATGCCCTCGCCTGAATTTTCGCTGTCGGTGCAGTTCGCCAGCGCGGCGGACGATCTGCCGAGCCGCGCGCAGGTCCGCCGCTGGGTCGCGGCCGCGCTGGAACATCCCGCCGAGGTCACCGTGCGCATCGTCGATGCCGACGAGGCGCAGGCGCTGAATCAGGATTTTCGCAAGAAGGGCTACGTGCCCAACGTGCTGACCTTCGAGTATGGCGAGGTCGGCCGTGATGAATCAGGGCGGGGCGTGCTCGGCGGCGACGTGGTGATCTGTGCGCCGGTGGTCGAGCGCGAGGCACGCGAGCAGGACAAGCCGCTGAAGCATCATTACGCGCACATGACCATCCACGGCGTGCTGCATCTGCAGGGCTACGACCACCTCGACCCCGCGGACGCCGACATCATGGAATCGCGCGAAGCCGTTATACTGAAACGCTTCCACATTCCCAATCCCTATCAGTCCTGACCCACTATGGACCCCGACAGTAGTCCGCACAAACCGAGCCTCCTCGAGCGCCTCTCGCACTGGCTGATGCGCGAACCCGAAGACCGTGAACAGCTGATCGAGCTGCTGCACGGCGCCTACGAAAACAACCTGATGGATGCCGACGCCCTGGCGATGATCGAGGGCGTGCTGCAGGTGTCCGAGATGCGCGTCGGCGAGATCATGATCCCGCGCGCGCAGATGGACGTCATCGACATCAACGATCCGCCCGAGAAGTTCATCCCCTTCGTCATCGAGACCGCGCACTCGCGCTTCCCGGTCATCGACAAGGACCGCGACGACGTCATCGGCATCCTGCTGGCCAAGGACCTGCTGCGCCACTACGCCGAATCCGACAGCGACATCCGCGGCATGCTGCGCCCGGCCGTGTTCATTCCGGAGTCGAAGCGGCTCAACGTGCTCCTGAAGGAGTTCCGTTCCAACCGCAACCACATCGCCATCGTCGTCGACGAATACGGCGGCGTCGCGGGGCTGGTCACGATCGAGGACGTGCTGGAGCAGATCGTCGGCGACATCGAGGACGAATACGACTTCGACGAGACCGAGGACAACATCATCCGCGAGAACGAGGGCGTGTTCCGCGTGAAGGCCGGCACCGAGATCGCCGACTTCAACCAGACCCTGGGATCGAGCTTCTCAGACGAGGAATTCGACACCGTCGGCGGGCTCGTCATCTCGCGTTTCGGCCACCTGCCCAAGCGCGGCGAAGCGGTGAAGTTCGACGGCTTCCAGTTCAACGTGCTGCGCGCCGACAGCCGTCGCCTGCACGCGGTACGCGTCACGCGCCTGAAGCCGGAAGAAGCCGACGCCCAGTTGCCGCTGGTCTGAAGCCTACAGCGTGTACTGACGGTCGCCGCGCGCGAATGCCGCCAGCGGTGCGACGTCACCCTTGGTTAGCCCGATCACCTTGAACAGTTCGCCCATCTCCGCCGGCGACACCAGCCGTTGCGCCGCGTTCGCCTGCGGCAGGTACGCCGCCGCGTCCTCGGGCGGCGTCTGCATCAGCAGCTCGGTCAGCCCCCCGTTCAGCAGAAAGCTCGCCTGGCTGGTGTAGCCGGCGAGCGTCAGTCCCGCCGCCATACCCGCATGCGCCACCGCGCTGAAATCGACGTGGGCGGTGAGGTCGCACAGCCCCGGAAGATGAAAGGGATCGTCGAGCGCATGGTGGCGGTAGTGCGCGCGCAGCGTGCCCATGTGGCGTTGCGGGTGGTAGTACTCGGCGGCGACGAAGCCGTAGTCGATCAGCAGGATCAGGCCCCGTTCGAGCGCATCGGCGAGCGAGGCGATCAGCGCGTCGGCGGCGAGGTTGATCTCCGACACGTAGCCCGGCGCGAGGTCGAGTGCCTCGGCGCGGGCGCGCAACACCGGGTCGGCGATCGCACGGTCCTGCCAGCCGAATTGCTCGCCCTCGACGGTCACGCCGTGCGCCATCGGCCCAGCGTCGGTCCAGTGCACCAGCTCGACCGGCAGCGCGTCGAGCACCTCGTTGCCGAGCATCACACCGCGGAAATGTGCGGGCAGCGCGTCGAGCCACTGCACCCGTGCCGCGAGCTGCGGGCAGTCGCGCGCGAGTGTGTTCTGCTGCCGCTGGCGCAGGTCGGGGCTCGGCTCAAGAATCCGATAGCGCGCGGGCAACGCACCCAGCCGCTCCAACTCGCCGAGCAGATCGGCCGCCAGCCGCCCGCTGCCGGCGCCCAGCTCCAGCACGTCGCCACCGGTTTCGGCGAGCACCGGCGCGATCGCGTGCGCCAGCGTGCGGCCGAACAGCGGCGTCATCTCGGGCGCGGTGACGAAGTCGCCTGCGGCACCGAATTTCGTCGACCCGGCGGCGTAGTAGCCGAGCCCCGGCGCGTAAAGCGCCGCTTCCATGAAGCGTGAGAACGGAAGCCAGCCGCCGGCCTCGACGATCAGCGACCGCAGATGCGCGGCGACGCGCTGGCTGTGCGCGAAGGCGTCGGCGGAGGGGGCGGGCAGCATGCGGCGTGTTCGGGGATAATGCGCAATCCACGGACTATAAGGGTGAATCCCGATGCATGGCAAAGTCGCACTGATCACCGGCGGGGCCAAGCGGGTGGGCGCGGCGTCGGCGCGCCTGCTGCACCAGGCCGGCGCCAACCTGATGATCCACTACCGCAGCTCGGCAACCGATGCGCGCGCGCTGCAGGACGAACTCAACGCCATCCGCCCCGATTCGGTCGCGCTGATCCAGGCCGACCTGCACGACACGCACGGCCTGCCCGCGCTGGTCAACCAGACGGTCGCGACCTTCGGCGGCCTCGATCTGCTGCTCAATAACGCCTCGAGCTTCTATCCCACGCCGGTCGGCACCATTAGCGAGGACGACTGGTTCGACCTCATGGGCAGCAACCTCAAGGCGCCGATGTTCCTGTCGCAGGCCGCCGCGCCCGAACTGCGGAAACGCCGCGGCTGCATCATCAACATCACCGACATCCACGCCGAGCGGCCGATGAAGAACTATGTCGTGTATTCGGTCGCCAAGGCGGGACTGGTCGGCCTGACCAAGTCTCTGGCGCGCGAGCTCGCGCCCGAAGTGCGCGTCAACGGCATCGCGCCGGGCCCCATCATGTGGCCCGACGGCGACGCCAATTTCGACGAGGTCTCGCGCCAGCGCATCATCTCGCACACCATGCTCAAACGCGCCGGCGATCCCACCGATATCGCGTTGGCGGTGCGTTTCTTCGCGATGGATACGCACTACGTGACGGGCCAGATCCTGGCCGTGGACGGCGGGCGCAGCGCGAAGCTCTAGCCGCCGCAGCGAGCTTCAGCTTCGCCGCCGTGCGCTGCCGGTCAAGCAGCAGCGCCGCGAGGCGGTTCAGCTCGCCGTCCGGATGCACGGCGCGCAGGCGCGACACGACCCGGCGCGAGCCGACGTGCAGGATGTTGCGTTCGAGCGCGCGATGGGGCGCCGCCGCTGTCGCGCGTCGGCGACAACGGCGATTCCAGGAAACGCCGTTCAAGCGTGGCGCCGCTGGTTGCGCGCGAACACGGAGGCCTGGCTGTCCTCCGACTTGTCGGCGCTGGTGTCGCTCGCCGCCGCCGGCGTCGAGGCAGTCGCATTGGCGAGGCCGGAGCCGGCCGCATGCGTCGCCATGTTGCCGGTGATCGTGCCGCCTTCCTCGACCATCAGCGCGCCGTAGCGGATGGTGCCGTTGACCTTGCCGGTCGAATAGATGACCAGGCGCTTGCGCGCCGTCAGTTCGCCCTCGAACGTGCCGCGGACTTCGGCGACGTCGATTTCGGCCTTGCCCGAAAACACGCCGCCCTCGGCGATGCGGATGTCTCGGCTGTTCATCGACGCCTCCACGCGGCCTTCCACCACCAGGATTTCGCAATCGGTGATCTCCGAGCCTTTCAGCTTGATGTTGGGGCCGACAATGAGCTTGCTGCCTTCCTGGGCCGGCGCCGACGGGCTGGCCGCTTGCTGCGCAGGGGCCTTGGAAGCCTCGGGCGTGCGGCCGGATTCGGCGGGACGGGACGGGTAGCCGGTGGCGCCGATCTGCGGCGATTCGCTTCGCGATGCGCTGGTATTGCCGGGTTGCATGAAGGACTTGAGCATGGGGGTCTCTCTCTCGTATCTGGGTTGAAACGCTCTGGTGTGGTTGCGCCCGGAATTGGGCGCGAGGGGGCTAACGCAACGGCCGTGCCAGTACAAGAAAGCGCTGTTTAAACAGGCGAGTAGGAAACGACCGTGGCTGGAGCCCGCGCCAAGGGCGGCGGAAGCGTCGCTCAGCGGCGACGCGACATGAAAGGCGTCTCAGGAATACGTCGGGAAAACAGAAAGATAGGCGACGCGCGCCGTGTCGTCGGATGGCGACGAGCCTTTGCCGCCCAGAAAGCAGGGCACTTGCCTCACGTCGTTAAATCGAAAATATCGATAACAACTTCGAATAAATATCGTTTGATAAATAGCAGGCCCGCTCATATTCTGTCCATGCACCAATTCAGTGCATTTCAAAAACGTGAAGGAGTAGAAATTGAGCGGCTTGATTCCCAACTTTCCTGCCGACGGCATCGTGACCGTCAACCGCGTGGTCCTCAAACCCGAATACAGCGTGGACGACCTGCAGGAGCGCGTCGCGTTCCTCTGCGAGAACGTCAAGACCTATCACTCCGACACGGGCTTTGTCGGCGGCTTCGTTGCGCTGAATTCCGGCCAGGTGTCGAACGAAGGCTCGACCATCGGGCAGGCCGTCGAGAGCCCGATGAAGGGCCGTGAGGCGCTGATCGTGACGTTCTGGACGACCTTCGAGCTTCACGAACGCTCGCACAAGTCCGAAACCTTCCAGCCCCTGTTCCGTCGCGCGCTCGAGCTGTGCGAAAACGGCAACGAAGAGATCGCCTACCAGATGCTCTGGTCCGGCAAGGCCTACGACCCGACGGAGCTCGAAGCCGCGCGCCATGCCAAGGCGGCTTACGCCGGCAAGGCCTAGGCAGGCTCCCCTCGGAAGGCATCGGGGCAGGCGCCCGGGGCGGATCGCCAGCGGACCGCCTGCCCCGGTCACGGCCTCAATTCAAATTCTTGTAGCGGCGATACCACTCGACCCACTTCGCTATCCCGTATTCCAGCGACGTCGCCGGCTTGAAGCCGGTGTCGCGGATGAGGTCGTCGACGTCGGCGTAGGTGACCTTCACGTCGCCGTCCTGCATCGGCAGGAAGTTCTTCTTCGCCTCCTGGCCGAGCGCCTTCTCGATCGTGCCGATGAAATCCATCAGCTGCACCGGCGTGTGGTTGCCGATGTTGTAGATGCGGTAGGGGGCGTGGCTGGTGGCGGGGTCGGGGTTGGCGTGGTCGAAGGCCGGGTTCGGCTGCGGGATGCGGTCGAGCACGCGCACGGTGCCGTCGGCGATGTCGTCGATGTAGGTGAAGTCGCGCATCATGTCGCCGTGGTTGAAGACGTCGATGGTGCGGCCTTCGAGGATGGCGGAGGTGAACAGCCACGGCGACATGTCGGGCCGGCCCCACGGGCCGTAGACGGTGAAGTAGCGCAGGCCGGTGGTCGGCAGGCCGTAGAGGTGCGAGTAGGTGTGCGCCATCAGCTCGTTGGCCTTCTTGCTGGCGGCGTAGAGGCTGACCGGATGGTTGACCGGGTCGTGCACCGAGAACGGGATCTTGGTGTTGGCGCCGTAGACGGAGGACGAACTGGCGTAGACGAAGTGCTTGATGCCGTGGTGGCGGCAGCCCTCGAGCAGGTTGGCGAAGCCGACCAGATTCGACTGCACGTAGGCGTGCGGATTCTTCAGCGAATAGCGCACGCCCGCCTGCGCGGCGAGGTTGATGACGGCGTCGAAGTGGCCCTTCTCGAACAGGTCCTCCATCACCATGCGGTCGGAGATGTCATCCTTGAGGAAACGGAAGTTCGGGTAGGGCTTCAGTTGCTCGAGCCGTGCGAGCTTGAGCGCCGGGTCGTAGTAGTCGTTGAGGTTGTCGATGCCGACCACTTCGTCGCCGCGCTTCAAGAGAATTTGCGCGACGTGCATGCCGATAAATCCGGCGGCGCCGGTGAGCAGGATTTTCATTGTCAGGCCTCCAAAGTCGCGTCGATTCTAGCATTGGCACCTGCCCGGCCAATGAACGCCATTTTGGGCGCGGGCCCCGCCGCCCTTACAATCCCGGGCGATGCCGAACCTCCGCCTGCTCCTCGACTGGACCCTCTACCGTCTTGCGCTGCTGATCGCCGCGCCGCTGATTCCGCTGCGCCTGCTGCGGCGCGGCCGGCGCGAACGTGGCTATCTCAGGCATTGGGGTGAGCGGCTTGCGCTCGGCCGTGCGCCGGTGACGGGGGCGCTGTGGATCCATGCCGTGTCGGTCGGCGAGATGCGCGCCGCGCAGCCGTTGGTGACTGCGTTGCGGGAGGCGCACCCCGAGGTGCCGCTGCTGTTCACCTGCATGACGCCGACCGGGCGCGCGACCGCCGAGTCGCTGTACGGCGCGTTCGCGCACATCGCCTACCTGCCGTACGACACCGCCGGCGCGATGCGGCGCTTCCTGCGCCGCACGCGCCCGCGCGTCGGCATCCTGATGGAAACCGAGCTGTGGCCCAACCTGCTTCACGCGGCGGCGCGGCTGAAGATTCCGATGGTGCTGGCGAACGCGCGCCTGTCCGAGCGCTCGGCGCGTGGCTATGCGCGGCTGCCGGCGCTGACGCGGGCCTGCCTGCAGAAGATCGAGGTGGTCGCCGCGCAGAGCGAGGCGGACGCGACGCGCCTCCTGAAGCTCGGCGCGATGTCGGTGCGCGTTACCGGCAATCTCAAGTTCGACATCGCGCCGCCGCCGGCGCTGCTCGAGCGCGGCGCGGCCTGGCGGGCACAGTGGGGTGCGCGTCCGGTGCTGCTGGCGGCGAGCACGCGCGAGGGCGAGGAGGAAGCGCTCCTGCGTGCCTTTGCGCAGGTGCCGGCCGAGGTGCTGCTGGTGTTGGTGCCGCGCCATCCGCAGCGCTTCGATGCGGTCGCCACGCTGGTCGAGGCCGCGGGGCTTGCGTACCGGCGGCGCAGCACGCTCGACGGCGAACTCGGGGCGGACACGCGCGTGCTGCTCGGCGACAGCCTCGGCGAGCTGTTCGCCTATTACGCGGCGAGCGATGTCGCCTTCGTCGGCGGCAGCCTGGTGCCGCTCGGCGGGCAGAACCTGATCGAGGCGGCGAGCGTCGGGTGCCCGGTGCTGGTGGGGCCGCACACCTTCAATTTCGCGGCGGCGACGCAGCTGGCGATCGAGGCGGGCGCGGCGCAGCGGGTGGACGATGCCGACGGCCTGATGGACGCCGCGTTGAAGCTGCTGGCCGATGCCGCGGCGCGCGCCCGCATGGGCGAGGCCGGTCTGGCGTTCGCTGCCCGCCATCGCGGCGCGGCGCAGCAGGTGGCGGGATTGGTGACGGGCCTGCTGACGGCCGGCTGCTGCTAGCGGGACGCCGTGGCAGCCGGCTTGAGGTGGCGGTCGATGCCGGCGAGATCGGCCGGGCTCAGGGTGCCGACGGCGGCCTTGAGCGACAGCCCGGCGAGCAGGTAGGCGTAGCGCGCGCCGGCGAGGTCGCGGCGGGCCGACAGCACCTGCTGCTCGGCGTTCAGCACGTCGAGGTTGGTGCGCACGCCGACCTGCAGGCCGAGCTTGGTCGAGTCGAGCTGCGCCTGCGTCGAGGTCAGCGCCTGTTCGAGTGCGCGTACGCGCGCGGCGCCGCTGCTCACGTTCAGCCACGCCTGGCGTGCCTGCAGGCTCGCCTCGCGGGTGGCGTTCTCGAGATCCTGGCGCGCCTTTTCCTGGTTGGCGACGGCTTCGCGCACGCGCGAGCTCGTCAGGCCGCCCTGGTAGATCGGCACGTTGAGTTCCAGCCCGACGCTGGCGACGCGCGAGTCCACCTGCAGGTTGCCGAAGTTCTGGTTGTTGTTGACCGTATAGCCGGCGACCGCGTCGAGCGTGGGATAGTGGCCGGCGCGATTGCGTTCGACCTCCTCGTCGGCGATGGTCTTGGCGATGCGCTGGATTTCGGCCTGCAGGTTGCCCTGCATGGCGCGCGCCGCCCACGTGTCGATGGACTCCGCCTCCGGCACGAACTGCTCGGGCTCGGCCAGCGCGTCGAGCGCGCCGGGGGGCTTGCCGACAAGTTTTTCCAGCGCGCGCAGGCGGATGTCGAGCGTGTTCTGCTCGGCGATCTCCTGCGCGACGGCGAGGTCGTAGCGCGCCTGCGCCTCGTGGGTGTCGGTGATGGTGGCGGTACCGACCTCGAAGTTGCGCTTGGCGGCCGCGAGCTGTTCCGTGATCGCGGCCTTCTGCGCCTCGATGAACGCGATGTTGTCCTGCGACTGCAGTACGTCGAAATAGGCCTGTGCGACGCGCAGGATCAGGTCCTGCTCGGCGGCCTTGAACTGCAGGTCGGCGATCTTCACCTGGTTCTTCGCCTGCCGGTACTGCACGACGTTCTGCATGCGGAACAGCGGCTGCGCGGCGGTCAGCGAATAGCCGTTGGACGTGTATTTGGAATCGCCGCCGGGAAAGGTCGAATGGAGATCGTTGTAGCGCACGTTGCCGCCCGCGCTGACGTTAGGCAAGAGGCCGGCCCGGCCCTGCACCGCTTTCTCCTGGCCGGCCTCGTAGGCCGCTCGGGCCGCGGCGTACTGCGCATCGTAGGCCTGCGCGTCCTTGAAGACGCTCGACAGGTTCGCGGCGTGGGCGGCAGGCAAGAAGGCCAGCGCGAGCGCGAGTGACAGGAGCTTGAACGGCATGGGTGAATCCGGTCCTCGGGAAGGTTCAGTAGCGCGGCATCGCCGGATCGACTTCGTCGGCCCAGGCGGCCATGCCGCCGGACAGGTTGACGACATCGCCGAAGCCCGCCGTTTCGAGGTAGCGCGCCGCGTGATAGCTGCGCACGCCATGATGGCAGATGACCACGGTCTCGGCCGCCCGGTTCAACTCCGCAAGCCGCGCCGGCAGCTCCCGCATCGGGATCAGGATCGCGCCCGGCAGGCGGCAGAGATTCCATTCCCAGGGCTCGCGCACGTCGAGCAGCACGGGCGTGTGGCCCGCCTCGATGTGGGCCGCGAGCTCGGCGGGACGGAACTGGCGCATCAGAACACGAAGGCGGCGGGCTGCGGCGCGTTCACCAGCGGCGCGACGCAGGTCTCGAACAGGGTCACGCCGCGCGCCGCGCCCGGTGCGGTGCAGGTGATGAGTCGTGCCTGCATCACCGGCGCCTCGCCGACGATGGCGAACATGCGGCCGCCGACGTGGAGGCGCTGCAGGAAGGCGTCGGACAGCAGCGGGGTCGAACCGGTGAGCACGATCACGTCGAAGCCGGACGTGTCGGGCCAGTCGCGGGCGGCGTCGCCGGTGTGCAGCATGACGTTGTCGAAGCCGTGCGCGCGCAGTTTCTGCATGGCCGAAGCGGTGAATTCGGGGACGATGTCGACCGACACGACGGCGTCCGCCTGCGCGGCGAGCAGCGCGGTGAGGTAGCCGCTGCCGGTGCCGACTTCCAGCACGCGGTCGCCCGGGCGGATCGCAAGTTCCTGCAGGGCGCGCGCCTCGAGCCGCGGCGTCCACATCGACTGCCCGTGGCCGAGCGGGATTTCCATGTCGACGAAGGCGAGCGCCTGGTGGGCCTCGGGGACGAAGTCCTCGCGGCGCACCTCGAACAGGAGATCGAGTACGTCCTGATTCAGCACGTCCCAGGGACGGATCTGTTGCTCCACCATGTTGTAGCGCGCCTGCTTGATGTCCATGCGGTACCCTTGATTTTCAATAGGTTAGACGGGGGCTTGCCTTGCAATTATTCCACATTTCCGCTACCGTGAGCCGCTCGCCAGGGGTCTCCAGCCGGTTGGTTTGCCGGATGGAGTGAGACATACCCTTCGAACCTGATGCGGTTGAGACCGCCGTAGGGAGGCTTTCCGGGCCGCCCGCGTTTGAAATTTGACTGGGCGGTGCTGTTAGCGGCCTCCGTCCACTATCTTGGAGTGCCCGCCCCATGAACGCCAACCCCAAATTCCTCGCCGCGACCGCGCACGTCGACGAAGCCGCGGTCCAGCCGCTGCCCAATTCCCGCAAGATCTACGTCGAAGGCAGCACCCCCGACATCCGCGTGCCGATGCGCGAGATCAGCCAGGCCGACACGCCCCTGATGTTCAGCGGCCAAAACGGCGCCGGCGGTGCCCGTTCGGAGCCCAACCCGCCGATCTTCGTCTACGACTGCTCCGGCCCCTATACCGACCCCAGCGCCAAGATCGACATCCGCCAGGGGCTGCCCGCGCTGCGCACGAAATGGATCGAGGCGCGCGGCGACACCGAGGTGCTGGACGATCTCAGCTCCGAGTATGGTCGCCAGCAGGCCGCCAATCCCGAACTCGCGACGATGCGCTTCCCCGGCCTGCACCGCAAGCCGCGCAGAGCCCGCGCCGGGATGAACGTGACGCAGATGCACTATGCGAAAAAAGGCATCATCACGCCCGAGATGGAGTTCATCGCCATCCGCGAGAACAACAACCGCGCCGCCTATCTCGAATCGCTGAAGACATCCGGCCCGCAGGGTGCGAAGCTCGCCGCGCTGATGGCCCGCCAGCATCCCGGCCAGAACTTCGGCGCCAGCCTGCAGAACGAGATCACCCCCGAGTTCGTGCGCAGCGAGATCGCGCGCGGCCGCGCCATCATCCCCAACAACATCAACCACCCGGAATCCGAGCCGATGATCATCGGCCGCAACTTCCTGGTGAAGATCAACGCCAACATCGGCAATTCGGCGCTCGGTTCGAGCATCCAGGAAGAGGTCGAGAAGATGACCTGGGCGATCCGCTGGGGCGGCGACACCGTGATGGACCTGTCGACCGGCAAGAACATCCACGAGACGCGCGAGTGGATCATCCGCAATTCGCCGGTTCCGATCGGGACCGTGCCGATCTACCAGGCGCTGGAAAAGGTCGACGGCAAGGCGGAGGAACTGACCTGGGAGATGTTCCGCGACACGCTGATCGAGCAGGCCGAGCAGGGCGTCGACTACTTCACGATCCACGCCGGCGTCCTGCTGCGCTACGTGCCGATGACCGCCAACCGCATGACCGGGATCGTGTCCCGCGGCGGCTCGATCATGGCCAAGTGGTGCCTCGCGCATCACAAGGAGAGCTTCCTCTACACCCACTTCGAGGACATCTGCGAGATCATGAAGGCCTACGACGTGGCCTTCAGCCTCGGTGATGGTTTGCGCCCTGGTTCTATTTATGATGCCAACGACGAGGCGCAGCTGTCCGAGCTGCGCACGCTCGGCGAACTCACCCAGGTGGCGTGGAAGCACGACGTCCAGGTGATGATCGAGGGCCCCGGCCACGTGCCGATGCAGCTCATCAAGGAGAACATGGACATCCAGCTCGAGTCCTGTTCCGAGGCGCCGTTCTATACGCTCGGCCCGCTGACCACCGACATCGCGCCCGGCTACGACCACATCACTTCGGGCATCGGCGCCGCGATGATCGGCTGGTACGGGACCGCGATGCTGTGCTACGTGACGCCCAAGGAGCACCTCGGCCTGCCGGACAAGGACGATGTGAAGGAAGGCATCATCACCTACAAGCTCGCCGCGCACGCGGCGGATCTGGCCAAGGGCCACCCCGGCGCGCAGATTCGCGACAACGCCTTGTCGAAGGCGCGCTTCGAGTTCCGCTGGGACGACCAGTTCAACCTCGGCCTCGACCCGGACAAGGCGAAGTCCTTCCACGACGAGACCCTGCCGAAGGAGTCGGCCAAGGTCGCGCACTTCTGCTCGATGTGCGGCCCGCATTTCTGCTCGATGAAGATCACCCAGGACGTGCGCGAGTTCGCCGCGAAGGAAGGGTTGAACGAGGCCGAGGCGCTGCAGAAGGGGATGGAAGTGAAGGCGGTCGAGTTCGTGAAGCAGGGCGCCGAGGTGTACCGTAAGGTCTGAGGCCTGCCGGCCCGGTCTTGCAGGCGGGCCGTTCGCGTTCGTCCGGGCGATTGCCCGGACGTTTGTTTTTGTCGTCGTGCTTCTACTTGCGGCAGGCGCCGCTGCCGTCGCGGCGCCGCTGCCGGTTCTGAAAGACTCCGTCGCCGCCATCGGCCGCTCGACCGAGTTCCTGCAGGAACGGGACGGCCGGCTCGATCTTGCGGCTGCGGTCGCTGCCTATCGTCAGGGGCGCTTTGCGCCCGGTGCCCGGCCGGTGCTGGATTTCGGCATCGGCGCGAAGCCCGTGTGGATCCATTTCGCGGTCGACAATCCGACCGCGGCGCCCGTGGCGAGGCGGCTCTCGCTCGAAACCAGCTGGCTCGACCGGGTCGACGTCTATTTCCGGGAGGGCGGCGCGACGGTGGCGCGCTACCGCGTCGGCGACACGCTGCCGTTCGCCGAGCGCCCGGTCCGCGGCCGCTACTTCGTCTTCGAGCACGCGTTCCCGCCCGGCCGTAGCGACGTCTTCCTGCGTGTCGAGACGCCGGACCCCATGGTCGTTCCCCTCTACCTGCTCGACCCGGAGACGGCCCGTGCGCGGCAGGCGGAACAGGAATTCAGCTACGGCATCGTATACGGCTTCCTGTTCGCGCTGATGGCGTACAACGCGATCCTGTTCGCGAGCCTGCGCAGCGCGCGCTACCTGTTCTATTCGCTCTATCTCGCGCTGTTCGTCGCGATGAACATCGCCTATACCGGGCACGGCTTCGCCTGGCTGTGGCCCGACGCCGTGCGCTGGCAGCAATGGGCCAATCCCGTCCTGATCGTGCTCTACGCGATGGGCGGGCTGCAGTTCGCGATCCGCTTCCTCGACCTGCGGACGTATTTCCCGCGCGTCCGCCGCGCGGTGATCGGCTTCTGCGCCGCGTTCGCAGGCGTGCTCGCGCTCGCCGTCGTGCTCGGCAACCAGACGCTGGCGCTGCTCGTCTCGTTCAGCTTCGCCTTCCTCTTCACCTGGCTCATGCTGGCGCTCGGCATCGTCTCGGTCCGCGCCGGCCAGAAGGCGGCGAGGTACTTCCTCATCGCCGCCTTTGCCGCGATGGTCGGTGCGCTGCTGACCACCCTGTCGGTGTGGGGCTTCATCCCGAACACGGTCTGGACCTTCCGCGCAGTCGAGATCGGCATGCTGGTCGATGCGACCCTGCTGGCGCTCGCGCTCGCCTACCAGTTGCGCGTCGGCCAGGAGGAGCGCATCCGCGCCCAGCGTCTGGCGCAGCTCGATCCGCTCACGGCGCTGAACAACCGCCGCGCGTTCTACGACAAGACCGCCGCGCCGTGGAGCCAGACGGTGCGCCACGGGCACTCGACCTCGGTGATGCTGTTCGACCTCGACCACTTCAAGGCGCTCAACGATGCCCATGGCCACGCGCACGGCGACGCGGTACTGCGGGCGACCGCGGAACTCCTGCGGCATTCGGTCAGGCAGGGCGACGTCGCCGCGCGCTGGGGCGGCGAGGAATTCATCGTCTTCCTGCCCGAGACGGATGCCGCCGAGGCGATGCGGCTGGCCGAGCGCCTGCGCAGGGCGATCGCGGCGATGCGCGTGCCGCACGACGGTGGTGCGAGTTCGGTGACCGCCAGCTTCGGCCTCGCCCAGCGCAACCCGTCGCACCTCACGCTCGACGCCCTGATCGCGGCGGCCGACGAATGTCTCTACGAGGCCAAGCAGCAGGGCAGGGATCGCGTCACGGCCTGCGGGGGCGGGAACTTTCCGGCCGCCGCCTTGGCCTGAGCCGGCACTGCGTATAATCCGCAGGCGCGCCCGGCCGGGCGCGCCTTGTCATCCGAAGAGCAGCCATGGCCGATCACCTCATCCTCCTGCACGCCTTCATCCTCGGCATCGTCGAGGGACTGACCGAATTCCTGCCGGTGTCGAGCACCGGCCACCTGATCCTCGCGGGCCAGCTGCTGGGCTTCAACGACGAGAAGGGCAAGGTGTTCGAGATCGCGATCCAGTTCGCGGCGATCCTGGCCGTGGTGTGGGAATACCGGGCACGGCTCGGCCACGCGCTGTCGAGCGTGACGACCGAGGCGGCCTCGCGGCGGCTGGCGATCAACCTGATCGTGGCTTTCCTGCCGGCGGCGATCCTCGGCTTCCTGTTCATCAAGCAGATCAAGCATTACCTGTTCAACCCGATCGTCGTCGCCTCGGCGCTGATCATCGGCGGCGTGCTGATCCTGTGGGCGGAGCGCCGCCAGCACATCGTCCGTGCCGAGTCGGTGGACGACATGAACTGGCGCGACGCCCTCAAGGTCGGATTCGCACAGGCGCTGGCGATGATTCCCGGCACCTCGCGGTCCGGTGCCACCATCATCGGCGGCCTCTTCTTCGGGCTTTCGCGCAAGACCGCGGCGGAGTTCTCGTTCTTCCTCGCGATCCCGACCATGTTCGCCGCGACCCTGTACGACGTCTACAAGCACCGGGCGCTGTTCAGCGCGAGCGACATCGACCTCTTTCTCGTGGGCGGCGCGGCCTCGTTCATCAGTGCGCTGCTGGCCGTGCGCGGCCTCATCCGCTTCATCAGCCGCCACGACTTCACCGTGTTCGCCTGGTATCGCATCGTGTTCGGCGGCATCGTGCTGCTGACCGCCTACACCGGCTGGATTGACTGGGGCGTGGCCGGCTAGCGGCCGCGCGGCGGCTCAGTCCGCCTTGGGCGGCCGCTTGTCGAGCTTTCGCTGCAGCGTGCGGCGGTGCATCTTCAGCGCGCGCGCGGTCGCCGAAATGTTGCCGTCGTGCTCGTTGAGCACCTTCTGGATGTGCTCCCATTCCAGCCGCGCGACCGACAACGGCTCCGGACTCACCTCGAGCGCAGCGTCGGGCTGGTCGCGCATCAGCGCGGCGAGGATTTCGTCGGCATTGGCCGGTTTGGCGAGGTAATGCCGCGCGCCGAGCCGCACCGCCTCCACCGCGGTGGCGATGCTGGCGTAGCCGGTGAGCACGACGATGGCCGGGGCCGGGCTGCGTGCAGCCAGTTGCTCCACGACCTTGAGGCCGGATTCGCCCGGCAGCTTGAGATCGACGACCGCATGGCTGGGCGCGAAGCGCTCCCCCTCGTCCCGCGCTTCATCGGCATCGTGCGCCAGCGCGACCTCGGCACCGCGCTTCGTCATCGCGCGCGCGAGCGCGGCGGCAAAATCGGCGTCGTCCTCGACGATCAACAGTTTCATTCCGGCAGCGGTTGCGGTCATACGGGAAGTCTCCAGGGCAGGCGGATGCGCACGCGGGTGCCGCCGCCTTCGCGTTCGGTCAGGGTGAGGGTGCCGCCGAGGCGCTCGAGCGTGGCGTGGGTGAGCGCAAGGCCGATGCCCCAGCCGCGTCCGGGCTTGCCGCTGAACAGCACGCGCCCGGCCCGCGCCCGCTGTTCCGGCGAGAATCCCGGTCCGCGGTCGCCGATCTCCAGCACGAGGGCGTCCGCCTCGGCGAGGGCGCGCAGCTCGACGGGTTCCGGTGCGGCGTCGGCGGCGTTGTTGAGGACGTTGAGGATGGCCTGCTCGAGCCCGTCGGGCGGGCGGAAGGCACGCGAATCGGCGGGCAGGTGCAGGGTGATGCGCGCGTCCGGGCGCAGCACCTGCCAGCGTTCGACCAGTGCGGCGAGCCAGGCATCGAGCGGCTGGGCCGCGGGGGCGCCGTCCTGCGCGCGGGCGGCAAGCTGCGTGAGGATGCTCTTGCACGCCTGCGCCTGCCGTTCGAGCAGGCGGCAGTCCGCGCCGATGTCCGGATCGTTGGCGAATTCGGTGGCCAGCTCGTGCGCGGTGGTCTGGATCGTCGCGAGCGGGGTCGCCAGTTCGTGCGCGGCGAGCGCGGCCTGGGTGCCGAGCGCAACGATGCGCTCGTCGCGCAGCTGGCGTTCGCGCAGGTCGGCGAGCTCCTGGTCGCGGGCGCGCAGGGCGGCGTGCATGCGGGTGACGAAGAATGCGATCAATCCCGCGCTGGCGAGGAAGTTGAACCACATGCCGCCGAGGTGCATCGCGGTGGCGGCGACGGGGTCGGTCATGGCCAGCGGCCGATAGACGAACAGCAGCAGCGCGTAATAGGTACCGGCCACGGCGGCCAGCAGCCAGACCCAGCGCGGGCGCAGGCTGATCGCGGCGATGACCACGGGGACCAGCATCAGGGTGACGAAGGGGTTGGTCACGCCGCCGCTGAAGAACACCAGCACCGCGAATGCGGTGAGGTCGGCCAGCAGGTGGGCGAGGAATTCGAGCTGCGTCGCGGGCAGTTCCTGGCGCAGCCGCCAGGCGGTGGCGAGCGCGAACAGCGCCATCAATACGAGCACCGCGCCCATCGGCGCGAGCGGCATCGGAATGCCGATGCCCCAGTGCAGCCAGACGATGCCGACGGCCCAGCCTGCGATCAGCGATGCGCGCACGGCGAGCAGGCGCCCCAGCAAGGCGCGGGCAGGGAGGGTCGACAGCAGGGTGGAGTCGGCGCGGGGCACCATGGCGGCCATTGTAATGTGCGTGCCGGCGAGGGCGGGGGGCTGCGACAATTTGTCCAATTGTGCGGCCAGGCCGGGGCGACTAGATTGTCAGGGCGTTCATCGCAAACCGACCTGACCCTGTCCCGCCTTCACGGCGGGATTTTTTTTGCGCGGCGGATGCCATGAACGAAAAACCCCATGCGGGGCACGGGGCTCGGTGCATCGGCGGCGCGGCCTCAGAACTGCACGGTCACCCCGGCGTAGACGGTGCGGCCCATGCCGGGAACGGGAATGCCCCATACCGGCGTGGCGCCGCTGATCGCCGTCGGCGGCATGGTCACGCCCTGGCCCACGTAGGCGCCGCCGAGCGGTTGATAGTAGAGGCGGTCGAACACGTTCTCGACGCCGAAGTCGAGGCGTGCCTGCTTCCATGCGTGGCTGCCGCGCAGGTTGAGGATCCCGTAGGCGGGCGTGCGGACCTCGTTGCGGATTTGCGATACGTCCGACTTCGCGTCGACCAGCAACACCTCGGCGACGTTGCTCCAGGCACCGATGCGCTGCCTGACCGACAGCCGCGCGTTGAGCGGCATGATGTTGTAGAGGTTGTCGTCGGCGCCGCTGGTGGTCTTGCCGCGCACGTAGCTCAGCACGCCGTGGGCGGTGAAGCTGCCGAAGCGCGTGCCGCGCGCAAGGGGGGCGTGGCCCGACAGGTCGAAGCCGTAGAGCTGCGCGTCCTGGTTGACGAATCTCAGGAACACGAACTGGTCGGTCACCGTCGTGGAGGTGAGGCGGCGCGCGTTGACGTAGTCGTCCACGTAGGTGAAATAGGGCGTGAGCTTGATGCCCCACTCCTGTTGCCGCGCATCGTGCCAGTCGAAGGTCGCGCTCAGCGTGTGGGCGACTTCCGGCTGCAGCGCGAGGTTGCCGACGTAGCCGTTGCCGTCGCCGGCCAGGTTGACCATGTACATCGCCATGCCGCCGGTCGACCACGTGTAGCGCTCGTAGAGATTGGGCGAGCGGGTCTTGCGCGCGTAACCGAATTCGATCGTCTGCGTCGGGCCCGGCGTGTAGCGGGCGAGCGCGGTCAGGTCCCAGTTGCGGTCGGTGCGGCTGCGGTCACTGGCGTTGAAGGCGCTGGCGTCGGCGGTGTAGCTGGCGTTGTAGCCCTGCACCGGCCCCGCGTCCATCCTGACGGTCTCGTGGCGCACGCCGAGCTGGCTGAGCCACTGCGGGGTCCACTGCGCCTCCCATTCGGCGAACGCGGCGTAGCGGTCGCGCTGGCCGCCGTTGATGTTCCAGAAGGTGTTGGGCGACATGCCGCCGTTGCCGCTGGCCGGCCACCAGTCGTCGAGCCGGTAGCGCTGGTATTCGACGCCGGTCCGCAGCAGGTCGCGGGCGGACAGCGCGATGTCGCCCTTGACGACGACGCCCGTATTGCGCCCGTCGGTGTACATCGGCATGCCGGGGGCGGCGATGGTCTGCCCGGCGGCGGCGTTGAGGTACCAGTAGGCCTTGTCCTCGAGGAAGTTCATGGCGTGCTCGGTGTGCTCGCGATAGACGCGCGCATCGAGCAGACCCCAGTCGTAGCGGCCGCTGTAGTGCAGGTTGACCTGGGAACTGGTGTTGTCGGTCATGTCCATGCGCTGGTTCGGAAACCCCTGGTAGGGAATGTGCTGATGGCCGAGCTTGAGGTCGATCAGGTGGTTGTCGTGACGCAGCGCGACGTCGAGCGACTGGTTGATGGACTCGTACCGGGTCGAGCCCACCTCGTCGCCGGCAAGCCAGGTCGTCGAGTTGTAGAGCGAAGGGCCCTTCTTGACGAACGCCAGCCCGGCGGGCTTGAAGTCGCCGCCCGCGGTGTAGTTGTCCGATCGCGCCGCCGAGGCGCTGTAGGTGAGGCTCAGGTTTTCGCCCGCGGCGGTCGCGCTCAGGTTCGCGCCCACCGCGTTGCCGTTGCTGCGATAGAAGGTGCCCGCCTCGCCCTTGAGCAGCGTGCCTTCGCCTGCGGCGGCGAATTCCGGTGCGGCCGAGTCGACCAGGATGGTGCCGCCGATGCTGTCGCCGCCCGTGCTGACCGGCGCGATGCCGGCGAACACCCGGGCACCCGCGACGCGGCTGGGATCGATGTACGAGAGCGGCGGGTTCATGTGGTTGCCGCAGGCCGAGACGAGGTCCATGCCGTCGACCTTGATGCGCAGGCGGTCGTCGGCCAGGCCGCGGATCACCGGCAGGCTCGAGACGCCGCCGGCCCCATAGAGGCTGAGGCCGGGCACGTCGCGCAAGAGGCTCGCGGTGTCGCTGGTGGCGGCGCGCAGCGCCTGCAGCGTCGCGTCATCGAGCGTCACGCTGTTGGGGTCGACGTCGGCGGGGTGCGCGCCGACCACGACGACCGTCAGCGGCGTCGGGTCCGAGCTGGCCGCAACTGCAGGGGATTCGGCCAGGGCGGGTCGCCAGCAGGTGGCGAGCGCAAGCGAGACCGCGAGGGACAGGGGAGTGGGCGATAAGCGCATGTTGTTCTCTTGTTTGGGTCGGCGGACGAAGTCTAAAAAGATCGGTTCCGTGCGGGAATGTGGCAAATTGACGCAAGCGGCGCGGATGCGCGGCGATCGTCGGCGCTGCGACAATCGGTCGCATCGCCATTTCGGCGGCGATTGCCTATCGTTGCCGCGAAAGCCGGCGCCCAGGCGAACAACCGCAGCGCCGAACCATTTCACTTTTCACGGAAGGAAGACAGATGAACCCGAAGCTCCTGACGCTGGCCGCCATCGGCCTCCTCGCTGCGCAGTCGGCCTGGGCCGCCAATCTCGCCGTCACCGATGCCTGGGCCCGCGCGACGGTGCCGGGGCAGCCGGTCAGCGGCGCGTACATGCAGATCCGCTCCGACGCCGACGCGCGCCTCGTCGGCGTCACCAGCACGGCCGTGCCGCGCGTGGAAGTGCACGAGATGAGCATGGACGGCGGCGTCATGCGCATGCGCGAGGTGAAGGCGATCGAGCTGCCGAAGGGCAAGACCGTCTCGCTCGAGCCCGGCGGCTACCACATCATGCTGATGAACCTGAAGAAGCCGATCGCCGCGGGCGACGTCATCCCCCTCACGCTGGTGATCGAGGCGGACGGCAAACGGCAGACGGTCGAGGTGAAAGCCGAGGCGCGTGCGCCCGGCGCGGCGATGCAGCACATGCATCGCTGACCGCGCCCGCAACGCAGCAAGGCGGCCGCGCGCCGCCTTTTTTATTGGCGTAAAATCCGCGCAATCGCATCCGGAGCCGACATGACCACGCCCCACACCGCTGCCGAAAAGGCCCACATCCTGTCGGAAGCGCTGCCCTACATCCAGCGCTTCTACGACAAGACCATCGTCATCAAGTACGGCGGCAACGCCATGACGGAGCGGCACCTGATGGAGGCGTTCGCCAAGGACGTGGTGCTGCTGAAGCTGGTCGGCATGAACCCGGTCGTGGTGCACGGCGGCGGGCCGCAGATCGCCGGCCTGCTGCAGCGCATCGGCAAGCAGAGCGAATTCATCCAGGGCATGCGCGTCACCGACGAGGAAACGCTCGACGTGGTCGAGATGGTCCTGGGCGGCCTCGTCAACCAGGACATCGTCACGCTGATCAACAAGCACGGCGGCCGCGCGGTGGGGCTGACCGGCAAGGACGGCAACTTCATCCACGCCAAGAAGATGCTGGTGAAGAGCAAGGAAAAGGCCGACGAGCTGCTCGACATCGGCCAGGTCGGCGAGATCACCGGGATCGACCCGGAGATCATCCAGGTGCTCGACGCGCGCGACTTCATTCCGGTGGTCGCCCCGCTCGGCACCGACTCCGAGGGCAACGCCTACAACATCAACGCCGACGTCGCGGCCGGCAAGATCGCCGGTGTGCTGCAGGCCGAGAAGGTCATCTTCATGACCAACACGCCGGGTGTCCTCGACAAGCAGATGCAGCTCCTGACCGGCCTCACTCCGCGCGAGGTCGACGAGCTCATCGCCGACGGCACCATCTCCGGCGGCATGATCCCCAAGGTCGGCTATGCGGTCGACGCGGTGAACAGCGGCGTCAAGACCGCGCACATCATCGACGGCCGCGTCGAGCACGCCCTGCTGCTGGAAGTGCTGACGCCGGAAGGCGTCGGCACGCTGATCAAGCGGGGCTGAGCGCCTGCCCCGATGCGTTCGGAAGGGCGGACCCCATGGACGCCCCGGGGAAAGGGACGGCATGACATCGACGCTTCCGCCGGGACGTGAACGTGCTCGCTAGCACGGCGTTGCCCCGCCTGCGGCTCCTTCCGCCGGCGATCCTGCTGCTCGGGCTCGCGCTGACCTATGCGCTCCAGGATGCCGCCCGCACGTCCTACCATCGGGCGCTGCACGACGAGTTCGCGTTCCGCGTGAACGAGGTCGTGCGCGACCTCAACACGCGGATGACCAAGTACGAGCAGGTGCTGGAAGGCGCTGCCGGGCTGTTCGCCGCATCCGACTCGGTCGACCGCTCCGAATTTGCCGAGTATGTCGGCATGCTGCGGCTGGACGAGAAGTATCCCGGCATCCAGGGCGTCGGCTTCGCGCAGTGGGTGAGGCCGGACGAGAAGGCGGCGCACGTCGCGCGCGTGCGGGCCGAGGGTTTCCCCCGATACGACATCCGGCCGGCGGGGGATCGCGACGCCTATTCCGCCATCGTCTACCTGGAGCCGTTCGACTGGCGCAACCAGCGTGCCTTCGGCTACGACATGTATTCCGAACCGGTGCGCCGCGCCGCCATGGCGGAAGCGCGCGACAGCGGCGCAACCGCGATCTCGGGCAAGGTTCGGCTGGTCCAGGAGAGCGGGCGGGACGAGCAGGCGGGCTTCCTGATGTACCTGCCGATCTACCGGCCCCATGCGCCGCACCAGACGGAGCCGGAGCGGCGCGCGAATCTCGTCGGCTGGGTCTACGCGCCCTTCCGCATGGACGACCTGATGCGCGGCATCCTCGGCCGGCATTTCGGCGAAATCGCCGAGGCGCTCGATCTGGAGATCTACGATGGCGAAGCGCCGCAGACGCGCAGCCTGATGTTCGATTCGGACGGGCGCGTCAGCGGGCCCGGTCCCGCATTCCGCCTGGTCAAGCCGTTGCCGCTGTTCGGCCATCGCTGGACGCTGGTGATCAGTTCGCTGCCGGCCTTCGACGCGCGCCTGCGCGCGGACCGGGCGAACACGATCCTCGTCGGCGGCGCGCTCGGCAGCGCCATGCTCGCGCTGGTGGTGTGGCTGCTCGTCACCGGGCGGGCGCGGGCGCTCGCGCTGGCCGAGCGCATGACCGCGGACCTGCGCCACAGCGAGGAGCGGCAGCGACGCCTCAATCGCGCGCTGCGCCTCTTGAGCGCGTGCAATACGACGCTCGTGCACGCCCAGGAGGAGCACAAGCTGCTGACCGATATCTGCCGCCTGGCCGTCGAGACCGGGGGCTACCTGATGGCCTGGGTCGGCTACGCCGAGCACGATGACGCGCGCACCGTGCGGCCCATCGCGCAGTCCGGCTACGAGAACGGCTACCTCGACGCCATTCACGTCAGCTGGGACGACGGCGAATTCGGGCAGGGGCCGACCGGCACCGCGATCCGGACCGGGCTGCCGTGCGTCAACCAGAACGTGCTGGCCAACCCGAAGATGGCGCCCTGGAAGCAGGCGGCCGTTCAGCGCGGCTACCAGTCCAGCATCGCGCTGCCCCTGATCGGCAACGCCGAAGTGCTGGGCGCGCTGACCATCTATGCGCGCGAGGCGGATGCCTTCGACGCGGACGAGGTCGCGCTGCTGGAAGAGCTCGCCAGCGATCTCGCCTACGGCATCGTCAGCCTGCGGACCCGTGCCGAGCACGAGGTCGCCAAGGGCAAGCTCGCCTTCCTCGCCCAGTTCGATCCGCTGACCCACCTGCCCAACCGCCTGCTCCTGCGCGACCGCTTCGAACACGCGCTTCGCATCGCGCGGAGCGAGCACACCACGATGGCGATGTTCTACCTCGACGTCGACCACTTCAAGCAGGTCAACGACAGCCTCGGCCACGAGATGGGCGACAAGGCGCTCGTGGCGGTGGTCGGCCGGCTGCAGCAGTGCATCCGCGCGACCGACACCCTGAGCCGCATGAGCGGCGACGAATTCGCCATCCTGCTGACCGGGCTGCGCGACCCGGCGGCCATCGTCGGGATGGCCAACGCCATCCGTGACGCCTTTGCCGATCCGCTCGTCGTCGACGGCCACAGCCTCACCCTGTCCTGTTCGGTCGGGATCAGCGTGTTCCCGACCGATGGCAGCGACTTCGACACGCTGCTGAAGTCCGCCGACGCGGCGGTGCAGGGCGCCAAGGCCGCGGGGCGCAATACCTACCGCTTCTTCACGCTGGAGATGAACGCCGACCTGCAGGACCAGATGCGGCTCACCGGTGACCTCAGCCGCGCGCTGCGGCAAGGCGAGTTCCGCATCCTGTTCCAGCCGCAGGTCGATCTTCGCGACGGCCGGATCACCGGCGCGGAAGCGCTGGTCCGCTGGCAGCACCCGACCGAGGGCCTGGTGGCGCCGGCGCGGTTCATTCCGCTGGCCGAGCGCAGCGGCCATATCGTGCCGATCGGCGAATGGGTGCTGAACGAGGCGTGCCGTGCGGCGCGGCAGTGGATGGACCAGGGCCTGCCGCCGCTGGTGGTCGCGGTCAACCTTTCGGCGCTGCAGTTCAAGCGCGGCAACGTGCTCGAGATGGTGTCCGCGGCGCTCGCCGCGTCGGGCCTGCCGGCGCACTGCCTGGAGCTGGAGCTGACCGAGTCGGTCCTGCTGCAGGACGAGGAAGCGACGATGGCGACGCTGCGAAGCCTGAAGGCGCTCGGCGCGAAGCTCTCGATCGACGACTTCGGCACCGGCTATTCGAGTCTCTCCTATCTCAAGCGGCTCGACGTCGACAAGCTGAAGATCGACCAGTCCTTCGTGCGGGACATCCTGACCGACGGCGACAGCGCCTCGATCGTCGAGGCCATCATCCAGCTCGGCCACATCCTGCAGCTCGAGGTGATCGCCGAAGGCGTCGAGACCGACGCCCAGCTGGCCTTCCTGCGTGCCTCGCGCTGCGACGAAGCGCAGGGCTACTTGTTCAGCCGCCCGGTGACCGCCGAGGCGTTCGCGCAGCAGGCCCGGCACGGCGTGCGCTGGCCGGGATAAGCGGCGCCGGCCTGCCCGCGACGGTATAATTCGCCTGCCCGCAAGGGGCGACGGCTCGCCGCGACGAGGCATCGTGCCCGCTGCGAACGATTCAGGATTCGGAAAGTGAAAGCCATGGAACAGCAAATCCAACAGGGGGAACGTCGCCGCTGCGATGTGCTGGTGATCGGCGGAGGACCCGCCGGCTCGACGGTCGCGCCGCTGCTGGCGGAGAAGGGCTACCACGTCGTGCTGCTCGAGAAGGCCCGCCATCCCCGCTTCCACATCGGCGAATCGCTGCTGCCGGCCAACCTGCCGCTGTTCGAGCGGCTCGGCATCGCCGACGAGGTGAAGGCGATCGGCATGGAGAAATGGGCGGCCGAGTTCGTGTCCCCCTATCACGACGCGACGCAGGTGTTCCATTTCGCCGATGCGTGGGACAAGTCGATGCCCTACGCCTACCAGGTGAAGCGCGCCGAATTCGATGACGTCCTGATCCGCAACGCCGCGCGCAAGGGCGCGGAGGTGCACCAGGGCTGCAGGGTGCAGGCGGTCGACTTCCAGCCGGACGACCGCGTCGTCGTCCGTGCGCGCCACGACGACGGCCGCGAAGAGGCGTGGCAGGCGCGCTTCGTCGTCGACGCCTCCGGCCGCGACACCTTCCTCGCGAACCGCTTCCAGATCAAGCACCGCAACCCGCGCCACAACAGCTCCGCGGTCTACAGCCATTTCGCCCATGCGCGCCGCCATGAAGGCCAGGCCGAGGGCAACATCACGATCTTCTGGTTCGACCACGGCTGGTTCTGGTTCATTCCGATGATGAACGACACCACCAGTGTCGGCATGGTGACCTGGCCCTACCACATGAAGACCAAGGGCGCGCGCAGCCTGCGGCAGTTCCTGCTGGACAACGTCGCGACCTGTCCGGAGCTGGCGGAACGCCTGCAGGACGCGAAGCTCATCACCGAGGTCGAGGCGACCGGCAACTTTTCCTATGTGGCCGAGCGCACCCACGGACCGAACTACCTGATGCTCGGCGACGCGTACGCGTTCATCGACCCGGTGTTCTCCTCCGGCGTGTGGCTGGCGATGCACAGCGGCGTGATCGGTGCCGAGACCCTCGACGCCTGCCTGAAGAATCCCGCCGCCGCGCCGGCCGCGCTCAAGCGCTTCGACGCGAAGATGAAGCACGGCCCGAAGCAGTTCTCGTGGTTCATCTACCGCGTGACCAACCCGATCATGCGCGACTTCTTCATGGGGCCGAAGAACGTCTTCCGCGTCAAGGAAGCGCTGCTGTCGGTGCTGGCCGGCGACATCTTCGACAGGACGCCGATCTGGCGCTCGGTCTGGGTCTTCAAGGCGCTCTACTACGCCGCCAACGTGTTCCAGCCGCAGCGTGCCCTCGCGGCATGGAAGCAGCGGCGCTTCAACATCCGCAAGGTCGACGACCCGGCCCTGTACAACGCATAGTGACACTGCAATTCCGTTCCTCGCCGCCCACGGCCCTGCACCGGACCGGCAGCGAACTCGGCGGCGCCCTGCTCGGGCGCGGGGTCGCGCCCGCCGCCGGCTGGCCGCTGCAGGCGATCAGCGCGCCCCTCCTGGGGGCCGGCACGGCCACGGTGCAGGAGACCTGGCTGCCGGCCGCCGGCCCCGTGCAGCACGGGGTCAGCGAAGGCATCGTCTGGCGGCGCGCGGGCGAGGCGCTGTTCGGCGTGATCGACCTCGACGAGGCCGACTTCGCGGGCGCCGGCCGGCCGCCGCTGCAGGCGGCGAGCACGGCGGCCTACGATCGCGTCTTCCGCCTGCTCGAGGCGCAGCAGTTGCCGCATCTGTGGCGCGTGTGGAACTACATGGCCGACATCAACGCCGAGACGCACGGACTCGAGCGTTATCGCCAGTTCAACGTCGGCCGTCAGGACGCCTTCATAGCCCATCGTCGCAGCGCGACCGGCAACGTCCCCGCGGCCTGCGCGATCGGCCTCGCCGAAGGCCCGTTGTCGATCGCCTTCCTCGCCGGCCGGGCGCCGGCCATGCCGTTCGAAAATCCGCGCCAGGTCAGCGCCTACCACTATCCCGGCGAATACGGCCCGCGCGCGCCGACCTTCTCGCGCGCCGCGCTGGTCCATCCGGCGGGGCAGGAGTTGCTGTTCGTTTCGGGCACGGCCAGCATCGTGGGCCACCGGACCGTGCATCCCGAGGATGTCGCCGCGCAATCGCGCGAGGCGCTGGCCAACGTCGCGGCGGTCGTCGCCGAGGTCAATCGCACTGCGCGATCGCGGCCATTCAGGCTCGACGAACTCGTCTATCGTGTCTACGTGCGGCATGCGGCCGACTTCCCGGCGGTGCGCGACGCGCTCGCGTCGGCGCTGGGCGGGGCGGAGACGCTCTACGTGCAGGCCGACATCTGTCGCGCGGACCTGCTGGTCGAGATCGAGGCGATGGCTTCGCACGCGCTGGGGTCGGACTGATGGCCCGCTCGATTCATCTGGCGGCGGCGCTGGTGCTGGTGTTGTCGGTTCCGGCTGCGCACGCGGTCGAGGAGGCGCCGCTGTGGGAGGTGGGCGCGGGCGTCGCCGCGCTGGACCTGCCGGCCTACCGCGGCTCCGACCAGCGCAGCACGTTTCTGATGCCGATTCCCTATTTCACCTACCACGGCAGGATACTGAAGGCCGACCGCCACGGACTGCGCGGCCAGGTGTTCGACAGCGACCGCCTCGAGCTGACCGTGTCGGCCGCGCTGTCGCCGCCGGCACCCAGCGACAGCGTGATCGCGCGCGCCGGCATGCCGGACCTGCAGGCGAGCTTCGAGGTCGGTCCGGAGCTCGACGTCACGCTGTGGCGCTCGGAGAACCGCGCGCGCTTCCTCAAGCTCCAGCTGCCGCTGCGCGCGGCCTACACGCTCGAGCGCACGCCGCGCGACATCGGCTGGGTGTTCAATCCGAAGCTGAACCTCGACCTCACCGACGTGCGGGGCCTGCCCGGGTGGAAGTTCGGGTTCCTCGCCGGCCCGGTGTTCGGCGACGCCCGCCAGCACGATTATTTCTACGGCGTCGCGCCGCAATACGCGACCGCGACCCGCCCGGCCTATGCGGCCGACGCCGGATACGCCGGCGTGCAGGTGCTGGCGTCGACGTCGAAGCGCTTCCGCAATGTCTGGTTCGGCGCCTTCGTGCGCTACGACAGCCTCGCCGGTGCCGTCTTCGCCGACAGCCCCCTGGTGCGCCGCGAGAACGACGTCGCGGGCGGCTTCGCCGTGTCCTGGATCTTCGGCGAGTCGTCGACCCGCGTGCCCGTCGATGACTGAGCGCGGGATGGTGCGCACCCCGCTGTGGGGCGCCTACGAGGCCTTCGCGATGATCGCCGGGCTCGGCGCGCTGGCGGTGCTCTGCCTCGCGTGGCTGCCGTTCGCGATGCTGCTCACGCCGCTGCTGCCGCGCCGCATCGGCCGGCCGCTGGGACGCGTGGTGATCTCGCGCGGCTTCCGCGCCTACCTGCGTTTCCTCGAACTCGCCTGCGCGAGCCGCTTCGACCTGGCCGAGCTCGACCGCCTGCGCGACGCCGGCCCGCTGGTCGTCGCGGCGAACCATCCCTCGCTGCTCGACGCGGTGATGATCGTGTCGCGCCTGCCCAACGCGGTCTGCGTCATGAAGGCAAGCCTGCTCGACAACATCCTGTTCGGCGCGGCGGCGCGCCTGGCGGGCTACATCCGCAACGATGCGCCGCTCGAGATGATCCTGGGCGCGCGCGGCGAACTCGAGCGCGGCGCGCAGGTCGTGATCTTCCCGGAAGGCACGCGCACGTCGCGTTTTCCCATCGATCGCTGCCAGCCTGCGGCCGGCCTGATGGCCCAGCGCGCGAAAGTGCCGGTACAGACGCTGCTGATCGATTTTTCCACGCCTTATCTCGGCAAGGCCTGGCCCCTGTTCCGCCCCCCCGTGCTGCCGCTGAGCTGCCGCATCCGCCTCGGCCGGCGCTTCCCGCCGCCGAACGATGCGGCGCTTTTCGCCGCCGAACTGGAAGCCTATTTCAGCGTCGAGGCCCCGACTTACCCGGCTTCGGCCGCCGCCTGAGCCATGCCGCCGCGTTCGCCCACCCGCCTCGTCCTCATCCCCAGCTACAACCCGGGTCCCCGGGTAGTCGATACGGTGCGGGCCGCGCGTGCGCAGTGGACGCCGGTATGGGTCGTCGTCGACGGCAGCACCGACGGCACGGCCGACTCGCTGCAGGCGCTGGCCGCGGCCGACGAAGGGCTGCGCGTCATCGTGCTGCCTGAGAACCGCGGCAAGGGCGCGGCGGTGCTGGAAGGCATCACGCAGGCGGCCGCCGCCGGCTATACGCATGCGCTGACCATGGATTCCGACGGCCAGCATCCGGCCGCGCTGATTCCCGCCTTCATGGCGGCTTCGCAGGCAGAACCCGGCGCGATGGTGCTCGGCAAGCCGGTGTTCGGGCCGGAGGCGCCCGCCCTGCGCGTCAAGGGGCGCGAGGTATCGAACGGCTGGGCCAACCTGGAGACGCTGTGGATGGGCATCGGCGATTCGCTGTACGGCTTCCGCGTCTATCCGATCGCGCCGCTCGCGCGCATCATGCGGCGCAACCGCTTCATGCGCCGCTTCGATTTCGACCCCGAGGCGGTCGTGCGCCTGTGCTGGGCGGGCGTGCGGCCGCTCAACCTCGATGCGCCGGTGCGCTACCTGTCGGCCGAGGAAGGCGGCGTCTCGCACTTCAAGTACCTGCGCGACAACGCGCTCCTGACCTGGATGCACGCGCGGCTCTTCCTCGGCTTCGTGCTGCGCCTGCCGCTGCTGGTCTGGCGGCGTCTTTCGGAACCCACCTCATGAGCGGATCCCCCATGCGCCAGCCGGCCCTGAAGGCCGACGCGCGACTGACGGCCTATTTTTCGAATGAGGACGAGCGGCGCGCCGTCACCCGCGACCTGTTCGACCGGGCGGCGCCCGGCTACGACCGCGCCGAGGGGCTCACCGCGCTGGGCAGCGGCGCCTGGTACCGGCGCGACGTCCTGCGCCGCAACGGCCTGCAGACCGGCATGACGCTGCTGGACGTGGCCGCCGGCACCGGACTGGTGACCGTCGCCGGACACGAACTCGTGGGCCCGGCCGGACGCGTCCTTGCGCTCGATCCCTCGCCCGGCATGCTCGCCGAACTGCGCAAGAAGGTCGCCGTCGAGACCATCGAGGCGTATGCGGAATCGATCCCCCTGCCCGACGAGCTCGTCGACTTCGTCTCGATGGGCTATGCCCTGCGCCACGTCGGCGATCTGGACCGGGCCTTCTCCGAGTACCTGCGCGTGCTGCGCCCGGGCGGCCGCGTCTGCATCATGGAAATCAGCCGGCCGCGCGGCCGGCTGGCGCGGGCGCTGTTGCGCCTGCACATCGGCGTCGTCGTTCCGCTGCTCGCCCGGCTGACGCGCAGCCAGGCCGTGATAGGGCGGCTGTGGGAATACTACGGGGCCACCATCGAGGCCGCGATCGAGCCGGAGCGCATCCTCGACGCGATGCGCCGGGCCGGATTTGCCGACGTGAACTGCTCCGTGACCCTGGGCATCTTTCGCGAATACACGGGGCGCAAGGCATGAGCACGCCCGAGACCTTCCTGATCGCGATGACGATCATCTTCAGCGTGCCGTGGCTGATCTGGCGCCTCGGCAGGACGGACTACTACGCGCCGCTCGTCGTGGTGCAGATCCTCGCCGGAATCGTGCTCGGGCCCGGCGTGCTCGGGCGCGCGTTTCCCGACTATTACGCGCTGGTGTTCAACCCCGCGGTGGTGCAGTCGCTGAACGGCATCGCGTGGTGGGCGGTGATGCTGTTCGTGATGATCGCCGGCATCGAGCTCGATCTGAAGAAGGCCTGGGCCCACCGGCGCGAGTCCGGCATCACCGCGGGGCTGGCGCTCGGCACGCCGCTGCTGTTCGGGGCGGGGGCCGCGGCCGTGCTGCTCGGCTTCGACGGCTGGCGCGGCGAGCGGGCGATGACCTGGCAATTCGTGCTGGGCGTCGGCATGGCCTGTGCCGTGACGGCGCTGCCGATCCTGATCCTGCTGATGGAGAAGCTCGAGGTGCTGCGCCAGCCGCTCGGCCAGCGCATCCTGCGCTACGCCAGCCTCGACGACGTGGCGATCTGGGGCGTGCTCGCGCTGATCCTGATGGACTGGGAGCGGGTCGGGCGGCAGCTCGCCTTTCTCGCCGCCTTCGCGGTCGCGGCCTGGCTGTACCGCCGCCTGATGCCGCGCCTCGCCGAGCGCGACCGCTGGTACGTCGCGCTGATCTGGCTGGCGGCGTGCGCCTTCGGCGCCGACTGGTCGGGGCTGCACTTCATGGTCGGCGCCTTCCTCGCCGGCGCCGTCATGGATGCGGAATGGTTCGACCAGCAGCGGATGGACCTGCTGCGCCACCACGTGCTGCTGGTCGTGATGCCGGTGTTCTTTCTCTCGACCGGCCTGCGCACCACCTGGAACGTCGGCGGCGAGGCGGTGTTTCTGGTCGCCGCGCTGCTGCTGCTCGCCTCGGTGGTGGGCAAGCTGGCGGGCGTCCACCTCGCCGGGCGCATCCTGCGCTGGGCGCCCGGCGAGGCGTCGGTCATCGGCTGGCTGCTGCAGACCAAGGCGCTGATCATGATCATCTTCTCCAACATCCTGCTCGACAAGGCCATCATCAGCAGCGAGACCTTCACCGCGCTGCTGCTGATGGCGGTGGCGAGCACCATGCTGACGGTGCCGAGGGTCGCGCCGAAGCTCGCACGCCTCGGGGCGCTGGTGCGGCGCGCCGCCTGAGCCTGCTCAGATCATCCCGCCGTTGATCGAGATCACCTGGCCGGAGAGGTAGGCGGCCTGGTCGGAGGCGAGGAAGGCGACCAGGTCGGCCACTTCCTCCGGCCGACCGGCGCGTTGCATCGGCACCAGCTTCTTGATCGTTTCGGTGTCGAACGCACCCTCGCTCATGTCGGTCGCGATCACGCCCGGCGCCACCGCGTTCACGGTGATGCCACGGCTCGCCAGTTCCAGCGCCAGCGATTTGCTGGCCGAATGCAGCGCGCCCTTGGCCGCCGAATAGTTGACCTGGCCGCGGTTGCCGGCGACCGCGGCCACCGACGAGACGTTGACGATGCGCCCCCAGCGCGTGCGGATCATCGGCAGCGTCAGCGGCTGGGTCACGTTGAAGAATCCGTTCAGCGACACGTCGACGACGCGGTCCCACTGCTCGCCCGACATGCCGGGAAAGACCGCGTCGTCGTGGATGCCGGCGTTGTTGACGAGGATCTGGATGGCGCCGCCCTCGAGCAGCGCCTCGAGCGCGGCGGCGGTCGCGGCGCGGTCGGTGACGTCGAAGGCGGCCGCTTCGGCGCTGCCACCGGCCGCGCGGATCTCGGCGACGACGGCCGCCGCCCGGTCGCGGCTGCGGTTGGCGTGGACGAAGACGTGGTGGCCGTCGGCGGCGAGGCGCTTGCAGATCGCGGCGCCGATGCTGCCGCTGCCGCCGGTGACGAGGGCGCGTTTCATGATGGGGTTTCCTTCACAGGGCAGCGACTTTCATAGGGCTGCAGCGTCGAGCACCACGGCGGCGCGGCCTTCGAGCAGGCAGCGGCCGGCGTGCGCGACCGAGAACTGGTAGAGGATGTGGTTGGCGTTGCCCGACAGGCGCTCGGCGCGCACCTCCAGCGCGCCGTCGACGTCGTCAAGCCGGCTCGCGTGCAGGGTGACCCCGCGCACGCTGGTCAGGTAGCCCTGGCGCGGCGGCGCGTCGTCGCCGCCGAGGAGCGCGCCATGCACCGCCATCGCTTGCGCGGCGTACTCGATGCCGGCGGCGGCGCCCAGCCGTCCTTCTGCACGCAGCGGATTGTCGGGGGCCGTGTGGCTCGTCGCGCGGCACGCGATCGCGGCGTCCGACCATTCGAGCACGGCGTCGAGCAGGCACATCGTGCCCTGATGCGGGATGTGCGCGGCGATCCAGTTGCGGTCTAGCACGGCTCGACCTGCACGTTGAGCTGCATCGGCGCCAGGTAATCGAGGCCGACGCGTCCTGCGTCGCCGGCCGCCAGCCGCTGCAGCAGCGGCAGCGCACGCAGTGCGGGGATGCTCGTGCGCAGCGCCTCGAGTTCGGCGTCGGCGAGCGATTCCGCCGCGTCGGCCGTCGCGCCGGCACCGATCGCCGCCAGGGTGCACGGACTCCGCTCGGGAGTCAGCAGCAGGGCGACGCCGGCGCAATCGGGAACGGGGCGCTTGGCGTGCAGCGGCTCCGGGTATTCGCTGTCGTAGGCGATCAGCAGCACCGGCTGGCGCGCAAGTGCGACCTGCGCGAGGGCGTCGAGCAGCCCCGCGCCGAAGCTGGCGTCGTACGCGCAGAGGACCTGGCACGGCGCCATCGCGCCGGTGGCGATGCCCCAGTAGCCGGCGGCGGCGTTGTGCACGGAATTGTGGAAGCGCGTCGGCGAGATCTGGCGGTCGTCGGTCGCGAGTTGCTCGCACAGCGCGTGGCAGTTATGGCCGTCGGCGCCGGACGCGCTGAACACCGTCGCCAGCGTCGCCGCGTCGGCGCCGGCGTGGGCAACGGCCTCGAGCCCGAGCGCGAGGCTCAGCTTGACGACGCGGCTGGCGCGCCGCCGCTCGGCGGGCGGCAGCAGGGTCGGTGCCGGCAGCACCGACGGTGCCGCCGTGTACGGCTGCTCGCCGCGCAGCACCGCGCGCGCGGAAGGCCAGTCCGGCAGGCCCGGCGCGATGAAGCCGATGCCTTCGATCCAGGCGGCGAGCGGCGCGGCGCTCATGCGGCGACTCCGAAGATCAGGCTGCAGTTGCTGCCGCCGAAGCCGAAGGAATTGGAGAGCACGCGGCGCAGCGCTGCGGCGCGGCTTTCGATGACGTAGCCGATCGGGATCGCCGGGTCCGGCGCGGCGGTGCCGGGGCTGCCGGGCAGCACGCCGTCGGTGAGCGCGAGCGCGCAGATCGCGGCCTCGACCGCGCCTGCCGCGCCGAGCGTGTGGCCGGTCGCGCCCTTGGTCGACGAGCAGGGGACGCGGTCGCCGAACAGCGCCGCGACGGCACGGCCTTCGGCGGCGTCGTTGGCCGGCGTCGCCGTGCCGTGCAGGTTGATGTAGTCGATGTCGGCGGGGGCGAGGCCTGCGGATTTCAGCGCGGCTTCCATCGCGCGCTTCGCACCCAGCCCTTCCGGGTGCGGCGACGACATGTGGTAGGCGTCGCTCGACTCGCCGGCGCCGAGCAGCAGCACCGCCCCGGGGGGTGGCGCGGGCGCACGCTCGAGCAGCGCGAAGCCGGCGCCCTCCCCGATCGAGATCCCGTCGCGCGCGGCGTCGTAGGGCCGGCAGGGCCGCGGCGAGGTGAGCTGCAGCGAGGCGAAGCCATAGAGCGTGGTCAGGCACAGCGTGTCGACGCCGCCGACGACCGCCGCGTCGATCAGGCCCAGCTCGATCTGGCGCGCCGCGGCGGCGAAGACCTTGGCACTCGACGAGCAGGCCGTTGAAATCGTCATCGCCATGCCTTCGAGGCCGAAGTAGGCGCGCGTGAATTCGGCGAGCGAGAACGAATTGTGGGTGGTGCGGTAGTTGAAGTCGGCGGGCAGGGCGCCCGTCGCGGGATCGCGGCGGCGGTAGGCGAGTTCGGTCTGCAGGATGCCGGACGTGCTGGTGCCGAGGAAGACGCCGACGCGTGCGCGCCCGTAGCGGGCGACGGCTTCGCGCACGCGGTCGCCGAAGCCGTCGGTCTCGAGGCCCATCCAGGTCAGCCGGTTGTTGCGGCAGTCGTAGTCGGCGAGGGCGGCAGGCAGCGTTTCGTCGTCGACGCCGGCGACCTCGCCGATCCAGGTGTCGAGCTCGACCGTCTCGAACGCGCACCGCGCGAGACCGCTGCGGCCGGCGCGCAGGGCCAGCCGGGTCGCGTCGAGGCCGCGGCCGAGGCAGGTGGTGGCGGTGTAGGCGGAAAGCAGCAGCGGGGTCACGGAGGCGCCCGGGGTCGTTCGAGGAACCGAAAATTCTAGCAGAGGCGGCCGCCCGGCCCGGCGCCGCGTCAGGCGACGGCGGCGAGCGTGACCGGTCGCAGGCCCTGTTCGGCGAGCGTGCGCAGCAGGGTCGGCAGCACCGCGAGGATCACCGGTTCGCCGGCCGGCGTGCGCGCCGCATGGCCGTCGTGCAGCAGCAGGATGTCGCCGCCGGCAAGGCCGCGCGTCAGGCGCCCGAGCACGACCGCGGGCCGGCCTTCGCGCGTGTCGTAGCCGCGGCGCGTCCAGGCGGCGAGCTTCAGGTCGAGCGCCGCGAGCACCGGATCGAGGAAGGGATTGCGCAGGCCGGCGGTGGGCCGGAAGAAGCGCGGCGCGGCGCCGGTGATGTCGGCGAGGCTTGCCTGGGCGGCGGCGATGTCGGCCTTCATGCGCCTGGGGCCGAATGCGGAGAAGGCCCACGAATGCGAATCACCGTGGTTCTCGACGCGGTGGCCGCGCACGACGATCTCGCGGCACAGCGCCGGGTTCGCGCGCGCACGCCAGCCGATGCAGAAGAAGCTGGCCTTCGCACCGGTTGCGTCGAGCAGGTCGAGCACGCGCGGCGTGAGTTCGGGGTCGGGGCCGTCGTCGATCGTGAGCGCGATCTCGCCCCGCGCCGCCGCGGCGGCCGGCAGGCGGGTCAGGTTGGGGCCGAGCAGGGCCGAGCGCGGCAGCAGGCCGGCGGCCGTCAGCAGCGCGTGGTTGGCCGCGACCGCGCCGAGCGCCCATGGCCATGCGGCAGGCGCGGCGAGGGCGCCAAGCGCGGCGGCAGCGTGCACGGCGAGGCTCGCCTGCAGCGCGGGGGCGGGCGTCCAGCGGCGGCTCATCGCTCAGGCAGGCCCGGCACGGCGCGCGAACACGGCCGACAGCAGCAGCGCCAGCAGCGCGCCGGGGCCGACGGTGACGCCGATCGCGTGCAGCACCGGGACCGACGACAGGCCGAGCGTGCCGAAGCCGATCACCGTCGTCGTGGCGGCGACGGCCATCGACATCAGCGTCGCCGAATCGAGCGCGCTGCCGTCGAAGAAGAGCGCGTAGTTGGAGCCGACCGCGACGATCAGCAACATGCCGACGAGATGCAGCAGATGCAGGCGCTCGCCGGCGAGATGCAGCGCGGCGATGACGAGCATCACCGCCAGCACCAGCGGCAGCAGCACGCCGGCGAGACGGCGCGGCGAGCGCAGCGCGACCAGAAGCAGCCCGGCGATGGCGACGAAGCCGGCGGCGGACAGCACGACCGCCTGGTGCAGGTAATCGCCGTAGAGCGCGTCGAACTCGCCCTTCATGTCGACCAGCAGGACGCCGCTGCCGGCGAGCGCGGCGCGCACCCGGGCGACCGGGATGTCCGCGCCGTCGCCGGTGCCGGCCGGACGCAGCGGCAGCAGGGCGCTCCACCCGCGCGGCCCGTGCAGCAGCAGCGAATCGACCGCGAGCGCGAGCCCGCTGCCCTCGAGGTCGTGGTGGTCGAGGGCCGGTTGCCGGCGTGCCGCTTCGACATCGGCGATGAAGGGTGCGAGCTTGTCGGCCGACAGCGGCAGATCGGCCAGTGCCGCCTGCAGCCGCGGGCGCAGTGTGTCGGCGGGCGGCAGGCTCGCCCGGCGCGCGGCCTGGGCGGCGCGACTGGGCAGGAAGCGCGCCGGGCTGTCGTAGCCGCCGATGACGCCGTCGGCGACCAGGGGCTCGAGCCGTGCACCGGCCCGTTCGGCGGCCTGCAGCACGGCTTCGCGGTCGGGCGCGGTGACGACGGCGAGATAGCGCGCGTCCGGCGCGGCGATGTCGGCGCGCAGGCGCGCGTCGCGCGCGGCATCTTCCGCGCTCACGGTCGACAGCACCGACAGGTCGGGCAGCCAGAGCGTGTCGCGCTGGGCGACCAGATAGGCGCCAGCGGCCAGCGCCAGCCCGATCACCGGCCAGCGCAGCGCGTGCATCCTGCGCAACCCCGCCGCGAGCACGGCCCCGGCGCGTTCGGGGACGGCGACGTCGATGCGCTCGCCGGCGAGCGGCGGCAGCACGAAGCGGGTCACGAGCGCGGCGGTCACGACCCCGGTCAGCGCATAGAGGCCCAGCTGCGCGAGCCCGGGAAAGCCCGAGAAGACGAGCGCGCCGAAGCCGAACACCGACGTCAGCACGCCGAGCCGGACAGTCGGCCAGAAGCGCCGTCGCCAGGACGCGAGCCCGCGACGGCCGGATTGCACGAAGTAGTAGATCCCGTAATCGACCGCCTCGCCGATCAGCGCCGAGCCGAAGCCGACGGTGATGCCGAAGACCGTGCCGTAGGCAAGGCTGACGACGACGACGCCGGCCAGCGCCCCGCTGGCGACCGGCAGCAGCCCGAGCAGCACCAGGCGCGGCGAGCGGTAGACGAAGACCAGCACGGCGACGATCGCGGTCAGGCTGATCAGCGACAGCCGCGTCACCTCGTCGCGGATGGTCGCGCGCGCCTTCACCGCGAACAGCCCGGGGCCCGAAAGCTCGAGCCGGAGCCGGCCGAGGCCGGTGTCGCGGACGGCGGCGGCGAACTGCGCGCGCACCTCGGCGATCGCCCGCTCCTGGCCATCGGTGTCGGAGCCGAGTGCGCGCGTCTGCGCCAGCAGCAGGGCACGCTCGCCGTCGTGCGAGGCCCAGACGCCGTCGACGACGTCGGGCTGGGCGCCGGCGTTGAGGCCGCCGAGCAGCTCGACCAGCTCGCCGGTGGGGTCGCGCGTGAGATAGGGCTTGAGCATCAGTCCGGCCGGCGAGGCGAGCAGGTCGATGCTGTTGGCGATCGCCGCCCGGAGACCGTCGACGCTGAAGCGCGCGGGCGTCACCGCGGGACTCAGCTGGTAGCGGTGCGCGAGCAGGAAATCGCGCGCGGCGCCCTCGCTGCCGGCCTCGCCGTTCTGCACCGAGGCGAAGTCGCTGCGCGCGGCGAGGTGCTGCCGCAATGCGCGCGACAGGGTGGCGCGCTCGCCGGCGCTGCCGCCCTCGATCGCGAGCATCAGCAGGCGGGAGACCGCGCCTTCCTTGAGCTGGTCGACCAGCACCTGCTGCTCGACCGTCGGCCGTGCCGGCAGGAAGAACGACATGTCGGCCGAGAAGCGGCTGTGCCATGCCACGGCTGCACCCGCCAGCATGGCGAGCAGCCACAGCAGCAGGGGCCGCCAGGCGCGTGCGTTCATCGCGGCCCGAGCGGCTCGATGGTGAGCTCGGAACGGTCGCCGTCGGCGAGCAGGTAGTCGATCGTGTGGATCTGGTCCGCGCTGCCGCTGATCGTGATGCGCTGCAGGATCGCCGCGATGGCCTGCGCGGTCGGCGACAGCGTGAGGACCCACTTGTCGGCGCTGCCGGTGAGCTGCAGCGCGTAGTTCTTCTCCAGCGCCGCGCGATTGCCGGCGAGCGTACTGCGGATGCTGTCGACGAAGGCGAGCGCTTCCGGCCGGCTCGCGAGATTGATCGTGAGGGTGCGCTTGTCGCGCTCGATGCTGACCTGGTCGTGGTCGAGCACCAGGGTTTCGCGCTTCGGCGTCAGGGTGCGCTTTTCGAGCCGGTCGGGCGGCGTGTAGGTCATCTCGCCGGTGGCGATGAGCGGCCGGTCGAGCACCGCGAGGGTGCGCTTCTCGACGAATTTCGCGCGGCCGCCCGGGTGCTGCGCGAGCGCACCCATCAGCTGGTCGAGGGTGAAGGCGGCGTGCGCCGTGGCCGCCAGGCTTGCGAGGACGAGGCCCGCGAACAGACGTCGGATCATGTTTCCTGCCAGAAATCGAAGAAGTTGAACCAGTTGTAGGGCGCCTGCCGGCAAAACCGCGTCAGGCACTCGGCGTAGCGCTGCATGGCTGCCGCGATCGCGGCGCCGCGCCCGTCCCGCGGCGTGTCGGTGAAGTCGGCGAGCGGCACGAAGTGGAGCTGGTAGCGGTTGCCGCCCAGGTAGAGGCCGGCCATGAAGAATACCGGCCGCCGCAGCATTGCGGCCAGCCGCCATGGACCCAGCGGAAAGGGCGCCGGCTCGCCGAGGAAGGCATGGCGGGCCGTCGGGTCATCGCCAAGCGAACGGTCGGCCAGCATGCCGACGAGGTAGCCCGCGTCGAGGTGGTCGCGGGCTTCGAGCATCGATTCCATGCGCCCGAGCGGGATGATGTCCTGCGTCGCCTGCGGGTTGATCGCCTCGAGCGTGGCGTTGATCTTGCGGGCGTTCTCCTCGTACATCAGCATCGCCACCTTGAGTCCCGCGAGGCCGCGGCCGGCCGCGCGCAGCACCTCGAAGCTGCCGAGGTGCGCCCCCATCAGCATGACGCCGCGCTGCTGGCTCAAAGCCGCCTGCAGGGCCTCGGCGCCGACGACCTCGATGTCGAACAGGTCGAAGCGCCCGTTGAGCAGGTAGACGCGGTCGTGGATCGTCGTCGCGAAGCTGAACACGTGGCGGTAGCCGTCCGCCCAGTTCGCCCAGCGGCCGAGCGCGCGCTTCAGGTAGGCGCGGCTGGCGCGGCGGGCCCTGGGTGCGAAGAGCGTGAAGTAGAGCGCGATGCCGGCGAGCACGACGCGGCCGGCGGCGCGCCCGAAGCGCAGCGAGATCCACACCATCAGGCGGAGGATGGCGAGATTGCTGCGTTCCTGCTGGCGCAGCCAGCTCGGCGTCGCCTGCCCGCTCATGTCGCGGCCGGGGTCAGGCTGCCGGAGGCGACGTCGCGCGCGCCGCACTTCACGGTGAAGGCGATGGCGCCGCGCGGGGTCGGCTGCAGGCTGAACACAAGCGTCTCGGCCCGGCCGACCGGGCTCAGGAACTTGGCGTTGCCGATCTGCCAGGGGCCGGGCGGCCTGCCGAGCAGGCGTTCGGCAAACAGGATCGCCTGGTCGAGCAGGACGACGCCCGGCACGATGGGGCGGCCGGGAAAGTGGCCGGGGAAGGTCGGATGGCCGGTCGGGACGTCCCAGCTGAACTCAGTGGGCGGCATGGTGGATCCTGGCCTCGTAGAGCGCCTGCAGCGCGCTGCGCGGCAGTTTGCCGGTGCTGTTGCGCGGCAGCGCGTCGACGAAGATCGCCGGCCGTGGCAGGAAGATGGCGTCGATGCGCCGGCGCAGCGCATCGAGCAGCTGACGGCGGGTCAGCGTCGGCGCGACGACGAAGGCGGCGAGGCGCGTGACGCCGCCGGCCGCGTCGTCATCGGGCAGGAAGAAGGCCGCGTCGACGACACCCGGCACGGCGGCGATCTGGTGGTCGAGGTAGGCAAGCGAGGTGCGCTTGCCGGCGATGTTGACGAGGTCGGCGTGGCGCCCGTGCAGCAGGAAGCGGCGCTCCGGCAGCAGCTCGATGCGGTCCGACAGCGCGACGCGGCCCTCGACATGGCCGTCGCAGGCGGTCGTGATGTCGCCGTCCTGATCGAGCCGGACGCCGGGCATCAGCGCCCAGCTTGCGCCCTCGGTCGTGCGGCGGGTCGCCAGCTGGCCGCTTTCGGTCGAGCCGTAGATCTCGTGCACCGGCGCGCCGGTACGTGCCTCGGCCGCGGCGGCGAGCGCCGGCGACAGCGGCGCGGTGGCGGACAGGATGCGGTCGATCGGCGGCAGCGCGATGCCGGCCGCCAGCAGGGTCGACAGATGGAAGGGGGTCGTTACCAGCATGCGCGGCCGCGGCACCGCGTCGAGCGCGGCGGCGATGTCCTGCGGATAGAAGGGCTTGCCCGACGCGAACGCGCAGCCGCCGTGCAGCGCCAGCAGGAAGCTCGATTCGAAGCCGTAGCTGTGCTGCGCCGGAACCGTGGCGACGAGGGTGTGAGCGGAGCGGTCGAGCCCGAGTGCGACTGCTTCGGCGCGCCCGTTGGCGACGAGCCGGCCCCAGGTCTTGCGATGCGGTTGCGGCAGTCCGGTCGAGCCGGACGTGAACAGGATCGCCGCCAGGCGATCGGCGGGGATCGTCGGGATGGCCGCGACGTGCTCGGGATCGGCGTCCAGGACGTCGGGGAAATCGAGACGCGGCAGATCGAGCGTGTCGAATGCGCCGTCGCCCAGGCAGACCACGTCGGGGAAGTCGGCACGGATGCGCGCGAGCGTCTCCGCCGACTGCGATGCCGGCTGCAGGCTGACGCGGCCGCTGACGAGTCCCGCCGCGAAGCCGACCGCGAAGCGGTAGCGGTCGTGGCAGACGTTGAGCAGCGCCGTGCCCGGCGGCAGGCGGCGCGCCAGGGCGTCCGCGTCGGCGAGGAAGTCGCGCACGCGGCGCGGGCCTTCGGGCAGCCAGGCGAGGACGTCATCGAGGCCGAGGCCGGTGATCAGCGGCAGCGCGCTCATGGATTCCGCACCGACGCGCGCTGGCGCCATGCGCGCATGACGTCGGCCAGCCGCGGACGCTCTTCCGGCGGCAGCGCGTGCAGGCGCCACAGGTGTTCGGCGGCGAACATGAGGCCGACCAGCGGCGCGGTCAGCAGGCTCGCGTAGAACGACCAGACGGCGTGCGGCGCCAGTGCGAACAGCAGGGCGGACAGCGCGGAGTTCATCCCGAAGAACAGGGTCCACGCCAGCGTCGCCTGCCGCGTGTAGCGGCGCTTGCGTTCCGACAACGGACCCGGGTGGACGAGGCCGGCGAAACGCGTGATCAGCGGCTCGCCGGGGCCGACGAGGGTGCGGCCGAACAGCGCGCCGAGCGCCAGGTTCGTGCCGACGTGCTCGACCAGATACAGCAGCGGCGCGTTCTCGCGCAGCGTGGGCCACAGCCATGCGAGTGCGCCGGCGAGAATGAGGCCGCTTGCCGCGACCCAGAGCGGGTGCCGCGCGCGCCACAGCAGCATCGCAAGGAAGGCGACGATGGGTGCGGCACCGACGGCGGCGTTGAAGTCGGGGTCGCCACGTCCCGAGCCGCCGAAGAAGGCGGCGATGGCCCAGGCGGTCATCAGGGCGACCAGGGCCAGACTGCGCAGCGCCTGGGACGGGGCGGTCATTTCGTCCGCTGGCTGGCGATATGGGCGGTCAGCGCCCGCAGCGAGGCGAAGATCCGCACGTTGTCGGCGTTGTCCGAGCGCAGCTGGAAGCCGTAGCGCTTGGAGAGGACGAGCGCGATTTCCAGGACGTCGATGGAGTCGAGCCCGAGGCCTTCGCCGAACAGCGGCGCGTCCGGGGCGATCTCGTCGGGGGCGATTTCCAGGTTCAGCGCTTCGACGATGAGGGCGGCGACTTCGGGCAGCAGGGCGTCGACGGCTTGGGAGGAGACGGTTTCGGACATGACGGGCTTTCTGGAGGATTACCGGCTGGCGGCGCGGAACGCGAGCACCGCGTTGCTGCCGCCGAACGCGAACGAGTTGGACAGCGCCGCGCGCAGCGGCACGCCGCGCCGGGCGGTGAACACATGGTCGACGCCGGCGCAGGCCGGGTCGAGCGTGTCCGGATTCAGATGCGCGGTCGGCGGCAGCGCCTGCTCGCGCAGCGCGAGGACCGTGGCGATGGCCTCGATCGCGCCGGCCGCACCGAGCTGGTGGCCGTGCATCGACTTGGTCGCGCTGACGGGAAGCGACGCGGCGCGTCCACCGAACACCTGCCGCAGCGCCGCGACCTCGACCGGGTCGCCCTCGGCCGTGGCGGTGCCGTGCGCGTTGACGTAGTCGACGTCGGCCGCCGCGAGGCCGGCATCGGCCAGCGCGGCCTCCAGCGCGCGCACCTGGCCGGCCGCCTCGGGGCGCACCAGGTGGGTGTGGTCGCAGCTGGTGCCGTAGCCGATGATCTCGCCGTGGATGCGCGCGCCGCGCGCGAGGGCGTGTTCCCAATCCTCGAGCACCAGCGCGGCGCCACCCTCGCCGAGCACGAGGCCGCGGCGGTCGGCGGCGAAGGGGCGGCAGGCGGACGGCGAGGTGGCGGCGTCGCCGGGGGCCATCACGCGCATCGCTTCCCAGGCGCGCGCGACGCCGTAGGCCTGCGGGACGTCGGAGCCGCCGGTCAGCATCACCGGCGCCTCGCCGCTGCGCACCCGCCGAAACGCCTCGCCGATCGCGACGGCCGACGACGCGCACGCCACCGTGTGGCTCATGCTCACGCCGCCGAGCCCCAGCTGGATCGAGATGTGCGCGTTCGCGGCGTTGTTCATCCCGAGCACCACGGTGAGCGGCGACAGGCGGTCGCGCCCGTTCTGCCACAGGTCGCGATAGCCCCTCTCGTAGGCGAGCGTGCCACCGAGCGCGGTGCCCCAGGCGACGCCCCAGCGGTCGCGCGATTCCTCGCCCGGCGCGCGTTCGAGGCCGGCATCGTCCCAGGCGGCGAAGGCCGCCGCCATGCCGAGCTGGGCGAAGCGGTCCATCATCGAGGCGAGCGGCTTGCCGAGCGCGGCGTCGGCGTCGAAGGCGGGGCAGCCGACGAAGGGGATCGAGAGCGGGCGCGGCGGGTCGTCGGTGACAAGATGCCGGACCGCGGATTCGCCGGCGCACAGGCGGCCGAAGAAATCGCCGAGATCGCCCCCGTAGGGGCTGACCAGCCCGAGGCCGGTGATCGCCACACGCCGCTGCTTCATGCGTCAGCCCGTCTGGCCGGCAAGCAGCCCGTCCATCAGCGCCGCCATCTCGCCGACGGTCTTCGGGCTCGTCAGGTCCTCGGGAAGCTTGACGCCCAGCTGGTCCTCGCATTCGAACATCAGTTCGAGCATCATCAGCGAGTCGACGCCAAGGTCGGCCAGCGTGGCATCGGGAACGACCCGGGTCGCCTCGACGCCTTGCCGCGTGGTGAGAAAATTGCGAATCAGTTCAAGAGATTTCATACTGTGCGGATTTTATCCGATCGCCCCCGGCGCCCCAAGGTTTGCCGGCGCCGCTCCGGCTGTCCGGCGATCCGACTTTCAATCACCCGGCCCTGATCGCACCCCATGATGGAGCCTTCGCCCGCACCCTCCTGGCGCCGCCAGATCGCCGCCCGCGTCGCTGTCCTGTGGCCGCTCAAGGCGCTCGGCACGATGGGCTTCATGCTGCTGTTCTTCTGGGCCTATTTCGCCGTCCTGCGCAATCCGCTGACGCCGCCCGTGGTCATGCCGGTGACCTGGCTCGACCGCTGGATCGGGTTCTCTCCGGCGGCGCTGCCGGCCTACCTGTCGCTTTGGGTCTACGTCTCGCTGGCGCCGGCGCTGCTCGGCAGCCTGCGCGCCCTGCTCCTGTTCGGCCTCTGGATCGCCTGGCTGTGCGTGTTCTGCCTGGCGATCTTCTGGATCTTTCCCACCAGCACGCCGCCGGCCGCGATCGACTGGGCGGCCTATCCCCAGTTCGCCTTCATCAAGGGCCTCGACGCGGCGAGCAACGCGTTTCCGTCGCTGCACGTCGCGACCGCCGTGTTCTCCGCGTTCTGGCTCGACCGCCTGTTCGCCCGCCTCGCCGCCCCGCGGCTGCTGCAGTGGCTGAACGTGCTGCAGTGTTCGGTTATCATCTGGTCGACGATCGCCACCCGGCAGCACGTCGTGCTCGATGCCGTCGGCGGGCTGGCGGTCGGAATCGTCTTTGCCGTCCTCTCGCTTCGCCGCGCCCGCGGCGATTACTGAGCGGACGATTCCGTCCCCCGCGTCGTGCGGGCTGATTCGAGCGACCCCTGACCGACATGCGCTACTGGCTGATGAAATCCGAACCCAGCGACGTCAGCATCGACGACCTCGCTGCCATGTCCAAGCAAAGCGTCGCCTGGTACGGCGTGCGCAACTACCAGGCGCGCAATTTCATGCGCGACCAGATGAAGGTCGGCGACAAGGTGTTGTTCTACCACTCGTCGTGCGCCGAGCCGGGCATCGTCGGGCTGGCCGAAGTCAGCGTGCTCGCGTATCCCGACGCCACCCAGTTCGATCCGAAGAACAAGTATTTCGACCCCAAGGCGACGCCCGAGAATCCGCGCTGGTTCAACGTCGACGTCAGGCTCGTGAAGAAGACGCGGCTGATGCCGCTGGCCGAGATCCGCGGCTATCCCGAGCTCGCCAACATGCGCATCCTGCAGAAGGGCAACCGCCTCTCGATCACGCCGGTCGATCCGGCCGAGTACGCCTTCATCGTCAAGCATCTGTGATGATCGACCCGGCGCTGTTCGCCGCCTGCGGCGCGTTGGGTCTCGTCGTAGGCTTCCTCGCCGGGCTCCTCGGCGTCGGCGGCGGCCTCATCATCGTGCCGGCGCTGATCTTCCTCCTGCACGGCCAAGGCCTTGCGGCCGGCATGGAGCCGCAGCTCGCGCTCGGTACCTCGCTGGCGTCGATCCTCTTCACCTCGCTGTCCAGCGTGCGTGCGCACCATCGCCACGGTGCCGTCGAATGGCCGGTGGTACGGCGCATCGCGTCCGGCATCGTTGTCGGCACGCTGGCCGGCGCGATGCTGGCGACGCAGATGCCGGCCACGGTGCTGAAGGTGTTCTTCGTCGTGTTTCTGTTCTACGCTGCCACCCAGATGTGGCTCGATTTCAAGCCCACGCCGCACCGCGCGCTGCCCGGGCGGGCCGGCACCGCCGTCGCGGGCGGCCTGATCGGTGCCGTATCGAGCTGGGTCGGCATCGGCGGCGGCACGCTGTCCGTGCCCTTCATGCTGTGGCACAACGTGCCGCTCCACCGCGCGATCGCCACCTCGGCCGCAATCGGCTTTCCGATTGCGGTGGCGGGCGCCGCAGGCTACGTGCTGGGCGGCTGGCACGCGCCCGGCCTGCCCTCGGGCAGCCTCGGCTTCGTCTACCTGCCGGCGCTGGCGGGCATCGTCGTGGGCAGCGTGCTCACCGCGCCGCTGGGCGCACGCACCGCCCATCGCCTGCCGGTGCGCAGGCTGAAGCGGGTTTTTGCGCTGCTTCTGTTCGCGCTGGCGCTGCGCATGCTCTGGAGTTTCTAGGTCGCACGGGCGCAGGCCCGATATTGCGGGGCTGGCAGTCGAACTCCACCATATCTTGAGGTGTGTCGCGCGCCACGATTTCATGCTTGAGCGGCCCTAATCCCCACGTTAGTCTTTCGACACATGCCGAAAATCCGTCGCATGGTCGATCAACTCACTTCGTGGAGACACACATGGCACATCTGGAAGCAGTTCGTACTTCGTTGCAGCCGCAACAAAACAATTTCAGCCAACTGGCGACGTATTTCGACGATAAGAGCCAGATCGCATGGGGCTACATGCAAGGGGAGCCGCGCCCGTGCTTTACGCCCACGCTGTTGCGGGAAATGCTGGCATGGTGGGGCAGCATGGTCAGCATGATCGACAATCCCGAGGAAACCGACGTGAAATATTTCGTCTTGGCGTCGAGCGTGCCGGGAATATATAACCTCGGCGGGGATCTCGACCTTTTCATGAAGCACATTGCGGCGCGCGACCGCGATGCGCTCTATCGCTATGCCATCTCGTGCATCGATTCCTCCTATGCGGTGCACAAGCACTTGAACCGCCCGAACGTGACCAGCATCGCTCTGGTGCAGGGCCAGGCATTGGGCGGCGGCTTTGAATGCGCGCTGGCAGCCAATGTTCTGATCGCGGAGCGTGGAGCGAAAATGGGGCTGCCGGAGATTCTTTTCAATCTGTTTCCGGGCATGGGGGCGATGACCTACCTGGGGCGGCGAGTGGGGTATCACGTGGCCGAGAAAATCATTCGCAGCGGCAAGCTCTATCTTGCCGAAGAGTTGCATGAGATGGGGGTGGTGGATGTCCTCGCTGAGGCTGGCGGGGGAGAGGCCGCGGTTTACGACTATGTTCGGCGCGAAGACAAATCCCGCAACGGGATCATGGCGATGCGTGCGGCACGCGAGATCAGTCAGCCGGCCTCCTACGAAGAATTGATCCGCATTACCGAAATATGGGTCGATGCGGCGCTTCGCCTCGAGTCAAAGGATCTGAGAATGATGGAGCGTTTGGTGAATCGGCAAACCAGCAAAATCGACATGCGGAGCGTCGATGCCGAGGTATCAAAGGCTTTCCGCGCGTAGTTTTCTGGCTTGATACGTCTCAAGCGCGGCCTGTGTGCTCACCAGCGCATCCTGCACGGCCTTCAACCGGTCTTGCGCGACGCTGGTGGCCAGTTCGAAGGGCTTGATTCGTTCGGCTTCCGCACACTGTTGGGCCAGCAAGTGGGCTCCGATATCGCTGGCGCCGCCCTTCAGCATGTGCAGTTGATCGTGCCACAAGGCATAGTCCTGGGTGGACAAGGCCTGCTCGATGTCGCGCAGCGCACGCGCGCTATCGTCGTTGAAACTGGCCAGCAGGTCTTCGACGAAAGCGGGGCCGCCCATCTGCGTGAGTTCATCCAGAACCGACTCGTCGAGTTCGCGTGGGTCGATGGCAGGAGCGGGCGTTGGTCGGACCGCCTGGCTAGGCGTCATCTCGGCTGCAATTCGGGCGATCGTGTCGAGCAGCTCGCGGCTGTTGACTGGCTTGACCAGGAAGGTGTCCGCACCGGCCTCTTCGCAGGCGGCCTGGGCTTCCGCGCGGGCATCGGCCGTCAGCATGATGACGGGCAAATGCCCGCTCTCCATGAAGCGCCAGCGCTGCACGACTTCAGGGCCCGAGAGCTGTGGCATATGCATGTCGATGATCGCCAGGTCGAACGCGTGCTCCTCGGCTTCCAGCATGGCGAGGGCCTCTTCACCGTCATGCGCCAGATAGGTCTTGTGTCCGGCATGCTCCAGCAATCCGCGGATCACCCGCTGGTTCACCGGATTGTCTTCGGCCACGAGAATCTTCAGACTGGCTGCGGGTTCGATCTGGGACTGCAGCCGGTTCGCCAGGGAAACGACGTTCTCGGGCATGTCGTGGCTGATGGCGGCATGGATCGCGTTGAAGAGCAGCGTCGAGTTGACCGGCGTGCGCAACACCGAGGCGTAGCCTTCGCGCGTCAGGTTCAGGTCTCCGGACAACGGGGCCGCCGCATCCGATTCGATCAGGATGACCGGCAACGATGCCAGGCTCGGGTCGTCACGCAGCAGGTGCAGGAAGGCAACCGGGTGGCCCGGCAGGACGCTGCGCTCGACGACCACCGCCCCCAGCGGTGTGCCGCTCACCAGACAGGTCGTCAGCTCGGCAGCCAGCCGGGCCGTGTTGTCGACCGGAACCGTTTCGGCGCCCCAGCTCCGGATCACCGTCTGGAGGCGGGTGCTTAGTTCGCCGCTGGCCAGGACGGCCACGCGCATCGGGGCGTCGAATTGCTCGGCAGGGAGGTTCGCGTCCGGCGCCTGCACCGCGAACGGCAGCTCGAACCAGAACGTACTGCCTTCCGCCTCCCGGCTGTGCAGGCCGATCTCGCCGCCCAAGGCCTCGACCAGCTGCTTGGCGATGGCCGTCCCCAGGCCGGTGCCGCCGAAGCGCCGCGTGATGCCGGGATCCGCCTGCGTGAAGCTGTCGAAGATGCGGGCCTGCGCACTTTCCGGGATGCCGATGCCGGTGTCGACGATCTCGAAGCGCAGGCGCTGCGGCTGGCCCTGGCCGACGGGGCGGATATAGACGTCGACCCGGCCGTGCTCGGTGAACTTGATCGCGTTGCCGATCAGATTGATCAGGATGTGGCGCAGGTGGCGGGCGTCGCCGTGCAGGTGAAACGGCGTCTGCGGTGCGACGTGCGACGCCAGCACCAGCCCCTTGCCGTGGGCCTGCGATGCCAGCATCGCGACGGTACCGTTGACGAGGCGGTGAAGGTCGAAGTCCTCGCGGGTCATGCTGATGCGCCCGGCCTCGATGCGCGAGATGTCGAGGACGTTGTCGATCAACTCGAGCAGGGTATGGGCCGAACTGCGGATGATGTGGGCGAATTCCTGCTGCTCCTTGTCCAGCCGGGTCTCGGCGAGCAGGTCGGCCACGCCGATGACGCCGTTCAGCGGCGTGCGGAGCTCGTGGCTCATGTTGGCCAGGAAGCTCGATTTCGCGAGGCTGGCCTTCCGCTCGCGCTGGATCGCGGTATGGACCTGCTTCAGGAGCGAGGCCGTGTAGAGCGGCACGGCGATCATGGACAGCACGAACGCCACGCCGATCGACATGTGCAGGCTCCAATAGGGCGAATACGCGAGCACCATCAGGAAGCCGGCAATCGCCATGGCCGTGGCGGCGTACAGGTAGGCGACGCCATACCGGAAGCCGTTGCCCAGCGTGACCCACAGGTAGACCACCAGCAGCGGGCTGCCGGCCTCTCCCGTATAGGTCAGGAGGAATGAGCAGGTCGCGTAATCCAGGCCCATTGCGAAGATTCGGCGCGCGGGCGAGGTTTTCAAGTCGATCAGCGAGAGCACGACAATGAGAAGTGCAATCCCGGTGAACAGGGCGAGGAAAAGCTGGACACCGCTGCGCGTGGCGGCATCGAGTGTCGCAAGGCTGCTGGAGAAATAGGCCAGAAAAATAAGCCCGATGGCGACCCGGACGAGGGCCTGCTGGGACTCGGTATCCGGCCGCTTGCTGATGCGCTTGGCGAGATACCGAAGTGGGCCGGGCAGTGCGATATGCGGCGTGGGAACCATGCCTCGGTCAGCTGGCGGGGTCGCCGAGTTCGCGCATGATGGCGGCCACGGCATCGATGCGCAGTTCGAAGGCGCGCACGCAGTCCGGGTCGAAGTGGCGGCCGCTTTCGGTCCGGACGAAGCGCAGCGCATCCTCGAACGACCAGGCGCGCTTGTAGGGGCGGTCGGAGGTGAGGGCGTCGAAGACGTCGGCAACGGCCGCGATGCGCGCCGGCAAGGGAATCGCATCGCCCGCCAGGCCCTGCGGGTAGCCGGTGCCGTCGAACTTCTCGTGGTGCCCGAGCGCGATCACCGCGCCCATCTGCAGGTAGCGCGAAGGACTGTCGGCAAGGATCTCGTGGCCGATCACGGGATGGCGGCGCATGATTTTCTGCTCTTCCGGCGTGTGGCGGCCGGGCTTGAGCAGGATCTGGTCGGGGATGCCGATCTTGCCGATGTCGTGCATCGGCGCGGCGGCCTCGATTTCGTCGCATTCCATCGCCGTCAGCTTGAGCTCCTCGGCGATCAGACGCGCGTATCGGGACATGCGCAGGATGTGGTTGCCGGTCTCCTCGTCCCGGTATTCGCCCGCCTTGGCGAGCTTCATCAGCGTTTCGCGCTCGCGTGTGCGCACTTCGCGGGTCGCCTGCATGACCTGGTCTTCCAGCCATTGCGCGCGTTCGGCCACCAGCTTCTGGCTGCGGCGCAGCGCCAGCAGGTTCATGCAGCGGGCCCGGCATTCCTGCGGATCGATCGGGCGGGTAAGGAAGTCGGTGGCGCCGTTTTCCAGCGCCTGGTAGCGGATCTGGCGCTCTTCGACCACGGTGACGATGATGACCGGCACGTCGGCGAGTCGACGTTCGCCGCGGATGCGGCGGGTGAACTCGATGCCATCCATGCCGGGCATGCGGTAGTCGGTGATGATGAGATCGGGGGTGTTGAACTGCATCTGCGCCAGCGCGTCCTGGGGATTCGCGTAGCTCTCGACGATGACGCCCGGTTCCAGCGTGCGCGCCAGCCCTTCCAGCAGGCTGCGCGCCGTGCTGCGGTCGTCGACGATGACCACGCGCGCGCCGCCGCGCAGACGCGGATCGCGTTGCGCGCTGGACGTCGACGAGGAGGACACGATGCGCAGAGGCTTGGCGGTCACGTTGGGTCTGCCTTCATGGTTGATAAAACCACGCTTTCGTAGAATTATCGGGTGCTGGAAATCTGAACTTTAACGCCGGGGTGGGCCGAGATGAAGCAAAACTTGTTGATGGGATGGCTCGGAGCGCTGGCCGCGCTCTTTTCCATGGCGGCGCTCGCGCAGCCGGTCGCCGATTATGCCCGCGAGAAGAAATGGGCGGATGAAGTCCTGCCGGGCCTGGTGGTCGGCGACCCGGTCTACCTGCAAACGCCGCGCGGCCATCACAGGTTCCTCGCGCTGTTCACGCCGGCCGCAGGCGACCGTGCGGTGATCGTCGTGCACGGCATGGGTATCCACCCGGACTGGGGCCTGATCGGAACCCTGCGCACCGAACTGGCTGACCGTGGATTGGCGACCTTGTCGGTCCAGATGCCCGTCCTGGCCGCCGATGCACAGGGCAGCGACTATCCGCCGACCTTCCCCGAGGCTGCCGCGCGCATCGGCCAGGCGGTCGACTTCCTCAAGGCCAAGGGCTATACGCACCTCGCCATCGTCTCGCACAGCATGGGCTCGCGCATGAGCCATGCCTACCTTGCCGGCCATCCCGATGCGGCGGTGCAGGCATGGGCCAGCCTGGGACTCTCGGTCGACGACTACGCCGGTCTCAAGCTGCCGGTGCTGGACCTCTACGGCGCCAACGACCTGGCGCCGGTGCTGACGGGCGCGGCGAAGCGGCGTGCGTCGCTGGTGGACCGCCATTCGCGGCAGGAGACGATCCCGCATGCCGACCATTTCTACACCGGCCACGAGGCGGAAATGGTCGATGCGGTCGCGGGCTTCCTCAAGACAACCTTGAAGTAACAACGCGCTAATTCAGCAGCCGCGCCATCGCCTCGCGGTATTTCTCGCTGGTCTTCGCCACGATCTCCGCCGGCAGCGCCGGTCCCGGCGCCTGCTTGTTCCAGCCGCTGCCTTCCAGCCAGTCGCGCACGAACTGCTTGTCGAAGCTGGGCGGGTTGCTGCCGGGGCGGTACTGGTCGGCCGGCCAGAAGCGCGATGAATCCGGGGTCAGCGCCTCGTCGATCCAGACCAGCCTGCCGGCTTCGTCGAGCCCGAACTCGAACTTGGTGTCGGCGATGATGATGCCGCGAGTGAGTGCGTACTCCGCAGCAGACTTATAGAGGGCGAGGCTGACGTCGCGCACCTGCTTGGCCAGCTCGGCGCCGATCAGCCCGGCCATCGCATCGAAGCTGATGTTCTCGTCGTGCGCGCCGACCGCCGCCTTGGTCGACGGGGTGAAGATCGGCTCGGGCAGGCGGTCGGCCTGCTGGAGGCCGGTAGGGAGCTTGATGCCGCACACCGACTGGCTTGCCTGGTATTCCTTCCAGCCGGAGCCGACCAGATAGCCGCGCACGATCGCCTCGACCGGCAGCGCCTTGAGCTTTCTGACCACGATCGCCCGTCCCGCGACCTGGTCGCGCTCGTTTTCCGCCACCACCGATTCCGGCGCGATGTCGAGCGCCTGGCTCGGCACGATGGCCTTCAGCTTGTCGAACCAGAAGGCCGAGACCTTGGTCAGCACCTCGCCCTTGCCCGGGATCGGCGTCGGCATGACCACGTCGAAGGCCGACAGGCGGTCCGTCGTGACGATCAGGAGCTGGTCGTCGCCGACCGCGTAGATGTCGCGCACCTTGCCGCGGTGCACCAGCGGCAGCGAGGCGATTCGCGATTCGAGCAAAGGTTGGCCGAGGAGCGGTGCAGTCATGGCGGGCGGTGCGGGTTCGGAAGAGCCGGCATTATAGCCGCCGCGGTAGAAGGCGCTCGCCTCGTAGACGCCGCGCAGTTCGCGCAGCGCGACCAGCAGGACGGCCGCGAGCGGCACCGCGAGCAGGACGCCGACGAAGCCGAGGAGCTGGCCGAATGCCGCCAGCGCGAAGATCACCGCGACCGGATGCAGGCCGACGCGTTCACCCACCAACCGTGGCGTGAAGACGTAGCTTTCCAGCACCTGTCCGGCGAGGTAGATTCCCGCGACCCACGCGACGCCGGTCCAGTCGGCGAACTGCAGCAGCGCCACCAGCAGCGCCAGGATGACGCCGAGCCCGAAGCCGAGGAAAGGCACGAAGGACAGCACGCCGGTCAGGAGACCGATCGGCAGCGCGTAGTCGACGCCGGCGACCCACAGCGCCGCGACGTAATACAGCGACAGCGCCGCCATGACCGCGAGCTGGCCGCGCAGGAATTCGCCGACCACGGCGTCCATCGCCCGCGCGACGCGCGTCACCGTCGCGAGCCAGGCGCGCGGCGTCAGCGCCGCGAGGCGCCCGATCATCACGTCCCAGTCGCGCAGCAGGTAGAACATGACGACCGGGACCAGCAGCAGGTTGGCCAGCACGCCGACGACGGCGAGGGCGCCCGTCTGCAGCCGCGGCAGCCAGGCCGTGCCGTTCTGCGCGGCCTTCTCGGTGAGCCAGCTCTTCAGCGAGGCGAGATCGAAGTCGAGCGTGACGCCGAGCGTGCGCGAGAGCCAGGGCAGGGCCCGTGTCTGCAGCAGATCGAGTGCCGCCGGCACGCGCCGGGCCAGTTCGGCGAACTGGCCCTGGAACAGCGGCAGCGCAACCAGCAGCAGCGCGAACACGCCCAGCCCCGCGAGCAGGATGACGACCAGCGTCGCGACAGTCCGCGAAAGGCCGCGCGCTTCCAGCCGGTCGGCCAGCGGATCGAACATGTAGGCGAGCAGGGCGCCGGCGAGGAAGGGGGTGAGGATCGGGGCCAGCAGGTGGAGCAGCCAGCCCGCCGCCAGCAGGCTGGCCAGGGCGAACCACGGCAGGGCGAACGGGCGGGGAGTCGACATAGGCGGTAAAATACCGCACTTTTTTGATACTGGAGCCGGGCGTGTCTTCCATTTCCTACAAAGATGCCGGGGTCGATATCGATGCCGGCGATGCACTGGTCGAGCGCATCAAGCCGCTGGCCAGGCGCACCCTGCGCCCCGAGGTGCTGGCCGGCATCGGCGGCTTCGGCGCGCTGATCGAGATCTCGAAGAAATACAAGGAACCCGTGCTGGTATCCGGCACCGACGGCGTCGGCACCAAGCTTAAACTCGCGTTCGAGCTCAACCGCCACGACACCGTCGGCATCGACCTCGTCGCGATGAGCGTCAACGACATCCTCGTGCAGGGCGCCGAGCCCTTGTTCTTCCTCGACTATTTCGCCTGCGGCAAACTCAGCCTCGACACCGCCGAGGCGGTCATCGCCGGCATTGCCACCGGCTGCGAGCAGGCCGGCTGCGCGCTCATCGGCGGTGAAACGGCCGAGATGCCCGGCATGTACCCCGACGGCGAGTACGACCTCGCCGGCTTCGCCGTCGGCGTGGTCGAGAAAAGCCGGGTCATCGGCGGCCAGAACATCGTGCCCGGCGACGTCGTGCTGGGGCTCGCTTCAAGCGGCGCGCACTCCAACGGCTATTCGCTGATCCGCAAGCTGATCGACGTCTCCGGCATCGGCCTGAAATCCGACTTCCACGGCCGGCCCTTCGCCGATGCGGTGATGGCGCCGACCCGCATCTACGTCAAGCCGCTGCTGGCGCTGATGCAGAAGCTCGCCGTCAAGGGCATGGCGCACATCACCGGCGGCGGTATCACCGGCAACCTGCCGCGCTGCCTGCCGGAAGCCGTCGCCGCGAAAGTCGACCCGGCGAGCTGGATGCGCCCGCCGCTGTTCGACTGGCTGCAGCAGGCCGGCAACGTCGAGCCCGCGGAAATGCTGCGCACCTTCAACTGCGGCATCGGCATGTGCGTGGTGGTGTCCGCCGCCGATGCCGCCGCGGCGAAGGCGCAGCTGGAGGCCGCCGGCGAGACCGTCTGGCAGATCGGCGAGATCGTCGCGCGTCCCGAAGGCGCGGAGCAGGTGATCTATTCGTGACCCGCGTCGTCGTCCTGCTGTCGGGGCGCGGCAGCAACTTCCGCGCAATCGCCGAGGCGGGGCTGCCGATCGAGATTGCCGCGGTCATCAGCAACCGCCCGCAGGCTGCCGGCCTCGCCTGGGCGCGTGAGCGCGGCATCCCCGCGACCGCGCTCGACCATACGGAATACGCCGACCGCGCGGTGTTCGACGCGCGGCTGGCCGACGAAATCGAGCGTCACCGGCCCGACCTCGTCGTGCTCGCCGGCTACATGCGCATCCTGAGCGCGGCCTTCATTGCCCGCTTCGAGGGCCGCCTGCTCAATATCCACCCCTCGCTGCTGCCGATGTTCCCGGGGCTGAAGACCCATGAGCGTGCGCTGGCCGAGGGCGTCAAGGTCCACGGCTGCACGGTGCACTTCGTCACCGCCGACCTCGACCACGGGCCCATCGTGATCCAGGCCGCGGTGCCGGTGCGGGCGGACGACACCCCGGAGACCCTGGCGGCACGGGTGCTGGCGCAGGAACACCGCATCTACCCGCAGGCGGTCCGCTGGTTCGCCGAAGGGCGGCTGGCGATCCGTGACGGCCGCGTAAACTTGCAGGACGATTCGACGTCACAGTCAGTGTTGGTTCCGGAAGGGTGACCATGATCAGACTGCTCGTGCTGGCTACAGCGCTCTTCGCGGGGGCCGCCCATGCGGCCGGCCCCGCGCAGATGAACCTGGTGTACGACCTGTATCGCAACGGCATCAAGCTCGGCCAGGTCACCGACACCTTCACCCGCAGCGGCACGCGCTATACGCTGACGAGCGAAACGCGGGCGACCGGTCCGCTCAAGATGCTGTGGCCCGGAAACATCCGCCTCGAAAGCACCGGCGTGGTGACGCCGCAGGGCCTGCGGCCGCTGCAATTCCGGCACGCCCGCAGCGACGCGCCGCACAAGCTGGCGACCGCCCGGCTCGACTGGAAGCAGCGCAGCATCACCTATGAATACAAGGGCGCGACCCGACGTGTCGACGGCCTGCAGCCCGGGGCCCAGGACCAGCTGTCCCAGCTCTACCAGTTCATGTTCGTGCCGTCGCTCCCCGGCGATTACAGCGTGCAGGTCGTGAGCGGCCGCGATCTCAACGACTATCACTACGTGCGCAGCGAAGGCGGCGCCATCCAGACGCCGGTGGGCGCGCTGGCGACGCAGCGGTTCCAGCGCATCACGCAGAAACCGGATGAAAAGGCCATCACCGTGTGGGTCGCACCGGCGCGCAACAACCTGCCGGTGCAGATCCGCGTGAGTGAAGACGGGGTCACCGTCGAACAGCGTCTCGTGCGTGCCAGCGTAAGAGGCTGAGCCCGTGCGGCGCCGCGTTCGCCCCTGGTGGCTCGCGCTGGCCGCTTCGCTTCTGCTGCATGTCGGGTTGCTGGGCGGGATGGCGTGGCGATGGCTTCCGGGGGCGCCGCCCGCCGAGCCGTCCACGCTCGAGGTCCAGCTCGCTTCGCCGCCCGCTCCGACCGCCGCGCCGCCGCGCCCCAAGCCGCCGTTGCCCAAGACTGTTCCCCTGCATCGCCCGGTTGCCGTACCGCCTCCTCCGCCTGCGGTCGAAGCACCGTCGCCGCCTGCGGACGAGCCGATCGAAATCCCGCAGCCCCCTGCCGTGCCGTCGCCGGCCGCCGTTGGCGGCGAGGAAGCGGCGGCACCGGTCGCGGAGGCTGCTGCGCCGCCGCCGCTGAATGCCCTGCCGCCGCGGATCGACATGCGCTTCGAGCTCCGCTACGGGCTGGCGTCGGGCGAGCAGACCCTGGTCTGGGTGAACGAAGGCGAGCACTACACGGTGACGAGCGTGGCAGCGGCGACGGGCCTGACCGGGCTGTTCTACCGCGGCCGCTTCGCGCAGACGAGCCGTGGGCGCATCACGCCAACCGGGCTGCAGCCGCAGGAATTCTGGGACCAGCGCGGCGAAAAGCGCAGCAGCGCGCGCTTCGACGCGGCAAGCGGCGACCTTGCCGTGACCCCGGCACAGGGTCCGGTGCGCCATTTCGGCTACAACGGCACCGTGCAGGACGCGCTCAGCCTGTTCTTCCAGTTCGCGCTGACGGCACCGCCGCCCGAGGGACGCCAGCGGTTCACGGTGTTCAACGGCAGGAAGCTGCGCGAATACACCTACGAGGTGCGCGGCGAGGAGATGCTGGATACCGCGCTCGGCCCGCTGCGCACGCTGCATCTGGTGCGGGCCGGCGACGACGACGGCCGCTTCGAGGCGTGGCTGGCGATCGACCGCCACTACCTGCCGGTGCGCGTGCTGCGCAGCGACGCGTCGGACAGCACGATGGAACTGCGCGTCCAGTCGATCGCGCCCTGAGCGGCTGGAGCCGCCGTCTCCCGCTCCGTCTCCCCAACCCTCTGATGATGCCTCTACGCAATCGACCAGGTCCGCAAGCGGGCAGGTCGCCGCTTATCCCGCTTGCGGGCGAGGGGACGAATGCGGGCCCTCGCCGATTAACGCGGCAGGCCGCCTACGCTTGCGCCCACCGGGATGCCGCGGCGCTGGAATTCGCCCTGCCGCACCTCGAGCGCATAGCGGATGTCGCTGCCCGGGCAGTGCGGCGTCTCGGTGCGCGGCTGCATGTCGGCCAGGCCGACGACGCGGCCCGCTTCGTCGATGAAGGCAACCGAGAGCGGCAACGGCGTGTCGCGCATCCAGAAGCAGGGGCGGCCGGCATGCTCGAACACGAACAGCATGCCGGCGTCGGCGGCGAGATGGGTACGGCCCATGAGGCCGCGTGCACGCGCAGCGGGCGTATCCGCGACCTCGACATGGAAGGCGTGCGCGCCGATGTGCAGCGTCGGCTGCGCCGCGCCGGCGGCGGATGCACCGCCGGCGAGCAGCAGCACGAGCGTCCGGAAGCGGCGTGCGCGCGACGCGCTACAGCGCATCGCGCATTTGTTCGGCGAGTTGCAGGGCGGTCGCGACGTCGGCGTCGAGCACGTTGAAATGCCCCATCTTGCGGCCCGGGCGCGGTGTCGCCTTGCCGTAGAGGTGCAGCTTGATGTTCGGGTGCGCCAGCAGCGTGCCCCAGTGCGGGCCGCCGGCCTGCCAGCGGTCGCCCAGGATGTTGACCATCACCACCGGAGACAGCAGCCGGGTGTCGCCCAGCGGCAGGCCGCACAACGCGCGCACCTGCTGCTCGAACTGGTCGGTGGCGCAGGCATCGAGCGTGTAGTGGCCGGAGTTGTGCGGACGCGGTGCGATCTCGTTGACCATCAGCCTGCCGTCCGCGACGAAGAATTCGACTGCCATGACGCCGACGTAGCCGAGCTGGGCGGCGATGTCGCGTGCCATCGCGCGCGCTTCCCCGGCGAGCGCGTCGGTCACGCGCGCGGGAACGATGGAGACGTCGAGGACGCCGTTCTCGTGGCGGTTCTCGGCGACGGGAAACAGCGCGCAGCGGCCGGCGTCATCGCGCGCCAGCACCACCGAGACTTCGCGCTCGAGCTTGACGAAGCCTTCGAGCACGCACGGCTGGCCGCCGAACTCGCGGAATGCGGCGCGCGCTTCCTCCAGGTTGTTGACACGCGCCTGGCCCTTGCCGTCGTAGCCGAAGCGCGCGACCTTGAGGATCGCCGGCGTGCCGGTGTCGGCAATGCCCTGGTCGAGGTCGCCCTCGTTGTAGACGAGCGCGAACGGCGCGGTGGCGAAGCCGTTCTGCGCGAGCCAGGATTTCTCGTGGCTGCGGTCCTGGGCGATGGCGACGCATTGCGCGCCGGGCGACACCCGGCAGTGCTGGGCGAGCTCGATGAGGCTCGCGGCGGGAACGTTCTCGAATTCGGTGGTGACCGCCGCGCAGGCGCTGCCGAGATGCTTCAACGCGCCGTGGTCGGTATAGTCGGCCTGCAGGTGGACGTCGGCCATCTGCCCCGCGGGGCTGGCGAAGTCGGGGTCGAGCACCATGACCTTGTAGCCCATGGTGCGCGCGGCGATGGTGAACATGCGGCCGAGCTGGCCGCCGCCGAGGATGCCGAGCGTTGCACCCGGCAGGATCGGCAGCTCAGTCGACATCGGGCAGCTCCATCGCCAGCACGGAGTCGGACTGGCCGCGGCGGAAATCGTTGAGCTGTTCGGCGAGCCCGTTGTCGTAGCGGGCGATCAGCGAGGCGGCGAACAGCGCGGCGTTGGCTGCGCCGGCCTCGCCGATGGCGAAGGTGGCGACGGGAATGCCCTTCGGCATCTGCACGATGGACAGCAGCGAATCCATGCCCTTGAGGTATTTCGACGGCACCGGAACGCCGAGCACGGGCACGATGGTCTTCGACGCGATCATGCCGGGCAGGTGGGCGGCGCCGCCGGCGCCGGCGATGATCGCCTTGAGGCCGCGTGCCTCGGCGCTGGCAGCGTATTCGTACAGCAGATCGGGCGTGCGGTGCGCGGAGACGACCCGCGTCTCGAAGTGGATGCCGAGCTGCTTCAGCAGAATGGCCGCGTGCTTCATCACCTCCCAGTCGCTGGAAGACCCCATCACCACCCCTACCTGAGGCGCGTTCATCATGCCGACCCCTGCAATGCGAAAGGCGACATTTTACCGCGGGGACTGCCTACAATGTCGCCGTGCGACGCCGGACGGAAACCTGCGCGCCGCCGTGCGGACGCGGATCCGGCTCGCCGGTGCGGGCTCGTCGTGAACCGCGAACGGAATCGCAAAGGGTCACGCTTGACGCGTCTCCGAGGAACGGGGCGGACCGAGGCAAACGGGGCGTCGCGCCTGAACCTACCGAAACGAACGCGCACCGAATAGACCGAGCCGCCCAATGACCAATCAACGCCCGCTCAAATCAAGATGACTTCGCTCGTCGTTACGGTATTCCTGCTCGTCTACCTGGGAATGATCTTCGGCGGGCTTCCGTTTCTGCAACTGGACCGCACCGGCATTGCGCTGCTCGGGGCGATCGCCCTTGTCGCATCGCAGTCGATGAGCGTCGACGAAGCCTTCCGGTCACTGCACGCGCCCACCTTGATCCTGCTGTTCGCGTTCATGGTGATTTCCGCGCAGCTTCGCCTGGGCGGCTTCTATCCCTGGATGGCCCGCCGGGTCGGCTCGCTGCACATTCGGCCGTCCATGCTGCTGGCCGCCATCCTCGCGGTCGCCGCCTATCTGTCGGCGGTATTCAGCAACGATGTCGTCTGCCTGGCGATGGCGCCCGTGATCGCGGAGATATGTCTTGCCAGGCGGCTCGATCCCCCGCCTTTCCTGATTGGTCTCGCCTGCGCCACCAATATCGGCTCCGCAGCGACGCTCATCGGCAATCCGCAAAACATGCTGATCGGGCAGACGCTCAACCTGTCGTTCGGCCGGTATCTTCTGGTCGCATCCGTTCCGGTGGCGCTGAGCCTGATCGTGACCTGGGGGCTCATCGTGGCCTTGCGGCGCGGTCACGGCTGGGCTCCGGCCGAATCGTCCGCGCTGTCAGCCGGCGATGCCCGCGACGCAGAAGATACGCCGCTCGACCTGTGGCAGACCGGCAAGGGGCTGGCGGTCGCCGCCGTGCTGTTCGCCGCCTTCCTGCTCGCGCCTTGGCCGCGCGACCTGATGGCATTGGCTGGGGCGGGGCTTCTGCTGACCAGCCGTCGCCTTCATTCGCGCCGGATGCTCGGCCTCGTGGACTGGCAACTGCTGATCCTTTTCATGGGACTGTTCGTCGTCAATCACGCCATGCAGCAGACGGGGCTGCCTTCCCGCGTCGTCGAGGCGCTCGCATCGAATGGCCTGGACTTGCGGGCACCGGGGCTGCTCTTCCTGAGCAGCTTCGTTCTCAGCAACGTCGTTTCCAACGTGCCGGCAGTCATGCTGCTTCTGCCGACGACGGCAAGCGAACATGCGGGAACCGTGCTGGCCCTTTCCAGCACGCTGGCGGGAAACCTGCTGATCGTCGGCAGCATCGCCAACCTGATCGTCGTCAACGAGGCGGCACGCAAAGGCATCAGGATCGACTGGCAGGAACACGCCAGGCTGGGCGTGCCGGTCACCCTGGCCACGCTGGCGATAACCGGCACGTATCTCTGGCTGGCGGCCTGAGCCCCGCATCGGCTGGACGGTGGGGGCGCTGCCGCCGCCGAGGTTCGTGCAGGAGACCGTCGTAGGGGCCCGTCCATGCCGTTCGCGGCACTGGACAGGGCGGTCACGCTCGAGGCGCCTTTCGGGGTGGGAACGGGTCTTGCCCCCCTCGCAGCCCTGGACGAAAAAAAGCCCCGCTGGACGGGGCTTTTCGTGCGGGGCGCGCGGCCGTCAGACGCAGCCGGTCGGCTTGGGCGTCCCGGCGTAGCGGCCGGCCTGCTTGGCGGGGCCGAACGGGAACAGGTCGAACAGGAACTTCTTGTCGCCCCACTCGTCGCCGAACTCTTCCTTCAGGCCCTTCTGCAGGAAGCGCAGGTTCGGCGCGGTGCCGTTCTGCGCGAACTGGTCGCGCATGTAGTGAATGATTTTCCAGTGGTTCTCGCCCAGTTCGAGGTTGTCTTCCTTGGCGAGTTCGACGGCCAGTTCCTCGGACCAGTCTTCCAGGTTGACGAGGTAGCCCTCGGGGTCGGTTTCGACAATCTTGCCGTTGATGTTGCGTTCCATTGCTGCAGTCCTTGTGATGAAAAATAAGCGGGGATGAACGCAACGATAGAATAACCAAGTAAATTAGTCAACAACTTCGTTTTTGCCCGCTTTCATGGGCCTTTGCGGCGAGGGGCCCATCCCGTCGCCCGTGGCGCGGCCGTCCCGGACAACATAGATAAACGAAGTTTTTTGTCTGAAATTAACAGGAAGCTTGCGCGACACCTGGAAATCGCCGGTTTGGCGCGCGCATCCAGGGGCGACGGGCGGTCGCCAGAGGGGCTGGCCGGCACCACGTCCTCGGCCGGGATGCGCCGACGGGGGCGTGCGTCAGCGGCCGCAGATGCCGCTTACTTGCGGGCAAGCTTCCTGCCCGCCGCCTTCCAGGCTTCGAGCCCGCCTTCGAGGTAGCGCGCCTTGACGCCGGCCGCCTGCAGGCGGTCGACCACGGTGTTGGAGATGGCGTCGCCACGGGTGCAGTAGACGACCACGTCGAGGGTGCGCGGCACGGCATCGATCCAGGCGTCGATCTTGTCGGGGTTCTTCCACAGCGCGCCGGGAATCGACTCGCTCGATGCGGCGTAGTCGGCTTCGCGCCGCACGTCGAACACGAGCGTGGCATCCGGATCGAGCTTGCCGGCCTTGATGGTGCGCGCCAGCTGATCGCACTTCTCGCTCGGCGTGCCGCAGCCGCAGCGCTTAATGGGGTGGATCGTCTGTTCCATCGGGCCCTCGCATGAACATGTACACGGCCGGGTACGGGCGAGGCGCGGACCGCGTGCCTCGATCCGAATCCGGAGGGTACGATTCTAGCGCGCGCGGGTGCTGCGCGGCACGCGCGGAAGCGCCAGCACGAATTCCTTGAATGCCTGCGCCACCGGCGACAGCCGCTTGTCGGCGCGATGCACGACGTACCAGTGGCGCATGATGGGAAAGCCCTCGACCTTCAGCACGGCGAGGCGCTTCAGCGCCAGCTCCAGTTCCAGCGTCTGCAGCGAGAGGATGCCGAGGCCGAGGCCGGCCTGCACCGCCTGGCGGATCGCCTCGTTGCTGCTCATCTCCATGCTGCTGCGGATCTCCAGGCCACGTGCCGCGAAGAAGCGTTCCATCGCGCCGCGCGTGCCCGAACCCGCCTCGCGCACCAGGAAGGGCTCGGCCGCCACCTGCTCGAGCGTCACGCGGCGTTTGCGTGCGAGGGGATGATCGGGCGGCGCGATCACCACCAGCGGGTTGTCCATGAAGCGCGTTGCCGAGAGCTCCAGGCCCTCCGGCACCTGGCCCATGATCGCCAGATCGATGCGGTTGCTCGCCAGCAGTTCGAGCACCTCGGCGCGGTTGGAGACGCCGAGATGCACGGCGACGCCCGGATAGCGGCCGCGGAAGCGCACCAGAATCCCGGTCGCGACCGCATTGACGGTCGAGGTCACGGCGAGCCGCAGGCTCCCGCTGTCGACGCTCTTGAGCTGCGCGAGATTGTGCTGAAGATCGTCAAGCCGCGCGGTGATCGCCTGGCTGGCGTGCAGCACCTCGCGCCCCGCATCGGTGAGGTGGATCCTTCTCCCCACCTGTTCGGTGAGCGGCATGCCGAGGATGGTCTCGATGCCGCGCACCTGCATCGACACGGCGGGCTGGGAAAGGTGCAGTTCCGCCGCCGCCCGTGAGAACGACAGGTTGCGGGCGACGGCCTCGAATATGCGGAACTGGCGGAGGGTCAGGCGGCGCATGGTCGTTCTATAAGCCTATCTATATAGGTCGTATCAGAAGTATTGAATTTTAATTATATAAGCCCGCTCGTATAGTCCGCCCTGTCGTTTCGGGGGCACGGCTCCCGGTACCACGTTCATCAATCGCAGGAGCACGCCATGGATCAATCCGCACGTTATGCCGACCTCAGCCTCAAGGAAGAGGACCTGATGAAGGGCGGCAAGCACATTCTCGTCGCCTACAAGATGAAGCCGAAGGCCGGCACCGGCTACCTGGAAGGCGCCGCCCACTTTGCCGCCGAGTCCTCGACCGGCACCAACGTCGAAGTCTCGACCACCGATGACTTCACCAAGGGCGTCGACGCGCTGGTCTACTACATCGACGAAGCGACCGAAGACATGCGGATCGCCTACCCGCTCGAACTGTTCGACCGCAACGTCACCGACGGCCGCTTCATGATGGTCTCGTTCCTGACGCTCGCCATCGGCAACAACCAGGGCATGGGCGACATCGAATACGCCAAGATGATCGACTTCTACGTGCCCGAGCGCGCGATCCAGATGTTCGACGGCCCCGCCACCGACATCTCCAACCTGTGGCGCATCCTCGGCCGCCCGGTCGAGAACGGCGGCTACATTGCCGGCACCATCATCAAGCCGAAGCTGGGCCTGCGCCCCGAGCCTTTTGCCAACGCGGCCTACCAGTTCTGGCTGGGCGGCGACTTCATCAAGAACGACGAGCCCCAGGGCAACCAGGTGTTCTGCCCGCTGAAGAAGGTGCTGCCGCTGGTCTACGACGCCATGAAGCGCGCCCAGGACGAAACCGGCCAGGCGAAGCTGTTCTCGATGAACATCACCGCCGACGACCACTACGAGATGTGCGCCCGCGCCGACTACGCGCTGGAAGTGTTCGGCCCGGACGCCGACAAGCTGGCCTTCCTGGTCGACGGCTACGTCGGCGGCCCCGGCATGGTCACCACCGCCCGTCGTCAGTATCCCGGCCAGTACCTGCACTACCACCGTGCCGGCCACGGCGCCGTCACCAGCCCCAGCTCCAAGCGCGGCTACACCGCCTTCGTGCTGGCCAAGATGAGCCGCCTGCAGGGCGCGTCCGGCATCCACGTCGGCACCATGGGCTACGGCAAGATGGAAGGCGAAGGCGACGACAAGATCATCGCCTACATGATCGAGCGCGACGAGTGCCAGGGCCCGGTCTACTTCCAGAAGTGGTACGGCATGAAGCCCACCACCCCGATCATCTCCGGCGGCATGAACGCGCTGCGCCTGCCCGGCTTCTTCGAGAACCTGGGTCACGGCAACGTCATCAACACCGCCGGCGGTGGCTCCTACGGCCACATCGACAGCCCGGCCGCTGGCGCGATCTCGCTGCGCCAGTCGTACGAGTGCTGGAAGTCCGGTGCCGACCCGATCGAGTTCGCCAAGGAGCACAAGGAATTCGCCCGCGCCTTCGAGTCCTTCCCGAAGGACGCCGACAAGCTGTTCCCCGGCTGGCGCGAGAAGCTGGGCGTGCACAAATAATCACGAGGGGATGCACCGCCCCATGCAGGTCGGGCTCGACGTGATCTCCTAGCCGCCGAGAGCCCCCCGCGCTACACGCCCCCAGCTTTCCGGGGGCGTTTTTTCTTCCGCAGGAGGAAACGCAATGATCGATACCGCACAGTACAGGGTCCAGCACGAGCCCTTCTACCAGCCGCAGAAGAATGAAGTCGCGCTGTACGAGGCCGCCTACCGCAACCGGTTGCCGGTGATGGTCAAGGGGCCGACCGGCTGCGGCAAGTCCCGCTTCGTCGAATACATGGCGTGGAAGCTCGGCAAGCCGCTGATCACCGTGGCGTGCAACGAAGACATGACCGCCAGCGACCTCGTCGGGCGCTACCTGCTGGAAGCCGACGGCACCCGCTGGCTCGACGGTCCGCTGACCACCGCCGCGCGCATCGGCGCGATCTGCTACCTGGACGAAGTCGTCGAGGCCCGCCAGGACACCACCGTGGTCATCCACCCGCTGACCGACCACCGTCGCACCCTGCCGCTCGACAAGAAGGGCGAGCTGATCGCGGCGCACCCCGACTTCCAGCTGGTGATCTCGTACAACCCAGGCTACCAGTCGCTGATGAAGGATCTCAAGCAGTCGACCAAGCAGCGCTTCGCCGCGTTCGACTTCGATTACCCGGGCGCCGCGCTCGAGACGGCCATCCTGGCGAAGGAGACCGGGCTCGACGAGGCGACCGCCGGCAAGCTCGTCAAGATCGGCGGCGTCGCCCGCGCCCTCAAGGGGCACGGCCTCGACGAGGGCATCTCGACGCGCCTGCTGGTGTACGCGGCGACCCTGATCAAGGACGGCGTCGAGCCGGGCGATGCCTGCGGCATGGCGCTGGTGCGCCCGATCACCGACGACGCCGACATCCGCGAGACGCTCGACCACGCGATCGACGCGACCTTCGCCTGACCACGCGCCCTCTCCCCCGGCCCCGCTCCCGCAGGCGGGAGAGGGGAGGAGAATGCAGATGACCGAGACCGCCTACCAGCACCCCCTGATGGCCGCCTACTGGCGGCAGCTCGACACCCGCTTCGCGGAGGTGGAGGAGGTGTTCGAGGACGTCATGACGGAAGCCTTGTCGGTGCTCACGCTCGACGGCGTCGACGCCTACCTCGAAGCCGGCCGCGTGATCGGCAAGCTCGGACGCGGCGTCGAGCCCATGCTCGCCTTCCTGGAGGAATGGCCGTCGGCCGCGCGCGCGGTGGGCGAGGCCGCGCTGCCGGCGGTGATGGCCTTCGTCATGCGCATGCAGAAGTCGCCCAACGGCCGCGCGATCGCGCCCTTCCTGCAGACGCTGGCGCCGGTCGCGAAGCGGCTGCAGGCCGCCGAGCAGCTGCAGCGCTACCTCGACGTCGCGCTCGATTTCATGGAGCGCACCACCGGCTCGATCCACGGCCACCACACCACGTTCCCAAGCCCGGGGCTGCCCGAATTCTTCGCGCAGGCGCCCAATCTCCTCGCCCAGCTCACGCTCGCGGGGCTGAAGAATTGGGTCGAGTACGGCATTCGCAACTACGCTACCCACCCCGAGCGGCAGCAGGACTACTTCAGCCTGCAGTCGGCCGACGCCCGTGCGGTGCTGCAGCGCGAGCGGCACGGCACCCTGCTCGTCGACGTCGAGCGCAAGCTCGACCTTTACCTGCGCGGGCTGTGGCGGGACCACGACCACCTGGTGCCCTATTCGACCGCGTTCGACGAGCTGAGGAAGCCGGTCCCCTACTACGACCGGCTCGGCATCCGCCTGCCCGATGTCTACGACGACCTCATCCTCCCCGCAGCCGTACCCCCCTCTCCCGCGAGCGGGAGAGGGGCCGGGGGAGAGGGTGCTAGCGTGGGCGCTCCCTCTCCCGGCCCTTCGGGCCACCTCCTCCCCCGAGCGGGAGAGGGGGCGGTCGTCATCAGCGGCCTCGACCGCTACCGCGCCGCGCTCGCCCACATGGTCGGCCACCGCCGCTGGTCCGAGGCGCAGATCGCGGACAACTGGAGTCCGTTCCAGCGCATGGCGGTCGAGTTCTTCGAGGACTGTCGCGTCGAGACGCTCCTGATGCGTGAATACCCGGGGCTCAGGCGGATTTTCCTCGCGCTGCACCCGAGGCCCGTCGAGGACGCGTGCGATCCCGGGACGACCTCGTGCCTGCGGCACCGCCTGGCGATGCTGTCGCGCGCGCTGCTCGATCCGGACCACGGCTACGCCGACGCCGATCTCAACGACTTCGTCGCCCGCTTTCACGCCCTGATGAAGGGCGGCGAGGCGAGCACCGGCGAGGTGGCGAGCCTCGCGCTGTCCTACGTCGCCCGGACGCGTCGCCCGAGCGACCAGTTCGCGAAGGTCCACTTCGACGCCACCGTCGTCGACTACCGCGACGACAACCGCCAGCTGTGGAAATTCATCGAGGCGGGCGACGAGGAGGAGGCGTTCGATCAGAAAAGAAAGATCGAGCCGGGCGAGGAGATCCGGGGCCTGCCGCCGCGCCACTACCCCGAGTGGGACTACGCGAGCCAGACCTACCGCCCCGACTGGGCGAGCGTCTACGAGGCGCTGCATCCGGCCGGCAACGCCGCCGACATCGACCGCCTGCTGGCCAAGCACGGCGCGCTCGCCAAGCGGCTGAAGAAGATGCTCGACCTGCTGAAGCCGCAGGACAAGGTGCGCGTGCGCTACCAGGAGGAGGGCAGCGAGCTCGACCTCGACGTCGCGATCCGCTCGCTGATCGACTTCAGGGGCGGCGCCACGCCCGATCCGCGCATCAACATGAGCCACAAGACCTCCGGCCGCGACATTGCGGTGATGCTGCTGCTCGACCTGTCCGAGTCGCTGAACGAGAAGGCGGCAGGCTCCGACCAGACCATCCTCGAGCTCAGCCAGGAGGCGGTGTCGCTGCTGGCCTGGTCGATCGAGCAACTGGGCGACCCCTTCGCCATCGCCGGCTTTCACTCCAACACGCGCCACGACGTGCGCTACCTGCACGTCAAGGGCTATGGCGAGCGCTGGAGCGACGACGTCAAGGCGCGGCTCGCCGCCATGCAGGCCGGCTACTCCACCCGCATCGGCGCGGCGATGCGTCACGCCGCCCACTACCTGTCCGCGCGCCCGGCCGAGAAGAAACTGATGCTGATCCTCACCGACGGCCGTCCGTCCGACGTCGACGTCCACGACGAACGCCTGTTGCTGGAGGATGCCCGCCAGGCCGTCAAGGAACTCGACCGCGAGGGCATCTTCCCGTACTGCATCAGCCTCGACCCGAGGGCCGACGAATATGTCGCCGACATCTTCGGACGTCAGTACAGCGTGATCGACCACGTCGGGCGGCTGCCCGAGCGGCTGCCGCAGCTCTTCATGGCGCTGACGAAGTAGGGTGAGCGCCGTATCGCGAAACGCAGCCGCGTCGCGGGAACCCATGGACCGATATCAAGTTTTCACCGCGCATTGCCGATAGGGAACTGCGCTCTCGCAGTACTGGCTTGCCGTCATGGGCGTGCCTGAGCTGGGTGGTGTATCCCGGGCCCGCTCGCGCCCGTTCCACCGCTTGAGGCGCCCTTGCCAGACGAACCCCATGACCGAGTCCCCTAGCCAGCAATCCGACCGCAAGCCCGCCTTCCTGACGCCGCTGGCACTGGTGCTGCTCGTTCTCGGCGTGGGCTTCTTCAGCGGCTATTGGGGGCACGAGGAGGCGGACGCCGGCGGCGAGATTCTGGCGTCCGCGACGCTGGCGATCCTGCTTGGGGGCGCGCTCTTCGCCATCTTCTACGTGCTCACCCAAAGGGCGCAGAAACGCTTCGCTCATGCGCAGGCCGAGCTCCAGCGGAGCGAGGCACGCTTCCGTGCGCTCGTCGAAAGCTCGAGCGACCTGATCTGGGAAGTCGACGCCGATGGCGTGTATACGTACGTCAGCCCGAAGATCCGCGACCTGCTCGGCTATATGCCCGAGGAGGTCATCGGCAGGACGCCATTCGACCTCATGGCGCCCGCGGAAGCCGAGCGCGTGCGCATGATGTTCAACGCGATTGCCGCCTCGCGGCAGGCGGGCTTCGGCATCGAAAACGTCAATCGCCACAAGGATGGCCGCGTGGTCGTGCTTGAGACAAACGCCGTGCCGATCTTCGGCGCCCGTGGCGACCTGCTCGGCTATCGCGGCATGGACCGCGACATCACCGCGCGCAAGGAGGTCGAGACGGCGCTGCGCCAGAGCCAGGACAACCTCGCCGAAGCGCAGCGCATCGCCGCCCTGGGCAGCTGGGATTGGGACATCGCGAAGGGCATCCTGCGCTGGTCAGACGGGATCTACCGGATCTTCGGGCTGTCGCGCGAGGATTTCGGCGCGACCTACGAGGCCTTCCTCGAGATCGTTCATCCGGACGATCGCACCCGCATTCGGCAGGCGGTCAACGAGACCCTGGAGCACGGCCGGCCATACGTGATGGAGCATCGCATCATTCGGCCCGACGGCTCCGAGCGCGTGGTGCAGGAGCGCGGCGAAGTCAGTCGGGGCCCGGATGGCAGTCCGCTTCGCATGGTGGGGACGGTGCAGGACGTCACCGAGCAAAGGGAGGCCGAACTGCGTCTGCACCAGGCAGCCAAGGTGTTCGAGAACACCAGCGAGGGCGTCATGATCACCGATGCGGAGCAGCGCATCATCGCGGTGAACCAGGCGTTCACGCGAATCACCGGTTATGCCGAGGACGAGGTCATCCGGCGGGAGCCGAAGCTCCTGCAGTCGGGCCGCCACGATGACGCCTATTATCGGCAGATGTGGGACGCGATCCAGTCCCGGGGGCGCTGGCAGGGGGAGATCTGGAACCGGCGCAAGGACGGCGTGGACTATCCGGAGTGGCTCAACATCAGCGTCGTACGCGACGATGCGGGTGCCGTCATCAATTACATCGGCGTCTTCTCGGACATCAGCTCCATCAAGGAAGCCCAGGGCAAGCTCGAATACACGGCTCACCACGACGCGCTGACCGGCCTGCCGAACCGGCTGCTGTTCCGCGACCGTCTCGAGCAGGCGCTTGCCATGGCGCGCCGCAACGGCGGCGGCGTGGCGCTGCTTTTCGTCGATCTCGACCGCTTCAAGGTCATCAACGATACGCTGGGGCACGAAGCGGGCGACCTGCTGCTGCAGGAAGTGGCGCGGCGGCTGCTTGGATGCGTGCGCGAGGAGGATACGGTCGCCCGCATGGGCGGGGACGAGTTCGTGGTAATCCAGAAGGACGTGTCCCAGCCCGAGTCCGCGGCCTTGCTCTCGGCGCGGATGCTTGCCGCGATCGGGACCCCCTTCACGCTCGCCGGCCACGAGATCGTCACCAGCCTCAGCATCGGCATCAGCCTGTACCCGCAGGACGGACGGGATGCCAGCACGCTGCTGAAGAATGCCGACGCGGCCATGTACCGTGCCAAGGAAAAGGGCCGCAACGGCTACCAGTACTATTCCGATGAAATGGCCTCGGCCGGAATCGAGCGCCTCGAGCTCGAAAGCGATCTCCGCCAGGCGCTGCAGCGCGGCGAACTGCGGGTGCACTACCAGCCCCAGGTCGAGCTGGCGAGCGGACGCCTCGTCGGCGCGGAGGCGCTGGTCCGCTGGCAGCACGGCTCGCGCGGGATGATCCCGCCTGCCGTGTTCATTCCGATGGCCGAGGACAATGGCATGATCGGCGCCATCGGCGAGTGGGTGCTCGACACCGCGTGCGCCGACGCCGCGGCGTGGCATGCGGCGGGGCTGCCGGCGCTCCGGGTCGCGGTGAACGTGTCGGGGCGGCAGATCGGCGGCGACCACGTGGCCGACCGGGTCGCCGCGGCGCTGCGGTCCTCCGGCCTTGCGCCGCAGTTGCTGGAGATCGAGGTGACCGAAAGCGTCGTCATGCAGGACGCGGCGCGCGCCATTTCGACGCTGAATGCCCTCAGGGACATGGGCGTCACGCTGGCGATCGATGATTTCGGCACCGGCTACTCGTCGCTCAGCTACCTGAAGCGCTTTCCGCTCGACAAGCTCAAGATCGACAAGTCCTTCGTGGACGGCATGGTGGACGATCCCGATGACGCCGCCATCGTCATGGCCATCATCGCCATGGCGCAGAGCCTGCGCCACACCGTGATCGCCGAGGGCGTGGAAACCGAGGCGCAGGTCGCGCGCCTGCGTGCCTACGGCTGCGACGAAATGCAGGGCTATTTCGTCAGCCCGCCGCTGCCGGCCGAGGCGTTTGCCGAGTTCCTGCGCGATGCGAGCGCGGCGCGAGGGGACGGCCTCTCCTGAGCTGCAGGGCCTCAGGCCCCGAGGCGGGCGCGCGCCCACGCGAGGATCGGCTGCAGGCGCGGCGGCAGGAGCCGCGCCGCCTCGTCCAGCCCGACCCAGCGTCCCTCGTGATGCTCCGGACGTCCCAGGGTGGGCGAGACGGGCAGGGTGATGCCGGTTTCTGATGTTTCGGCCAGGTAATAGCGCGCCACCTTGCCGCGCCCGTAGGGTGCGGTTTCGCAATAGGCGTCGCCCCAGCGGAACGCGAGATCGCGCAGCGCGGCCTCCTCCTCGGCTTCCCGGATCGCGGCGTCGAGCGGGGATTCGCCGCGCTCCAGCGCGCCCTTGGGAAAATCCCAGTCGCGGTAGGCACGCAGCAGCAGCAAGCGCCAGCCTTCCGCATCGCGACGGACGACGACGACCCCGGCTGAGAAGGCTGGCGGCCGGGAAGATGGGCGCCGTCCGGCGCTCATGAGGTCGTCACGGCAAGCCTGGCTTGCCCCATCGGGTGCGCTTCAGTCGTAGATGCAGTCGGCCAGATGCGCCCGCCATTGGGCGAGCAGCGCGGCGCGGGCGTCGCGATCGCCGCGGATTGCGGCCAGCAGTTCGGGTCCTGCATGCAGGTCCACGCGCTGCCAGCCGGTGCCGGTGGCGCATTCCACGATGACGACCCACTGTCCTTCGCGTGGCTCGACGGCATAAAGCTGGGCGGCCAGCCCCAGGTTCTCCAGCAGCGTGCCGACGGCGGCCCTCGCGTGTCCGAGGTCGGTCTCGTCGGCGGCGCCGCCCGTCCATCGCCCGGCGGCGGCCTGCTCGGGGCGCTGTGTGCGAGCGGAATGGTTCATCGCGGCCCTCCCTGGTCAGTCGGCGCAGTGCGCCTATCCTGTCCAGCATAGAGTGCCCGTGCGGGAGGCGCTACCCGGCGGCGGCTTCGCGGAAGGTGTGCTTGCCTTCGCGCTTGGCGTCGTAGAGGGCGGCGTCGGCCTGGGCCAGGAGGTCGCTCAGCGTCTCGCGGCCGGTGGCGCAGCACATCGCGATCCCGACCGATGCCCCGATGCGGGCGGTCGCGCCGCCGTCGAGCGGGATCGGCTGGCACAGGCTGTCCACCATGCGGCCGGCGACGTCGCGTGCGGCGGCGGCGCCCTCGACCTGGCCCAGCACGATGACGAACTCGTCGCCGCCGAAGCGCGCGATCACGTCCGATTCGCGCAGCAGCTGCTGCATCCGCCGTGCCGCGGCCAGCAGCACCGCGTCGCCCGCGGCATGCCCGTGGACGTCGTTGACCGCCTTGAAGTCGTCGAGGTCGACGGCGAGCACGGCCAGCTGCTTGCCCGAGCGTTTCGCGTTCGCCAGCAGGCGCCGCTCATTTTCCTCGAGGAAGCGGCGGTTCGCCAGCCCGGTCAGCGGGTCGCGCAGGCTGAGCTGGCGGATCGTCTGCTCGGCCTCGATGCCCGCGCCGATCAGGCGGACGGTTTCGCGGTACAGTCCGAACAGCGCCAGCCCCATCCACAGGCCGGCGCCGGCGACCAGCGCGGATGACAGGTTCTCGCCGCGAGTCCGCGCCGCCTCGCGCATTTCCAGCTGGTTCAGTTCCTCGCGTTCGGTGTCGATCAGGATCCGGTGGATCTGCTCGATGGCGGATTTGTCGAAGCCGCCCAGCTCGCGCCCGGGAGGCGTCGCGTCGCCCCCGGCCGCGGCCTGCTGCAACGCGCCGAATCCGGTCTCGAGCGCCGACTGCAGGGCCGGCAGCGGCGCGAGGCGGTCGGCCTGGACGCGGTCCGGTCCGACCAGGCTGATCAGCTGGCTGGCGCTGGGGCACGACGCCTCGCGGCAGATCAGATCCGGATCGAGCACGGCGGGATTCTGGGATTCGGAGAACTGGCGGACGGCGTTGTCCAGGTTGAGGAGGTAGGTGCGCAGGGCATTGATGTAGGCGATCACCTGCCGCGTGTGCTCCACCGAGCGCACGGCAGACTGCGAGCGCTGGTGCTGGTAGGCGAGCAGCATGAAGAGGACCGTGATGATCAGCGCGAAGATCAGGAGCCCCTGGCGGAGCACGCGCCGGAAGCCGCCGAAGACGGAGCCCGCGCCGCCGGACCGTCCGGGCGCTGAGGCGGGATCGATGGCGCGGACGGAGGGAGCAGGGGGCTTCTGGGTATTTGGTTCGGGTCGCATGAATCGGGGTTTGACGGGTCCGGGTTGATCAGGATGCGGGGTGCGGCAGGGCCGCTTCTTCCCTGCCGGAGGCCGCCTCGCGGCAGTCGGGCTGCGGGCGGTTCCGGCGGTTCGACGCCGGCGGGCGCCGTTCGTTCACGCCGTGTGCAGGCGCCGGTGCCGGGCAGTGGCCGCGCGGCCCGATTCGCTGGCAGAATGCCGGCGCGCGCCGGGCAAATGCCCAGCCTGCCGCTTCCAGTACCTGCACGCAAGCCCGTATTCACTCCGAGACCGATGCCCATGCGCCGCCTGACCCTTTTCCTCGTCGCCATGCTGCTCGCCGCCTGCACGGCGGTGCCGCCGGCCCCGCCGCAGGCGCCCCGCCCGGCGCCGCCCAAGCCGATCAAGCTCGCGCTGGTGCTGGGCGGAGGCGCGGCCCGGGGGTTCGCCCACATCGGCGTCATCAAGGCGCTCGAAGCCCAGGGCATCGTACCCGACATCGTCGTCGGCACCAGCGCCGGCTCGGTGGTCGCGGCGCTCTACGCGTCGGGCATGAGCGGCTTCCAGCTGCAGAGCCTGGCGCTGCAGATGGAAACCGGCATGCTCGAGGACTGGACCCTGCCCAATCGCGGCGTGCTGAAGGGCGAGGCACTGCAGGACTTCGTCAACCGGCAGGTGAGAAACCTGCCCATCGAGAGGATGCCGCGGCCCCTGGGCGTGGTCGCCACCGACCTGCAGAGCGGCGAGAAGGTGCTGTTCCGCCGCGGCAACACCGGCATGGCCGTGCGCGCCTCGAGCGCGGTGCCGGGCGTCTTCCAGCCGGTCGAGGTCAATGGCCGTGATTACGTCGACGGCGGCCTCACCTCGCCGGTGCCGGCCGCGTCGGCGCGGGCGATGGGCGCGGATTTCGTGATCGCCGTGGACATTTCCAACGTGGCGCGCCGCGAGAAGCTGAGCGGCACGCTCGACGTGCTGCTGCAGACCTTCGCCATCATGGGGCACGCCATCAGCCGCCACGAGCTGGCCGACGCGGACATCGTGATCCGGCCGCAGACGGCCGCCGTCAGCAGCACCGATTTCGAGGGGCGGCATCTCGCGATCCTCGAAGGCGAGAAAGCCGCCGCCGCCGTCATGCCCGAGCTGAAGGCGCGCCTCGCCAAGGCGCGGGCGTACTGAAGCCGGGAGCGGGCCGCCGCACCTCAGGCCTGCCAGACCCCGCAGCCCGCCTCGCGAAAATCGATCGCAAGCTCGACCTCGAGGGCGCACGCGTCGTCGTAGCCCATCGCGCCATACAGCGCGGAATGCTCGGGCAGCAGGCGCAGGCCGTAGTCCTGCACGAAGCGGTTCGACTGGATGCCGGCCTTGTGCTTGTCGAATCGCACATCGGGATCGATCCCGGTCATGCCGACATAGAGGCAGGGCTTGCCCGCGACGTAGCCGGGATTGGCCTTGCGGAAGCGGCGCTCGGCGAGCACGGCCTGCGACAACTCCACGACGTAGACGCGGTAGTGGTCGCGGCGCGCCATCAGAGCGAAGCGTCGCGCTCGAACCGCTCGATGCGCTCGGTTTCCGCGACCGCATCCGCGACCCATTCCTGCACCGCGGGCAGCGCCAGCACGGCGTCGGCATAGGCGCGCGCGGCGCCCGCGAGTTCCACGCCGTAGGTCCGGAAGCGCAGCACGACCGGGGCATACATCGCGTCGGCGATGCCGAAGCGACCGAACAGGAAGTCGCCGCCCGCGCCGAAGCGGGCGCGGCAATCGGTCCAGATCGTGACGATGCGCGCGATGTCGGCGAGGCTCTCGGCCGTGCGTCCCGCCCCCGGATAGCGGGCGCGGACGTTCATCGACAGGTGCTCGCGCAGCGCCGCGAAGCCGGCGTGCATTTCCGCGCTGATCGAGCGCGCCACCGCGCGTGCGGTGGCATCGGCCGGCCACAACTGCTTCTCGGGAAAGCGTTCGGCGAGGTATTCGCAGATTGCCAGCGAGTCCCACACCTTGATCTCGCCGTCGTGCAGCGCCGGGACCTTGCCTGAAGGCGACCACGCCGTGAGCTGGGCCGCCGACTCGGGCCAGTAGAGGGGAATCCGTACCTCCTTGAAGTCGATGTCCGCCTGGCGCAGCACCAGCCAGGGCCGCATCGACCAGGACGAATAGTTCTTGTTGCCGATGACGAGGGTGAGCGAGGTCATTGTGGATCGGTCCTTGCGTGGGAGGCGGGTGACGCTAACGCGATGCCCCCTGGGGGCGGGCGGCGAGCTGCGCGACGAGTTCCCCCGTGGCCCACAGCACGCGTTCGCTCAACGCAGCCACTCTGGGGGCTTCCCTGCGCATCTTCACAAGATCCCGGCTCCCGAACAGGGCCTGCTGATACGGCTCCCATTCGCGCCGGACCAGTGCCACCGCGGCCCGGGTCTGCGCCGAGGCGAGCGGCGAGCGCTCGAGCTGGATCAGGACTGCGGTGAAATGCGCGCGGGCGAGATGCAGCTCCATGTCGGCCGGCGCATCGTAGAGGCCCCAGGTGCGATAGAGATAGAACTTGGCCATGCGCTCCGAGAGCATGCGCTGGCGCCCCGCCACGCCGACCAGGTGATCGATGGCCTCGCTGTTGACGTCCACGTAGGCCAGCACGGTGCTGTGCGCGGCCTGCTGCAGCGCCTCGTTGGCGTCGTAGAGTTCGGCGGCGCCGGCCTGGCTGGGAGCGGCGGTCAGCAGCGGCTTGCATCTCGCCCACGCGCCTTCCATAAGAAAGAGCGCATTTCGCACCTTCTGCGTCGGCTGGAAGGTTTTCAGGGTCGCGAGCTGGGATTCGAACTGGGTGATCGATCCCTGCAGGATGGCCCGCGCGTCATCGGGCGCGATGCCCTGCCCCAGCATGAGGTAGGACTTCACCATGCGCTGCGAGAGCATGCGCTGGTGGCCGGCCGCTTTCACGGCGGACGCGACGTCCATCCCGGTCGTCGCGGGTGGGGACGCTTCCGCCCGCACGGGCAACGGCGAGACGGCCAACGTGAGGCCTGCCAGGAGCCATGCGCAAAAGCGGAGTCTGTCCACCCGAATCCCCTGCAGGCAGTTCGATGAAAAATGACCGGAAAGTCTTCATCTACAAGCTACATCATTTGAGCGATCCGGCCAAGCCGGTGCCGGCAGGAAAATGGGCGCGCGGCGGAAGCGAATCATCGCCCGCCCGCCGCGCCGGGGATGGCGGGCGGGCCGACCGGGGCGGCGGGCGGCGGCAGCCGCTCAGTCAGGCCACACGCGGTCCGGATGCGTCGGTGCCGGCGCGGGCTTGGGAGCGGGTGCCGCGGCCTTGGGCGGCGCGGTTCTCGTGACGACGCTTTCCTGCTGCGCCTTCACCTTGCGCACGCCGGCGGCGAGCTTGCTGGATGTCTTGTTCATGATTGCAGTAACTCCTCGATCAGGGCTTCAACTTCGCGGGCGGCCGCCTTGCCGCGGTGGCCGAGCCCGTACACGCTGGTGCCTTCCACGGCGGCGCTGCGGTAGGCGGCGCGCCGCGCGAGGCCGGCGCGCAGGGTGGGAAATTCCAGCTCGGCCAGCGCTTCGTGCATGGAACGCGAGAGCGCGTTGCGGCTGTCCAGCTGGTTCAGGACGACGAAGGCCTTGAGCCGCGGATTGTGCCGGCGCGAGTCGCGCACCGCCGCGGTGATGTCCACGCTCGCCCAGAGATCCACGGGCGAGGGCTGGATCGGCACCAGCAGCACGTCCACGCTGTTCAGCACGTCGCCCACGGTTGCGGTCTGCAGCGTCGGCGGGCAGTCGACCACGACGTAGCGGTGTCCGCGCGTGCCCTGCGCAATGCGGGCGGGCACGTCGTCCTGCGCCACGGCCTGGACGGCGGGCAGGTGCCCGTTGTCGTCGCCCAGGGCCGCCCACTGGCTGATCGACGCCTGCGGGTCGGCATCGAGCACCAGCGTGCTGCCGCGCCGCTGCAGGCCCGCCGCCAGATTGAGCGCCAGCGTCGTCTTGCCGGTGCCGCCTTTCTGGTTCGCGACCGCGATGCGCAGGCCAGGCATGGGCGATCAGGTCGCCGGCGCGACCAGGCCGTCGATCTTCTGGGCCAGCGCGACGCAGTCGGGGCCGACTTTCTTGCCGTCGGCGTCGATCGTCACGCTGACGTAGGTCTTGCCGAAACTCAGGTTCGGGTGAAGCCTGGCTTCCTCCGCGAGCTGGGCCACGCCGTCCAGGAAGCGCCGCGTCTCGGCATAGGATTCGAATTCGAAGCGCCGGGTCAGCATCGGCGGCAGGTCCTGCCGTTGCCAGTGCGGAATGGGGTTGTTGTCGTCAGGCATAACGCTGTTCCTTTTCGGGCAAGTCAGCCTCCATCTTGCCGAGCTCGTCGAGATGCATCAACTCGTCGCGCAGAATGCCTGCAAACAGGCCGTGGTGCGCGAAGTCGCGCACGCGCGCACAGTAGGCGGCGGCTTCCTCGTACAGCCGGATCGCCTCGACTTCCAGCACGCGATCGATCGCGATCATCTCGCCCAGGTTGCGGCCGAGCCTTACCGGCGGCAACTGAGTCGCGTTCGGCGCGGAACCGAGCCGGAGCAGGGCATCCATCAGGCTTTGCACGTGGCCGAGCTCCTCGGTGACGTCCTGCCGGAAATGCGCGCAGTAGTCCGCCAGTTCCCAGTGGTCGCAGAGCCTGGACTGGGCCATGTATTGCTGGACGGCCGCCATTTCATGGCCCAGTGCCCGGTTCAGATATCCCAACAGCCGTGGATCGATTGCCATGCGGCCTCCCTTCGCTAGGCAGCCATGCCGGTCACGTCGCCGTCACGCCCCGCCCCGCCTGCGCTGGGCTGCGTCGGCAGGATGTGTTCGACCTCGTTGTGCACGCGGGCGATGATGTGGGCGGCGGTCAGCCCGTCGCCCACACGCTCGCAGGCATCCGCGCCGGCACGCACCGCCGCGTTGACCGCGCCGGTTTCCCCGCGCACGAGGACGGTGACGTAGCCGCCGCCGACGAACTGGCGGCCGATCAGCCGCACTTCCGCCGCCTTGGTCATCGCGTCCGCCGCCTCGATGGCGGGAACCAGTCCGCGCGTTTCGATCATGCCCAGCGCGATGCCGGTGCCCGTGCCGGGCATGATCTGCCTTTTTTCCTCGACCCTATCCACCATCATGTCCATGGTGGTCTCCGGTCAGGCTGCGGCAGCGGTCGGCAGGATGTTTTCGACTTCGCTGTGGACGCGGGCGATGATGTGGGCGGCGACCAGGCCGTCACCCACGCGCTCGCACGCATCCGCACCGGCGCGCACCGCCGCGTTGACCGCACCGGTCTCGCCGCGAACCAGAACCGTCACGTAGCCGCCGCCGACGAATTGGCGGCCGATCAGGCGCACTTCCGCCGCCTTGGTCATCGCGTCCGCCGCCTCGATGGCGGGAACCAGTCCGCGGGTTTCGATCATGCCGAGGGCAATGCCAGTCATTCCAGTAGCCATTTTTCCTATCTCCTAAAAAAAGTTGCGTTCAGTCCGCTCAGGCCGCAGCGGCGGTCGGCAGGATGTTTTCGACTTCGTTGTGCACGCGGGCGATGATGTGTGCGGCGACCAGGCCGTCACCCACGCGCTCGCAGGCGTCGGCGCCGGCACGCACCGCGGCGTTCACCGCGCCGGTTTCGCCGCGCACCAGCACGGTCACGTAGCCACCGCCGACGAACTGGCGGCCGATCAGGCGCACCTCGGCGGCCTTGGTCATGGCGTCGGCGGCTTCGATCGCCGGCACCAGACCACGCGTTTCAATCATTCCAAGGGCGATGCCCGTCATTGCGTTTGCCATGATGTTTCTCCTTTACACGGTTAATGAAACTGCCTTGCTTTCTTCGCGACGCTCTACCGTCACATCCCACTGATCGATGATCCCGAGGATCGTCAAATCGGTAAGAATCCTGTAATCGCCGGCGCCGTAGCGGGCGGCCGAGCCGCCGGCGGTGAATACCCATTTCCCTTCCGGCACGCCCACCGGATCCACCGCCACCGCGAGTGCACCTTTCGCGTCGGCCAGCACGCGCAGCGACGCGTGGAACAGGCCGGGAATGCGCCGCGTGCACACCAGATCCGACACCACGCGCATGATTTCCATCTCAGTGCTCCTGCTGCCAGTGATCGATGATGCCGATGATGGTCAGGTCGCTCGGGAAATCCTTCGCGCCTGCCGCCTCACGCGCCGCCGAACTGCCGACGCAGATCACCCAGTCGCCCGGGATGCAGCCCACGGCGTCGACGGCCACGCTGCGCGCACCCCCGGCCTTCTCCCGCACCACCAGCAGCGGGCGGTGGCCCATTTCGCGTACCCGGTTGGTCGAGACCAATGTCTTTTCCACTTGCATGATCTTCATGAATCACCTCAATGCCCATGCGAGTTGGTATCGATGTCCGAAACTTCTTCCTGCGCGCTCCCAGGGGCCTTGCCCTGCACCGTCATGCCGCAGAACAGCAGGCCTTCCTTGCAAAGGGCGGGGTAGCGCGTCTCGATCGCCGCCTTGATCCGGCGGCAGCGCGCTACCGCGCGCTCGCGCGAACCCGGCACCTGCTCGTCGTAGCGAAAATGGATCGCGATCGGAACCGGCAGGCCGTGCGTCACGTTCAGCTTGCTGAATATCTTGATGCCGACGTCCACGTCCGCCGCGCCTTCCTCGATCGTGTGCAGGTGGCCGAAATAGGCGAGGTTGCGCAGATGCAGCACGTCGAAGCTGTCGCCGAGGTTGATGAAGCGCTCGGCGTGGCCGACGTCGGCGTAGCGCCCGCCGTGGTTGGCGCAGACGTAGTCGATCTGCGACAGGTTGTTCGTGAGCAGGCGCTCGATCAGGCTGCGCATGCCGGTTTCCGGTGCGCTGCGGCCGGTCTCGCGCACCGCTTCGTCGATCGCGGCGCCGAGGCGCCAGCGCGCTTCCGAGGCGGCCATGCCGGCGGTCTGGCGATACACGGCCAGGTTGTCGACGAAGCATGCCGTGTCCATTTCGCCGTTGGCGTCGGGCACGTGGATCTTGATCGCGTCGTTGTCGGTGTCCACGCCGATCAGCAGCGTCGCGACCGAGGCGCCGCAGCAGAAGCCGTTCTCGATCGCCGTGCGGAAGGCAGCCAGGCGGTCGAGCGCAGCCTGCGCGGCCTGGCGATCGTCGCTGCCGTGGGCCGCGCAGCCCTCGTGATGCGGGTCCGAGCTGCTGAAGTGGTACACCGCGACCTTAAGGTAGCGCGTGCCGGCGTCCGACAGCGTCGGCACGCCTTCGCGGAAGCGGCGCAGCTCGGTCTCGGTCCAGTGCTTCACGTTCAGTTCCACGTCGAACATCGCGCCGGCGTAGGACTTGCGGCGCACCGCCTGGAGCGGCAGGCGCAGCACGAACTGCAGCAGGCCCTTGAGGCGGCCGTCGGCGCAGGGGCTGATGTCGACCTCGTGGAAGCCGCATTCGACGAAGAAGCGCTGCATGGCGTCCGCTTCGGCGTGGCCGTTCCAGCGCGCGCTGTATTCCCGGGCAAGCGTGTGGTAGGTCTGCAGCACGCTGTGGCCGTATAGCTTGCGCATGTCGAGCGTGGTCACCCAGGCGTCGGCGAGCACCGTCTCCGGCAGCTCGAAACCGAGGCGTTCGCGTGCGATCTGCTGTGCGCGCTGCTCGAAGCCGGCCTCATGCTGCTGCGCGGCGATCTCCTTGAGCGCCGGCACGATGGCGTCGAAGCGGGCACGCACGGTGCGCTCGTAGTCGGCCAGCTCGGCATTGCGTGCGACGTCGATCAGCGGGTGGGCTTGCGGCGCGCACGCGCTGCTCACGCACTCGCCGCCGCGCTCCTGCATGCCGGGCGGGCAGAAGCTGACGCGCTGCGGCCAGCTCGGCAGCGTGCTCGCGGCAGGCGCGGCGCGCATCGCCATGCCCGCCGGGGCGGGTTGGCGCGCGCGCATCGCTTCGAGACGTTGACGGGTGTTCATGCTCGATCGTCCTCGCTACGCGCGCTCAGCCCCGGGCGCCGCCGGACACGGTGATCGCCGCGCCGCTGCTGGCATTGCCGCTGCTGCCGGTGATGCGGCTGGCGGCTGCTGCCGGGCGCTCGATCTCGCGGTTGTCGCGGGCGGTGGCGCCGTTGCCGCGCGGATCACCACGCAGGGTTGGATTGCGGCGCTGTGCCGAACGTCCCTCGGTGCCGGTGACGCGGTCGCCGCGATCCCAGGCGTCGCCCGTGATGCGGCGCTCGCGGCCTTCGCCGGTGATGCGCTCGGGCGCGGCTTCAGCCGCCGGCTGGGGTGCAGCGGGAACGGCCACGGAGCCGGTATCGTCGCGGTAGCGGAATTCCGGCGTGCCGGATACCAGGCCGGTGGCGCGTGCCAGCGGACCGGTGATGCGGCCGCCGACGCCGTAGGCGCTGCCGGTGACGCGACGGGTTTCGCTCGACTGCGCGGCGCGGGCCGGCGACACCACGGAGAAGTCGCCGGTGCGGTTGGTGCCCTGGCCGGCGTCCATCGCGCTGCCGGTGATCGCGGCCGGAGGCTGCGAGCCCTCGGGACCGCGGCTGCGGTAGGCCGCGGCCATCGGCGGACGGCCGCACGCGGCGGCGATCTGGCTCTCGCCCACATACGGAGTCCCGCTCACCGGCTGGCATTCGCCGCGCTCGTTGCCGGTCATCTTGTCGTCGGGGCCTGGCTGGGTGCCGGTGAGATCGGCGTTGCGGCCGAGGCGGGCGCGGTTGATCGCTTCCGCCGCGGTACGCGCCGCGCAGAACTCGGCGTACTGGTCGGCGCCGATGTAGGAGGTGCCGGTCACCGGCTTGCATGCGCCGTGCTCGTCGCCCGTCACGTGCGCCGAACGGCCGACCTGGGTGCCGGACACGTCCTGACCCTTGAGGGTACGCGACACGCCCACCTTGGCCGGTGACTGGTAGGGCTCGGCGCGGCAGAAGGACTTGAATTCCTCGGTATTGACGTAGTCGGAACCCGTCACGCGTGCGCAGGCGCCCGGCTCATCGCCGGAAAGTTTCGACGAGCGACCCGGTAGGGTGCCGCTCACCGTTGCGCCAGCGCTCGTGCGACGGGTTTCCACCTTTTTTGGGCCGTTGCCCTCCGTAGCGGGGCGCAGCGAAGCGTCGGTGTAGGCGCTGCCGGTGATGCTGCGGCCGGCGCCGGCTTCCCCACCGGTCACCTTGGTGGTGCGGGCGAGATCGCTGCCGGACACGGCATTGCGGCCGGCTGTCATGCCCGTCACCGCCTTTTCCGGGCGCGGCTCGGGGGCCGTGCCGCAGAATTCGCCGGACTGCTCGGCGGCGAGGTATTCGGTGCCCGTCACGCGCTTGCAGGTGCCGGTTTCGTCGCCGGTCACCTTGGTGCTGCGGCCCACTTCGGTGCCGGTCACGCGGCGACCGCGGCTGGTGCTGGTCGTGGCGACCTTGGCAGGCGACGGCTCGGGCAGCGTGCCGCAGAATTCGCCGAACTGCTCGGCGCCGACGTATTCGGTGCCGGTGACGGTGCGGCAGGTGCCTGCCTCGTTGCCGGTCACGCGCGTGGTGCGCTCGACCTGGTTGCCCGTCACGGTGCTGCCGGCGAGCGTCGTGCCGATTTCCACCTTGGGCGGTTCGGGGCGGACGCGGCCGCAGGGACGGCAGGGGGCGGCATCGCCGCGCCCTTTGAGGGACTGTTCCATGCGGCGCCGGCGCGCCGCGGGAATCGGGGCAGGCGTCAGGTCGGGCGCGGGGCGTGCCGCTTCGACGCGTGCGGAATAGGTCTCGCCGTGCTGGCAGCTGCAGCTTGGCTTGTCGGCCGGCGCCGCAGGCGTTGCGGTGGCGGTGGGAGCGGGTGCGCTGGCGCGCGTCGCCATGCGGGCTTCGGTTGCGCTCTTGGGCGCAGCGGTCTTGCCGGCCTTGAGTGCGCTCTTCCCGTGGAGGGAGAGCGCCTGGCGGCGGGCGATGGCCGCTTCCCGGCCGCTGAGGCGTTCGGCCGTGGCGGTTGCTGTCGCTTCACTCATAATCTGGTTTCCTTATGCTTCAGCGGTTGATCATTAGGTGCTGGCTTCGGGCGGCCATGCATCTTGCCCTTGTTGCGAACTATAAAGACGTGGTTGCATAATAAAAAATGAATAATTCTTATTGTTTCCATTCACCATGATGAATGGATAAACCGCCGGAAAGGGATGCGACATGAACGTGACGTTTCGCCAATTGCGCCTGCTGGAAGCCGTGGCGCGCCATTCCAGCTTCACCCGTGCCTCCGAGGAGCTGCATCTGACCCAGCCGGCGGTCTCGACCCAGATCAAGCAGCTCGAGGAGGAGGTCGGGATGCCGCTGTTCGAGCAGATGGGCAAGAAGATCTTCCTGACCGAGGCGGGCAAGGAGGTCTACGCCTTCAGCCGCACCATTGCCCAGCAGTTCCGCGACATCGAATCCGTGCTCGACGACATGAAGGGCGTCAAGCGCGGCACCCTGGCGCTCACCGTCACCAGCACCGGCAAGTATTTCGCGCCCTACCTGCTGGCGGCCTTCCTCAAGCGCCATCCCGGCACCCAGGTGCATCTCGAGGTCACCAACCGCGAGGAGGTGGTGCAGCAGCTGCACGACAACATTCCGGACATGGCGATCATGGGAACGCCGCCCGACCATATCGAACTGCAATCGCAGGCCTTCATGCAGAACCCGCTGGTGATCATCGCGCCGCCGGACCATCCGCTCGTCGGCGCGGCCCGCGTGCCGCTCGCCCGCCTGGTCGAGGAGAATTTCATCCTGCGCGAGCGCGGGTCGGGCACGCGCAACGCCGTCGAGCGCTTCTTCGAGCAGCGCGGCGTCAAGCTCAACACCTCGATGGAGATGAGCCGCAACGAGGCGATCAAGCATGCGGTGATGGCCGGACTGGGGCTGGGCATCGTGTCGCTGCACACGCTGGAGTTCGAGCTGGCCCTTGGGCGCGTCGCCATCCTCAGCGTCGAAGGCTTCCCGATCATGAAGGAGTGGTACATGGTTCATCGCAACGGCAAGCGCATGTCGCCGATCGCGCAGGCCTTCCACGAATTCGTGCTGAACGAGGCGGACCGCATCATGAAGCTGCCGCAGCCGAAGCCGGTGACGCGTTCGCGTCGGCGCGTCACGCGGTCCTAGCCTGACGAACCAAGGCGGGCGGCGGCGGTTCAGTCCGGCACTGGCGTACTCGTGCCGCCCGTGCCCAGCCAGAACTCGACGCGCTTGTCGAGGAACTCGTTCCACGGCATGTAGTGCGACCCGTCGCACGAGAACGTCAGGCCGACGATGCCGTTGAATAGGTTCAGCGTGCCGGAACGCAGGTAAATCGTCTCGTCGATGAAGCGCAGCTCGCGGAAGGTCTGGAGAATCGCGCGCACCTTTTCCGCCGGGATCACCGCATCGCCGGGATAGTCGCGGTGCGGGAAGGCGAGGCAGAGATCGGGATCGGTCAGCTCGGCGATGTTGTGGATGCGGAATCGGTAGGGGTCGTCGAGCAGCCACAGGGTGGCGCGCGAGCTGGAGAAGTGCAGCTTGGCGTGAAACACGCCGTGCACCGTCACCAGTTCGGTGAGCAGATCCAGCACCTCGTCGATGCGTTCGTCCATCGGGCTCGCGACGCGCGCCTGATGAAACAGCCCCGCGCGAATGGCCGGATCGCCCTTGAGCTGCACCCATTGCTGGGGTTGTTCGTACAGCGCCTGGGTCGCGGGCAGTTCGCGCAGGTCGAAGTCCGCGCCGAGATAGCCATGGAACTCGCCGGATGGCGTGACGATGCGCTGCACGGCCGTCAACGAGGGGCGGCGCGCGTTGCGGCTGATGTAGGCCTCCGATAGCGAGAACGCACTGCCTGCGAGCGCCTCGGCCATGTACGGCCGGTCGCTGCGGTCGCGGCCGAAGTGCTCCGGCAGCAAGCCGCCGCGCGAAGCATTGGCGGTGAGCTGGTGGGCATGGCCGTCGAGGATGTAGAGATACTTGCAATACGGCAATTCGTTGAGTCCCTCCATCAGGCGCTGCTCCAGGGCCTGCCGATCCGGCCAGACCGCGAGACAGCTTTCGGCAAGGTGCGTCAGCGAGGACGCGAGCCAGCTCTTCAGGATGGCTCGCTGGCGCATGATGCTTGCCTGCAGGTCGTTCGCCATCAGGGGCTCCAGGGTTTGGCGGGAAGGCTTGCCCATTGTATGGGGGCATGCAGTTGCCGGCATCAAGGATTGCAGGCATCGCAGCGCCCGGGATCGGCATGAGCGGGTCCGCTGAGCGGACGCATCTCGCGCTGATCACACTTCAGGCAGCCGTATACCCAGGCACGGGTTTCCCGCGTCGGCGCACCGCAGCCGGCGCACGGCAGCCCCGCCACGCGTTTGACTTGCCAGTACCCCGGTGTGCCGCAGGCGGGGCACAGCGATGCGATCCGTGCCGCCAGATCCGCCGCCGCCAGGCCGATATGCGCCATGCGCGTGGGGTTGGCATGGGCGCGGCCGTCGGTCTCGACGAAGGCCAGGCCGTTTTCCGCTGCTGCCGTCGCCCAGTCCCGCGCGGCTTCCAGTTCGGGCCAGGTGCGGATGCCTTTGCGGATGCGCCGATCGTGCTGGTCGTGGGGGCGCACGACCAGCTGCTGGCCCGGAAAGCCGACCTCCCGTGCGAACGCCTCGAGCGCGAGCCATTCGTTGGTCAGCAGGTGGCGGAAACTGCCCCGGCCCTGCGCAATTCCGGCGATTTCGAGGTTGCGCAGGGAGTCGATGAACACGACCACCTCCACGTTCCACGGTGCCATGCCGAGGAACGGATCGGGCACGAAGGCACCTTCGCTGCCGAGCCCGAACGGCAGGCCGGCGAGTTCCATCGCGATGCGCGCCTTTTTCCGTGCCGCTTCGACCTGGGTCCCGATGCGCGGGATCTCACGGGTGAAGGTGCCGAGCAGATCGGTGTCGTAGCCGTCGACATGGCGCACGCGGCAGCCCAGCGCGTCCTCCAGTGCCGGCGCGATCACGCGCTGCTTGCCATGTCGGGTCAGCAGCGCGATCTGCGCGCCGGCGTAGAGCGGGATCGGGGCCTGCATGCTGCCGTGCCTCAGGCCTGCTGCCAGTTCGCGGCTGCCACGCGCCGGTAGGCAGCGCCATCGTCGCCGATGCGGAACAGGTGCAGCCAGCCGTTCTCCACCAGCTGCCGCACCAGGTCGTGGCGCGCGATGATGTCGTCCATGGCCGCTTCCGGCGCCTCGATGAACACCGACAGGCGCAGCGGTTCGTGCACCCAGCGCTTGCCGTCATGCAGGGACTGCAGCGGCAGGCCCACGCGCAGGTCGCCGCCGTTGCCTTCGAGCACGCCGATGGCGCCGCCGACGATGTTGTGCAGCACCTTGTTGCCGCTGCCGAAGCGCGGATTGTCCACCACCGAACCGTAGTACTGCATGTTGATCCAGTTCGCCACCACCATGGGCGCGGTCATGATCAGTTCCAGGATCCTGAAGCCCTCGTCCTTATGCCAGACGTACTCGTGCAGGAAGGCACGCCCGCCCAGGTCCATGCCGGCGGTGCGCGGACGCGGCGCGGCGATGAAGGCGGCGTTGTTGGCCAGGGCCCATTCCGGCCGCACCTGCGACCAGTCCCGACTGCGCTGGCGCACATCCGCCGCCACGCGGTGATCGGGCAGGTCGCCGATGCCGAGCATGGCGGCGCGCTCCATGCGCGCGAGGTCGCCGGCCTGCTCCAGCCACTGGCGCAGTTGGGCAAGGTCCTGGGACAGCGCCTTGGGCACGTCTTCGGTGTCATAGAGGCGCAGTTCGTCCATGGTGGTGTCGTGCAGGCCGGCCAGGAACCAGGTGTCCTCCGGAATGGTGATGCCGCGCTCGCGCAGGCCGCGGCGCACCGCCGGGTCGTTCATCAGGGCCGCCACGACGCGGGCGCTGGCCTCGCCCGTCTGGCCGGCGCAGGCGCCGCAGTCCAGGCCGGTGGCGTGGGGGTTGTTCACCGTGGTGCTGCCGTGGCCGGCGAGCAGCACCAGGCGGCCGAAGTTGCCGGTCATGGCCATGGCACGCAGGATGCGCTCGGCATGGCTGAGCCGATCACTTTGAGGAATACCCGAGTCAGCGTGCTGCGTGCAGCATTGCGCCTGGGGCACCGCCTCCAGGGTCGGTCCGATGCGGTCGATGTCCTGCCTAGCGAGGCCCTGGCTGTCGGGATCGGGCACCGGCCGGGTCCAGCCGAAGCTGTCGCTGAGCAGCTTGGGGCCGTAGCTCAGGCCGGCGGCCTCGACGAAGGAGAAGCAGGACGCGGCCGACAGCTTGAAGCCCTTCCACGCCTTCGACAGGCCGATGCGCTGGCGCCGCTGATCGAGCAGGGTCGCGGCATCGCCGCCCTTGACCCGGTCATGGATGCGATAGCCGGGATTGAAGATCACCGGCACGTGGGTACGACCGGCGCTCGCACCCAGCGGCACGTGCTCGATGAAGATGCCGAAGAAGCCGGCGAAGCCGAGGGTCTGCACCGCGGGCGCCACGGTTTCCAGCGAGCGGCGGAACACCTCGGAACGCACGTCGATGCAGAAGGCCGCCTGCACCGCCGGTCGCACGGCGGGGGCGGACGGGGCTGGAATGGCGAGCCCGGCGATCACGACGCGCTGAAAGCCGATCTCCATCGCGTTGAGCAGGATGCGGTCGATCTCGGCGGCGGCCTGGCGCTTGGCGGACGGCGGCCGCATGCTGGCGGCCAGCATCTCGCGCCAGCGCGCCACCAGCGCCGCGCTGCTTTTTGCTTTGAACAGCAGCACGTCCCACATCAGGCGGATCGCGAGCAGGTCCACGATGGAATCGTCGCGCTGTCCGCCGAGTTCCGCCTGCCAGCGCAGATAGCGCGCCCAGGCCGCCCAGCCGCCGATGCTCAGGAGCGCGGCGTGCAGGTAGCGCTCGACCGCCGCGTCAGGCACGCCCAGCTCGGACACGGCCCAGGCGATGGCGGCACGCGGCTCCGCGGGCAGCTTGGCGACGCTGGCGCGGAAATCGTCCAGGCCCATCATCGCCGGACTGTGGTCGATGCTTGCTGCCTTGCGCCAGGACGCATAGAGGGGCAGATTCCGCCATGGCATGCCGACCATGGCCTGGCCCAGATCGAAATAAGCGGCGCAATGCAGGCTGATGCGCTCGGTGACGAAGCTGGTCCAGATGCCGCCTTCCACCCGGTCGAGCACTTCGCTCACCGAGGCCATGCCCATCTTCGGCTGCGGCGCCTCGGTGGCCAGCGCACGCTCCACCGCGGCCGCGTCGAGCCGGCTGCCGCAGCGTTCGATGGCCTGTTCGATGTCTTCGTGCGTGATGCGGCCGTTCGCGAGCTGCTCCCGGAAGTAGGCGCGCGGCATGTACAGGCTGCTGCCGGTGATGCGCGCCAGCGTGTCGGAGGCGTCCTGGAAGCTGTGGTCGACGAGGCCGAAGAAGGGGTTGACCGCGACGAAGTGCTTCAGCGGCCATAGCGGGGCGATGCGTGCGCACGCGGCATCGATGCGGTGGTCGAGTTCGGCTGCGGATTGCTTCGCGAAGATGGCATCGTTCAGGTTCATGTTCAGGCTCCCTGGCTTTGGGCGGATTGAAGGGGGGCGGGCCAGACACGCTGCAGCAGCCGCGTGATGTACACGTCGATGTACAGGCCGTTGTAGAGATGCAGGTACAGCCTGTCGCGCAGGTCCGAGCGCGCGGCCTTGATGAACTGCTGCATCAGCAGCAGGCCGACGAACGCGGCGATGGTCAGCGGCACGAGCACGGACTGGAACGAGCTGGCGGCGTCGCGCAGCGGAAGCACGCTGCCATGCAGAGCGTGATCGAACAGCGCGTGCAGGATGAAGTAGGCGATGGACACGACCGCGCTGAGCCCGAGGGCGCGCAGCAGCGCGGCGGCGTTGCCGAGCAGGGTCGCGGCCTGCAGCATGAGCTGGCTCACCGCGATGGCCACGATGGTGCCGGCGGCGATGAGGGCGGGCTGTTGCTGCCAGGTCACGCCGAACGCAGCGCCCACGCCCAAGGTCATGGCACCGGCGATGCTCAGCGCGAGCGTCAACTGGCCGAACTGGAAGCCCTTCGACTCGTAGCGGATCACCGGCGCACGGAAGGCATCGACGCCGCTGCCCGAGGCGAGGAAGGAGTGGGCCTTGTACAGCGAGTGGGCGACGAGGTGCAACATGGCCAGGCTGTACAGGCCGAGGCCGCACTCCAGCAGCATGAAGCCCATCTGCGCCGTGGTGGACCAGGCGAGGGAGACCTTGATGCTGGTCTGCGTCAGCATCACCAGCGAGGCCAGGGTCAGCGTCACCAGGCCGATGATCGCAAGCAGCGCCATCGCCGTGCCGGAGTGGGACATGATCGGGCTCATGCGGATGACGAGGAAGGCGCCGGCGTTGACGATGCCCGCGTGCAGCAGGGCGGACACCGGCGTGGGCGCCTCCATCACCTGGATCAGCCAGCCATGCAGGGGAAACTGCGCCGACTTGAGCGCCGCGCTCACGACGATCAGCAGGCTCGCGGCCTGCAAACCCGCAGGCAGGGTGCCCTCCAGGGCGGCCATGCGCGCGAAGATCTCGTCGAATTCCAGCGTGTGCAGCGTCGAGCCGATCAGGAAGATCGCCGACAGCAGGCTCGCATCGCCGATGCGGCTCGCGATGAACTTCTTGTGCGCGGAAAGCACCGCCGTCGGCCGCTCGCGGTAGAACATCAGCAGCTGGTGCAGGCACAGGCTGGTGGCGATCCAGGCGAGCGAGAACATCAGCAGGTTGCCGGAGACGATCAAGGTCAGGATCGAGGCCAGGGTGAGCGTGAGCCACTTGTGGAAGCGTCCCTGGTTCGGATCGCCGTCGAGGTAGTTGCGCGCATAGCGCGACACGATGGCGCCGACGAAGGACACCAGCAGAAGCATGATCACGGTCACGCTGTTGACGTAGGTGCCGATCGAGAAGGCGCCGATGTCGCCGGGCAGGGGGAGGGAGAACAGCGTCCAGCTGTGGGCCGTGTCGAACAGCTGGGCGAGCGCCGCCGCCAGCGCACTGGCGAAGGCGAGCCACGCGGCGCCGATGTTCATCCGCGCCATCAGGCGAGGGCGGCTGTTGGCGAGGCCGGCCGGCGTGAGGCCGACCACCCAGAGCAGTGCGGGCGCGAACAGGACGAGGGCGGGAATGAACGAACTCAGTGTCGGTGGCATGGCCGGACTCCTTGCGGGTTGATCGATGGGGCGTGATGGGGACGCCTTGGCAACGAGTCTAGGGAATACCCTACTAAATCACTAATGAATAGTTTTCATGAAAATGATAGCCTTTGGGCAATGTCGAAACGGAGGGATCATCCCGTGATGCATGTCAGCCTGCGCCAGCTGCGGACCTTCGAGGCCGTGGCGCGCCTGAAGAGTTTTTCCCGCGCGGCGGAGGAGCTTCACGTCACGCAGCCGACGGTGTCGAAGCAGATCCGGCTGTTGCACGAGGAAGTCGGGCTGCCGCTGCTGGAGCAGATCGGCAAGAAGGTCTTTCTCACCGAGGCCGGCGAGCAGCTCTATGCCACCTGTGCGGACTGGCTGGAGACCTGGGGGCGCTTCGAGCAGACCGTCGCCGATTTCAAGGGCATCAAGCAGGGCCGGCTGCGGATCGCGGCGGTGACGACCACCAAGTACTTCATGCCGCGCCTGCTGGGCCCGTTCTGTGCGCAGTATCCGGGCATCGACATCGCGCTGGAGGTGGTCAACCGCGACCGTCTGCTGGAGCGCCTCGCGCGCAACCAGGACGACCTCTACGTCATGGGTGTGCCGCCCGATGGGCTCGACATCGTGCGCGAGCCTTTCATGGACAATCCGCTGGTGGTGCTGGCGCCCGCATCGCATCCCATGGCTCGGCGCAAGCGCATCCGGTTTCCGGAATTGGAAAACGAGCCCTTCATCGTGCGCGAGCGGGGCTCCGGCACGCGCCTTACGATCGAGCGGGCCTTTCAGGAACGAAGCGTGCCGCTGAAGATCCGGATGGAACTGGGCAGCAACGAGGCCATCAAGCAGGCCGTTGCCGGCGGGCTCGGGCTGGCGCTGCTCTCCCAGAGCACGCTGAGCCACGATCCGAACCAGAGCGAGGTGGCCATCCTCAACGTCGAGGGATTCCCGATCAAGCGTTCCTGGTACGTCGTGCGGCCCCGGGACAAGCAGCCATCCGTCGTTGCGAACGCGTTTCTGGAATTCCTGCGGGGGCACGTGCAACTGCTCACGCCACGCAGCTAGCAAGCCGGAAGAACCAGGGCATCCGGTAGGACGCGCGATCTCCGTTCGTGGAGGCCGCTTGCAAGACTCCGTCCCGCGCGTTTCTAGCTCTTGAACTTCACCAGCCGGCTAACCTGGATGTCGGAGATGAACACGACGCCCGTGTGGCTGTTGAAGAAGGGTGAAAAGCCTTCGAGGATCGGCTCGACCAGTTCGCCTGGGACGGCGACGATGATCATGATCAGAACCGCGTCCTCGTTGAACATGAGATGGCCTTCGTGGAACCCGTGGCGGCCCTTGCCCGACAGGTTGCCGACGATGGTGTAGCCGGTCACGCCGGCGCGGTCGAGCAGGTCGGTGGCGAATTCCTGGTGGGCGCCTTCGAGAATGATCTCGATCTTCTTCAGCGGGCTGAGGTTGAGGTTGTTCATAGCGCAAGCTCCCTTTCTTCGATGGCGTTGCTGACGGCATGCAGCGGGCGCTGCTGCCAGGCGCCGTCCTCGAAAACGTAGACGTCGCCGGTTTCCGGATCCGCCACCGCCATGCGCAGCCAGCCGTTGTGCACCAGGTTGCGCACCTTGACCACGCCTTCGATGGCGGCGCGCGCGTGCACGAACGGCGCCTCGATCACGGTGAGCAGGCGTAGCGGCTCGTGGTAGGGCGCGCCGTCCCTGAGCACGGTCTGTGCCGGCAGCCCGGTGCGCAGGTCGGAGAGGTTGCCGGTCATGACGCCGAAGCGTCCGGCGATGTTGTGGTAGACCTTGCTGCCGCTGCCGTAGTGGTCGTTGTCGACCGCCGAGAAGTAGTGCTCCATGTTGATCCACTGGCCGACGACCAGCGGGCCGGCCAGGATGTTTTCGAGCAGGCGGCCCTTGGGGTCGCAACGGTAGTCGTAGGAGTGCAGGAATACGCGGCCCTCGAGGTCGAGGTCGCCGGTGATGTTGCGGCGCCCGATGACGAACGCGGCGTTGCGCGCGAGGCCCCACTCGGGGCGTACCTGCGACCAGTCCATCGCATTGCGCCGCGCCAGCCGGTAGGCGCCCGCCGGGTCGCCGTCCCTGTTCGCCGCGGCGGTCGCGTCCTCCAGCGTGCCGATGCGCTCGGCCGCGCACAGGCGCGAGGCCGCCTGCAGGCCATTGCTGAGGCGTTCGATGTAGACGAGGTGACTGGACGGCAAGAGGTCGAGGTCGAACAGGCGCAGTTCGTCGGTGGTCGTGTTGTGGAAGGCCGGGACGAACCAGCTGTCGTCGGGCACCGCGATGCCCTGCTCGCGCAGGCGCGCGCGCACCGCCGGCTTGTTGGCGATCTGCGCCAGCACGCGGGCGTTCGTGATGCCGTGGTTGCCGCCACAGGCGCCGCAGTCGAGCGCCGATTCGTAGGGGTTGTTCTCCGACGTGCTGCCGTGTCCGGCCAGCAGCACGAAGCGCGAGAAGCCTTCGGTCAGGCCGATGGAACGCAGCGCCTGGCTGACGAAATGCACCTGCTCGTCGAGGCTGAAGCCGATGCGCCCCAGGCGCTCGAGCTGGATCTGCGCGTAGCCGCGGTTGATGCGATACACGCTCTGCAGGCGCTCGATGAAGCGGGCTTCGGCCTGGGCGTCGAGCTTGAAGGCACGCGCGAAATCCGTCGGCCCGGCGTGATTGCCGAGCGCCGTCTCGCGCAGCTCGCGGATCATCTCGTCGGTGATGGCTTCGCGCTGGATGCCGAGCTCGCGCCCCACCGCCTTGACGATCATCGCGCGCTGCAGCGAACGGATGATGGACTCCGCCTGCTCGCGCGAGAGCTTGTCCAGCAGCAGCCGGCTGTCCGGCTGGCCTGGGTGCAGCCGCTGGCGCCAGCGGTTGTAGGCGAGCGGCGCCAGGCTCTTGCCGAACATGTCCAGCCCGAACAGCAGGCCGATCGCCTCGACCGTGATGAAGGGCGACAGCACCGAGGCCTTCAGTTCGTGGAACACCTGCTCGAGCGCCGACATGAAGGCCTGTTCGTCGGCGCTGCGCGTGATGGCGAGCTCCAGCACGACGTTCTTCGGGGTTGCCACCACCGGGCAGAGATGGGTCTCGCTGCCCTTTTCGAGGCCGATGAAGCTCACCGGCACGCCGAAGAAGCCGGCGATGCCGAAGGTCTGGTAGTCGCCGACCTTCTCCAGGTGGCGCCGGATGCGCTCGGCGCGGACGTCGATGCAGAACAGCGCCTGGGCGAACGGGCGCTTTTCGCGCGGCGCTGGCCGGGCGAGATGCAGGCCGCGCAGCAGGCCGCCCATGTAGTGGGCCTCCTGCGCGGCGAGCCACATGCGGCCCTCGTCCTGCTCGAAGCGGGCCAGCGTGGCGGTCAGCCGGGCGACATCCTCGGGGGCGAGCTGCTGGAGGGCGTCGGCCTGACCGGCACCGGACGCGAGCCGGCGCAGGGTGGCGGCGTGGCGTTGCGCCTCCTGCTCGCGCTTGCGCGCCAGATAGTCCGGCAGCAGGCGGGCGATGCGCGCCGGCCGCCCTGAACTGATCGCGTCCTCGACCGCATGCGCCATTTCCGGCTGCACATGCCCGCCGTGAAGTTCGCGGCGCAGATAGGCTTCCGCCGGGTGCGCCTCGACGAAGCGCGCAAGGTCGGCGAGGCGGGCCGGCGTGCCCTTGCGCTGCGCATGCTCGCGCAGCAGCGCGAGCCCCAGCACCAGGCGGATCGCGAGATAGTCGACCAGGTCGGCGGGGTAGTGGCGGCTCCAGTGGTAGTGCTTGGCACCCGCGCGCCAGCGGATGAATCCGGCCCAGCCGTGCAGCCGCGTCAGCTCGCAGGTGAAATGGCTCATCCAGTCGTCCTCGGCCACGCCCAGCTCGTCCATGACGTGGCGGATGATGCCCTCGGGCGTGTCGTCGGCGGCGAGGATGCGCTTGATGTGCAGGCCGCGGATGAACAGGCGCAGGTTGCGCCGCGCGACTGCGCTCCACGCCGCGAACAGGCCCTTCTCGCGGCCCGGCATCTGCCACACCGACTGGCCTTCGTCGAAGAAATCGAGGCAGCTCTTGATCACCAGCTCATTCAGCGTCGCCCCGATCTCGGTGCCGAACAGCATGTCGACGATGGCGTAGAGCGGCCGCCCGGGCGGCATGTCGGCGCCGACCCGCGCCGCCAGCGCGGCATCCCCGATCTTGCGCGCCGGCAGGGCGAAGCCGTTCAGCACGGCATGAACGTCGGCGGCATCGGCGAGCGAAGGCGGGGTGCCGACCGGCGCCTCGATTTCCGTCAGGAGCGTCATCAGCAGGCGGCGCAGGTCGAGGCCGGCGACGTGCGGCTGCGTGGCGAGGAAGCGTTCGACCTGGTCCTCCAGCGCGGCGAGGTCGACCTTGCCCGAGGCCAGGTAGCGCTGCTGGATCGGACGCGGCAGGAAGCCGCGCGCATGGAACAGGCGTTCGCCCTCGCCGACCGCCTGTTCGAACGGCAGGTGCTCCAGGCCGTAGAGCGGATTGTGGTGGATGAAGGTGCGCATGGGCCAGAAAAAGGGAATCGGTTCCCCGGCCACATGGACCATGGCGCGAATCTTGAGGCGTCGCCCGAGTGCAAGGCTCATAGACCCCCTCCCGTCAAATAGAGACCGGCCGCAATGAAGGCGCCGAGCATGCCGGCGAACGCCAGCGTCGGGGCGCGCCCGATGTCGGCGCCGGGTGCGTTGCGGCCGGCGCCGAAGAGGAAACCCTGCAACAGCTTGGTCGCAGCCCATCCCCAGACCAGCCAGATCGCCAGCCCGGCCGCGGCGCCCGCCCAGTCGAGCGCGTGCAGCACGCGCAGCAGGCCGAAGAAGCCGGGGAAGGGCGGCGTGGCGACCGCCGCCAGCACCGTCACCACCAGCGCGCCGGACAGGCGGGGCAGGCGGGCGACGCCGCCGCCCTGCAGGCCCGCGTACGCGGCACCGAAGCGCCGGGTCAGCGGGTGGACGAGCAGCGCCATCAAGGCGGGCGGCAGGCTGAACCAGAAGGCGAACAGGTGCAGGTCCGCGAGATCGGCGCCGGCGGCCGCCAACGCCCAGGTGAGCGCGAGGCCGGACGTGGCGAGGAAACCCGCCCAGCGCCCCATGTCGCGTACGGTGAGGAGCCGCAGCGCATAGAGGCCGGACGTGAGCAGCGCCCAGGGGACGACATAGGGCGGGACGGCGTGCGGCGCGAGCTGCAACAGTCCGACCCCCAACTGGGGCCACACTAGCAGCAAGGCGCTGGCCGCGGCAGGATGGCGCAGCTTCGTCAGCGCGCCGTTGAGCACGACGCTCAACGGAAACAGCGGCAGGAACAGCGAAGCGATCAGCAGCAGCGTCATGTCACACCCACCTTGACCACACGTTGAGACGGCGCGACAGGCCGAGCGTCGCCTGGGTCAGCCACGCGTACACGTCGGCCACGTAAAACTCGCGCGAGATCAGGGAATAGAAGGCGAGCCGCAGCGGCGAGGCGTCGCCGCGGCCCGTGCGGCCGTTGGCGGCGGCGTAGTAGGTGGCGAGCCAGCCGACCACGATGGCGGCCGTGAGGATCATCACCAGCACCTCGAAGGTCGCCAGCGGGAGGCTGGCCGCCGCATAGATGCGCTCGCTCAGCTCGCGATCCGGATAGAGGAAGAGGTCGAAGCCGTGCTCGATCAGCGTATAGCCGGCGACCACGATGATCAGCGACAGGATGATCATCGCCATCACCCGCCACGGGCTGTCCACGCGCAGGCGGTAGGTCGCGAACAGGAGCTGGGCGCCGGTCACCCAGCCGAAGAACAGCAGGATGATCCCGCCCTGCTCCCCGACCGAGTCGCCGCCCATCAGCCAGCGCGAGGCGCCGAGGACGAGGAAGGGCACCACCACGGTGATGGCGGCCGCGAGCACCCAGGGCAGGCGCGGCGCCAGCGGCTTGCGCTCGACGACGAAGGTGTAGACGTCGTCGTGGGGCACACCGTCGTGCTTGCGCGCGTTGCCGATCACGCCGCCGGCACCGAGGAACAGCGTGCCCTTGAACAGGCCGTGCGCGATCAGGTGGTAGATCGCGAGCGAGAACGCGCCGACGCCGACCTCGACGAACATGAAGCCCATCTGGCCCATGGTTGAGTAGCCGAGCGATTTCTTGATGTCGTTCTGGGTGAGCATCAGGATCGAGCCGAGGATGGCCGTGACCAGGCCCACCGCGAACACCAGGTGCAACACGCCGCCGGCGTGCACGAACACCGGCGCGAAGCGGTTGATGATGAAGCCGCCGGCGTTGACGATGCCGGCGTGCATCAGCGCCGACACCGGGGTCGGGCCCTCCATGGTGTAGGGCAGCCAGGTATGCAGCGGAAACTGGGCCGAGCGGGCGAACGCCGCCAGCGCGACCAGGAGTGCGACGACGCCGAGCACCGGCAGTCCCGCCAATGTGTGCGCGTCGGGCGCGGCGGCGATGCGCTCGAACAACGTCGGCAGGGCCACGGTGCCGTAGGTGTCGTACAGCATGACCGCGGCGAGTACCAGGGGCAGATCGCCCAGGCGATAGGTCAGGAAGGTCCAGAAGGCGTAGCGCTGGGCCGCCGGCCGCGTGGTGTCGTGGCCGAGCAGGAAGTAGAGCAGCACGCCTATCAGGTGCCACGCCACCAGCAGGGTGACGAGATCGCCCGCCGCCACCATCAGCAGGATCGCCATGGCCATCAGGTCGAGCAGGAGGTAGAAGCGCGCGTAGCCGGGTTCCTCGGCCATGTAGCGCACCGAATAGACGTGCACGACGAGACTGATGCCCGCGACCATCAGCGACATCACGCTGGTCAACGGGTCGAGATACAGGCTGCCCCAGCCCGGCCCGAACGATGCCCATTGCGGCTGTCCTTCGACCAGATAGAGGGCGAGCGAGGCCGCCGCGAGCAGGAGCGTCAGCACGCTGAAGCCGACGCTCAGGCGCGCAACGCTGCGCCGCGGCAGGTCTGCGCGCAGCGCGATCAACAGGGCCGAGAGCAAAGGCGTGGCCGGAAGCAGGATTGTGAGCTTGTCCACCGCGTCAAATCCTCCTAAGTCGGGGGTTGTCGTGTGCGCCTGGGCGTTCGCAGGCGATTCTTCGGCACATCGTCAGGCGACGTCGGTGACCATGGAATGCAGAGGGTTAATCCATAATCAATCGTCTTTCCAGTAGCCTGGATATGACATGCCCCATTTATCATTGCGTGCGCGGCGGATCCTCATGCACGCACGGCGGATGGCGCAGTCATGGACGCACTACGTCAGCTTTACCGATTTGCCAGGTGCCATGCTAGGGTCGGCGAACCATATAAAACAGTCTTATTTTTTTATGGGAACGATTACTTAAAGCAAATGGTATGACGCGGGGCGCGCTGGCGGCCCCGCCACGGCGCGGCGGCGCGCAGGGCGGCGGGTGCAGGGGGCGGGCAAGGCCGGGCATCGCCCGCCTCGGCCTTCGGCGACCCGAGGAGGCGGGAAGGGCGCGGCGGCCGCGATGACGCGGTGCCGCCGCCAGGGTGCGCCGGGAGTGCAGCAGGGTTCGTTCAGATCCTTGTGCGGGCCGATCGCTTGATCGACGGCGACAGCGGGGCGGCTTCCCCGTGCTCGAGCAGATAATCGAGAAACGCGCGCGCCACCACGGACAACTGGCGCCCCGCGGGATAGACCGCGTACCAGTGGCGCAGGATGGGAAAGCCCTCGACGTCGAGGATCGCGAACTGCCCCGGCTGGTTGAGCGCGAGCGCGTGGCGCGAGAGGGCGGAGATGCCCAGCCCGGCGAGGATCGCCTGCTTGATTGCTTCGTTGCTGCCGAGTTCCAGGCGCGGGTGGATGTTGAGGCCGTGGCCGCTGAACATGCGCTCGATCGCATTGCGGGTGCCCGAGCCCTTCTCCCGCATCAGCCACGGCTCCGCGGCGATCCGGTCGAGCGGGATCTTCTTGCGGTGCGCCAGCGGATGGTCCGGCGCGGCCAGCACGACGATGGGGTTGTCCATGATGGGCGTGGCGACGACGTCGATATGCTCCGGCGGCTGTCCGACCAGATAGAGATCGTCGAGGCCGTCGGCCATGCTCGCGAGGACCTGCTCCTTGTTGGTGACGCGCAGCGAGACTTCGATGCCGGGGTAGAGCTTGGAGAATTCGCCGAGCAGGCGCGGCGCGAAGTACGACGCGGTGGTGATCGCCATCAGGCTGAGCTGGCCCTGTTTCAGGCCCCGGCGTTCGGCGACCGACATGGTGAAACGGTCGAGGATGCTGAAGATTTCGCGCGTGGCCTGGGCGAGCTGCTGGCCGTCGGGGGTCAGGTGGAGCTTCTTGCCGACCTGCTCGATCAGCGGCACGCCGACCGCTTCGGTGAGCTTCTTCATCTGCATCGACACGGTCGGCTGCGTGAGGTAAAGCTCCTCGGAGGCGCGGGTGAAGCTGCCGAGCCGGGCGATGGCCTCGAAAATTTCCAGCTGGCGAAACGTCGTATGGCTGCGCATGGGGTTAACATGTTTGCTTGAGTCTTTGTATAGATAATAGTCTATTCTTCAAATAGAAAAAATCGACTGTTATTTATGATTCCGCTCCTGCAAGATGCGACCCATCGTGCATGACCACTTCTGGCATGTCGCGTAACCCGAACCTTTTGCTAGGAGGAATCATGGCTGTCAAGACCTACAACGCTGGCGTGAAAGAGTACCGCCAGACTTACTGGATGCCCGAATACACCCCGCTGGATACCGATATCCTGGCGTGTTTCAAGATCACCCCGCAGCCGGGCGTGGACCGCGAGGAAGCTGCCGCCGCCGTGGCCGCCGAATCGTCGACCGGTACCTGGACCACGGTGTGGACCGACCTGCTGACCGACCTCGACTACTACAAGGGCCGCGCCTACGCCATCGAAGACGTGCCCGGCGACGACACCTGCTTCTACGCCTTCATCGCCTACCCGATCGACCTCTTCGAAGAGGGTTCCGTCGTCAACGTGTTCACCTCGCTGGTCGGCAACGTGTTCGGCTTCAAGGCCGTCCGCGCCCTGCGCCTGGAAGACGTGCGCTTCCCGATCGCCTACGTCAAGACCTGCGGCGGCCCGCCCCACGGCATCCAGGTCGAGCGCGACGTGATGAACAAGTACGGCCGTCCGCTGCTGGGCTGCACCATCAAGCCCAAGCTCGGCCTGTCCGCCAAGAACTACGGCCGCGCCGTGTACGAGTGCCTGCGCGGCGGTCTCGACTTCACCAAGGACGACGAGAACGTCAACAGCCAGCCCTTCATGCGGTGGCGCCAGCGTTTCGACTTCGTCATGGAAGCGATCAACAAGGCCGAGCGTGAGACCGGCGAGCGCAAGGGTCACTACCTGAACGTCACCGCCCCGACCCCGGAAGAGATGTACAAGCGTGCCGAGTACGCCAAGGAAATCGGCGCACCGATCATCATGCACGACTACATCACCGGTGGCTTCACCGCCAACACGGGTCTGGCCAACTGGTGTCGCGACAACGGCATGCTGCTGCACATCCACCGCGCCATGCACGCCGTGCTTGACCGCAACCCGCACCACGGCATCCACTTCCGCGTGCTGACCAAGATCCTGCGCCTGTCCGGCGGCGACCACCTGCACTCCGGCACCGTCGTCGGCAAGCTCGAAGGCGACCGCGAAGCGACCCTGGGCTGGATCGACATGATGCGCGACAGCTTCATCAAGGAAGACCGTTCGCGCGGCATCTTCTTCGACCAGGACTGGGGCTCCATGCCCGGCGTGTTCCCCGTCGCCTCCGGCGGCATCCACGTGTGGCACATGCCCGCGCTGGTCACCATCTTCGGTGACGACTCCGTGCTGCAGTTCGGCGGCGGCACCCTGGGCCACCCCTGGGGCAACGCGGCTGGCGCCGCGGCCAACCGCGTCGCGCTGGAAGCCTGCGTGGAAGCGCGCAACAAGGGCGTCGCGATCGAGAAGGAGGGCAAGACCATCCTGACCGAAGCCGCCAAGAACAGCCCCGAACTGAAGATCGCCATGGAAACGTGGAAAGAGATCAAGTTCGAGTTCGACACCGTCGACAAGCTGGACGTCGCCCACAAGTAAAGGCTCGAGGGGCGGAGCAGGGCCCCCGCCGCGTATGCGGCGGGGATGCGACCCCCGGCGGGCCGCCTGCTTGCCCCCCACTCAACCTATTCGCGTAAAGGAACCAAAATGTCTGATGTGATGGATTACAAAAGCCGTCTGAGCGACCCCGCCAGCCGCAAGTTCGAGACCTTCTCCTACCTGCCCGCCATGAACGCGGACGACATCCGCAAGCAGGTCGAGTACCTGGTGAAGAAGGGCTGGAACCCCGCCATCGAGCACACCGAGCCGGAGCACCTGATGGACTCCTACTGGTACATGTGGAAGCTGCCGATGTTCGGCGAGACCGACGTCGACCGCATCCTGAGCGAGGCCGAAGCCTGCCACAAGGCGAACCCGAACAACCACGTTCGCCTGGTCGGCTACGACAACTTCGCCCAGTCGCAGGGCGCCGCCATGGTGATCTATCGCGGCAAGACGGTTTAAGTCGCGACGGGAGACCGTACAGCCCCCGTCGCCCGCAGGGCGCGGGGGCTTTTTGTTTGTCTTGTTTATCCGCGAAGGACGCGAAGAAGCGCGAAGAAAGCCTCGGCTGGTCGGACACAATCCAGTGCTTGCCAGAGGTGGAGCTTCAAGTGGGCGCGCGTTTTGAAGATCCTCCTTCGCGTCTCTTCGCGTTCTTCGCGGATGAATAAAAGGGAATTGAAATGAGCACTATCGTCGATCAGTACCGCATCACCCAGGAACCCTACTACCGCCCCGTCGCCGACGAGGTCGAGCTGTTCGAAGCCGCCTATTCGGTGCGCATGCCGATGATGCTGAAGGGCCCGACCGGCTGCGGCAAGACGCGCTTCGTCGAATACATGGCGCACAAGCTCAACAAGCCGCTCATCACCGTGGCCTGCAACGAGGACATGACCGCGTCCGACCTGGTCGGCCGTTTCCTGCTGTCCGCCTCGGGCACCGAGTGGCAGGACGGCCCGCTCGCGATCGCCGCGCGCCACGGCGCCATCTGCTACCTGGACGAAGTCGTGGAAGCGCGCCAGGACACCACCGTGGTGATTCACCCGTTGACCGACAATCGCCGGGTGCTGCCGCTGGAAAAAAAAGGTGAGTTGGTCCATGCCCACCCCGACTTCCAGATTGTGATTTCCTACAACCCCGGCTATCAGAGCCTGATGAAGGATCTCAAGCAGTCGACCAAGCAGCGCTTCGGCGGCCTGGACTTCACCTACCCCGCGCACGACATCGAGACCGAGATCGTGGCGCACGAGGCGAGCATCAATGCCGATGTCGCCGGCAAGCTCGTTTCCATTGCCGAGCGTTCGCGCAACCTCAAGGGCCACGGCCTCGACGAAGGCCTGTCGACCCGCATGCTGATCTACGCAGGCTCGCTGATCGCCAAGGGCGTCAACCCGCAGGCCGCGTGCCGCGTCGCGCTGGTCCGCCCGATCACGGATGATCCCGACATGCGCGACGCGCTCGACGCTGCGGTGACGACGTTCTTCTGATGGGAAGGGGCGAGCGGTGAGCGGCAAGCGGATAAACCGCTGAAGCCGCACGCCGCTTACCGTTCACTGCTCACCGTTCACTGCTCACCAAGCCATGTCGATCAAACTCGAAGACTACGCCGAACTGCTGGAAGACCTGTCCGAGCACAGCCGGGCGGCGCTCGACGCCAACTGGCACGAGGCCACCAAGGTGTTCTCGCCGCGCGGGCTCGACAACTACCTGAAGGGGATCTCCGCGATCCGCGGCCTCGGGCGCGGCGACTCGCTGGTGGAGACCTGGATCGAGGAGGCGCCGCGCGTCGCCAAGGAAGTCGGCGAGGACGTGGTCGGCGACCTCGCCACCGCCGCGCTGATGCTGGCGTCGAAGACCTCCGGCGCGGTGATCGAACTCCTGCTCGCCACGGCGCCCACCGCGGCCAACCGCCTCGGCGACGCCCAGCTGTTCCTCAACTACCTGCAATTCCTCAATACCTTGATCGCGCAGGCACCGCGCGGCGTGCGTCCGATGCTCGACAAGCTGGAGGTGCTGTTCCAGAACCTGACGCTGGGCGGCCTGCGGCGCTGGGCATTGTGGGGTGCGCACGCGCACCGCACCAACTATGAGGAGCAGATCCGCTACTTCGGCCTCGAATCGAAAGAGTCGCTGGCGATGCTGCAGAAGGAGCGCAAGGGCACGCTGCTGGTCGACGTGCAGCGCCGCATCAACATGTACCTGCGCGCGCTGTGGGCACGCGACTTCTTCATGCGCCCGACCTCGGGCGACTTCGAGTCGCGCGAGGGCTACAAGCCCTACATCGAGGACTATCTGCTGCACCTGCCGGATGCCTTCGACGATTTCGCGCCGGAGGGCATGGAGCCGGTTTCGGGCCTCGAACTCTACCGTGCGACCGCGGCCCACTGCGCCGCGCACGTGGTCGAGACCCGCGTGCCGATCTCGGCCGAGGCGCTGAATCCGCTGCAGATGGCGGTGATCTCGGTGATCGAGGACGCCCGCGTCGAGACGCTCTCGGTCCGCCGCTTCCCGGGCCTGAAGCAGCTGTGGGCCAAGCTTCATACCGCGACGCCGGAGATGAGCGCCAGCGTTGGCGACTACCTCAATCGCCTGGCGCGCGCCCTGCTCGACGAGACCTACGTCGACGACGATCCCTGGGTCGCGGAAGGCCGCGCGCTGTTCGCCGCCGCGCAGGACAAGCTCCGGTCCAACCAGACCTCGTGGGACATCGGCGTGCAGCTTGCCCACCGTATCGCCGAAAGAAAGATCCCATTCAATCCGCGCACCGACGTCCTGACCGCGCCCTACCGCGACGACAATCGCTATTTCTGGGCGTTCGAGGAATTCGATTTCGCGAAGGCGGCGACCGCCGGCTACGAGTCCGTCAAGCAGGTGCGCAAGCACGTCAGCGTGATGGAGATGATCAACGAGATCGACGTCGAGACCGCCGGCGACGACGCCGAGGAAATCTGGGTGCTGTCGACCGAACTCTTTCCGTACGAGAACATCGGCGAGTCGAGCGGCGGCAAGTCTTTCAACGAAATGGAAGGCAAGGAGCCGGTGTCCGAGCCCTTCCACTACTCGGAGTGGGATTACCAGATCCAGCTCGAGCGCCCGGCCTGGGCGACGGTGCTGGAGAAGCGCGCCACGTCGGGCGAGCTCGACGTCATCGACGGCATCACCTCGCAATACAAGCGCGAGATCCACCGCATGAAGTTCCTGCTCGACGCCATGCAGCCGCAGGGCGTGCAGCGCATCCGCAAGCTGGAGGACGGCGACGAGATCGACATCAACGCGGCGATCCAGAGCTTCACCGACATCCGGCTCGGCAACCAGCCCGACCCGCGCATCATGATGCGCTCGGTCAGGAAGACGCGCGACTTCTCGATCCTCGTGCTGCTCGATCTCTCGGAGTCGACCAACGAGAAGGTGCAGGACCAGGAATACTCGGTGCTGGAACTCACCCGGCAGGCCTGCGTGCTGCTCTCGGACGCGATCAACAAGGTCGGCGATCCGTTCGCGATCCACGGCTTCTGTTCGGACGGACGCCACAACGTCGAATACTACCGCTTCAAGGACTTCGACCAGCACTGGGACGAGGTGCCGAAGGCGAAGCTCGCCGGCATGACCGGCCAGCTGTCGACCCGCATGGGCGCGGCGATCCGCCACGCCGGCCACCATCTGAAGCTGCAGCGCTCGGCGAAGAAGCTCCTGATCGTCATCACCGATGGCGAGCCGGCCGACATCGACGTGCGCGATCCGCAGTACCTGCGCTACGACACCAAGAAGGCGGTCGAGGAAGTGGCGCGCAACGGCGTCACGACCTACTGCATGAGCCTCGACCCGCGCGCCGACAACTACGTCAGCCGCATCTTCGGGCAGAAGAACTACATGGTCGTCGACCATGTGCAGCGCCTGCCCGAGAAATTGCCGATGCTGTATGCTGGCCTGACCCGTTAAACGCGAACCGCGGCGCTCCTTCCGGAAGCGCCGCGGCCAGACAAGGTTGATCAATGGAAACTTACGTCGGCTTCAAGAACGACAAGCACGGCATGACCCAGCTCGGGCGCATCGTGCTCGACGGATGGCTGTTCGGCTTCATCCCCGAGAGCGAGGACTGCGCCGGCTGGGATCTCGGCCGCATGCAGAGCCTGATGGACAAGGTCGAGAAGGAATGGGACAAGTACGCCAACCTGCCGAGCCGTCTGCCGCCGGAACTGCGCGAGCGCCATGCGCAACTCTACGAGCGTGCGATGGCGCTCGCCAGGTCCAAGGGGTGGAATCCCGAACTGGGCGAGGACGACTGACGCGTGCGGACTGCACGTCCCAGCACTTGCGTCGCCCACCCCAGGCCTTCCTCCTAGGCGGGCGATCGCGGCGGCGTCTTCAGCCGACCCAGCCAAATCCCGGACGGCTCGGGGCGCTGGAAGAAATATCCCTGGAAATACCTGCAGCCCTGGTCGACCAGGAACGCCAACTGCGCCTCGGTCTCCACGCCCTCGGCGACCACTTCGAAGCGCAGGTGGCGGGCCATGGAGAGGATGGTTTCCACCAGCGCGACGTCGTTGGGGTCGCGGGGCACGTCCTGGACGAAGCTCTTGTCGATCTTCAGTTCGTCGACGGGCATGCGCTTGAGATAGGCCAGGGACGAATATCCGGTGCCGAAATCGTCGATGGCGAAGCGGATTCCCAAATCCGACAGCGCCAGCATGCGCGATACCACGTCGGCGGTTTGCGTCACCAACAGGTTCTCCGTGATCTCCAGCGTGAGGGAGCGGGGGTCGGCGCCCGTCCTGACAAGCGCCTCCTCGACCCGCGAGACGAAATTCGCCTGGTGGAATTGGCGCGGGCTCACGTTTACCGCAAGGCGCAGGCTGTGGCCGCATGCCTGCAAGCGGGCGAGCAGGCGGCAGGTTTCGCCCAGCACCCAGTCGCCGATTGCGACGATGAGGCCGGTTTCCTCCGCCAGGGGGATGAAGGCAGCGGGTGAAACCAGGCCCCGCGTGGGGTGATGCCAGCGCACCAGCGCCTCCGCGCCGATGACGTCGCCGTCCGCGTTGACCTGGGATTGCAGGAAAAGCTCGAGCCTGTCCTGCTTGACCGCGTCGCGCAGATCCCGCTCCAGCGCATAGCGCTCGGTGATGTGGGCCTGCATGTCCTGCTCGAAGAACATCAGCGCGTTGCGGCCGCTGTCCTTGGCGCGGTACATGGCGATATCGGCCTCGCGGATCAGGTCGTCCGCGTTCTCGCCCTGCTTCGGGAACAGGGACACGCCGATGCTGGCCGTGGCGCGGTAATCCTGTCCGTCGATGCGCGCGGGCTGCTCGAGGGCGGCGCGGATCTTTTCCGCCACCGAGAGCGCGAGGGTGGCGGCCACCTCCTGGTCGGTGGACAACTCCGGCAGGAGGATGACGAACTCGTCGCCGCCGAAGCGGGCCACGGTGTCGCCTTCGCGCAGGTAATAGCGCAGGCGCTGGGCGACGTCGTTGAGCACCTTGTCGCCGATGGCATGTCCGTGCACGTCGTTGATGTGCTTGAACTGGTCGAGGTCCACGAACATCACGGCGCCGAAGCGCTTGCCGCGTCGGGACGCCGCCAGGACCTGGCCCAGGCGGTCGAGAAGCAGCGACCGGTTCGGCAGGCCCGTGAGTTGGTCATGGTAGGCGAGATGCTCGATCCGTCTCTCGGTGCGCGTACGCTCGGTGATGTCGGTCGTGGTGCCGAACATGCGGACCGGTTGACCGTGCGCGTCGAAGCTGACCTTGCCGAGCTGTTCGACGATCCGCTCGCCAGCCGCGCCGGCGACGCGATGCACGATGTGAAACGGATCCTTTTCCCCTGGTTTCAGGATGCGTTGCATTTCTGCCGTCACCGCCGCGATATCCTGCGGATGAACCGCTCTCATGAAATTCTCCGAGGTCGGTGCGACGCTGCCGGGCTCGTAGCCGAGCAGGCGGTATTCCTCGTCGGACCACACCGCCGCGCCGGTCGTGAGGTCGAGGCTCCAGTTGCCCAAGTGGGCCATGGCCTGCGCCTCCTTCAGGTGCTCCTCGCTTTCCCGCAGCGCCTGCTCGATCTTCTTGCGGGCGGTGATGTCGTGCGCGATGCCGAGCACGCCGGTGAGGCGTCCCTGGGCATCGAACATCGGCGTCTTGGTCGTCTCGAACAGGCCGTGGTAGCCGTCCGCCGAAAACGTCAGCCACTCCTCGTTCACGGTGGGCTTGCCGGCGACCGTCGCCGCACGATCATTGGCACGGAAGAAATCGGCTCGTTCGCGATCGACGAAGTCGTAATCGGTCTTGCCGACGATATCGGCTTCCGCCGCGCCGAAGAACGATTCGAAACTTGGGTTGCAGGCCAGATAAACGCCGTCCGGATCCTTGATCCAGACCAGATCCGGTATGGTGCGGATCAGGGACTGGATGAAGCTGTGCTGCCGGTTCAAAACCGCGTCGGCCTGCCGGAGTTGAACGAGGTCTTCTTCGAGTCGCGCGGTCTGGGCGCGAACCCGGCGGCGCAACATGGCATTGATCAACAGCACGACCACGATGATCGCCAGGATTCCGCCTGTCGCCCAACGCCACCAGACCGGCAACACCGTGGCCGGTGGCGGCACCATCCACCGTTCCAGCACCTTGTAGTAAGGCGAGCCCGGACTGTTCTGCCAGGCTGCCAGATCACGGTCTATCGCGGCCAGCAGATCGGCATTCGCGCCATGGGAAGCGGCAAAGAACAGCTGCGACGGCTGGAACATGATCGACGAGGACATCAGTCCGTAGCGCCGGGCATTGAACTCGCCGTAGTAGTGATTGACGGCCGCGGCGTCGGCCCTGCCCTGTTCCACGAGCACGAATCCCTCGTCGAACGACGCGACCGGAACCAGCGTGACATCGATGCCGAAGCCGGCGAACAAGGTGCGGAGGTAGCCCTGTTGAACGGAGCGATCGAGCACTGCAATGCGCTTGCCCTTGAAATCGAGCATCGACTGCGACCGATAGCCCAAGGGGACGTACAGGGCCGACCAGCTCTGCAGGACGGGTTCCGCATGGAAGTCGAACTGCCTTTCGCGCGCCTTCGTCCGGGCGACGTCTGGAAGAAGATCGATCCGCCCCACCTGCAGGGCCTCGAGGCAGGCCTCCCATTTGCACGGGACGGCGCGCAGCGTCCAACCTTCCCTGTGGGCGATCTCGGTCAGCAGGTTGCCGAAGATGCCGTCCGGCTGGTCATTCCGTCCGACGGTGATCTTGGGCGGATTCTCGTACACGCCGATGCGCACTTCGCGCGTCTCGGTGCCGGCGAGGGCAGAATACGGCCACGCCAGCAGCAACACCATCAGCCCCCGGGAACTGGCCAGCTTGAAGACAAAGCCGAACGGGCGCATGGAGGCACGCAAGTGCAGTCGCATCGTCTCCCTTGTGGGCTGTTTGAAAGCCGGCCTGACGCGGAACCGGGTCTGGCTAAGTGTAGCGCCATTTGCGCCGGTTCGCTCGAAGGGGGCAGGTCGGGTCCGTTCTGCGGCGCCGACGTCGCCGTCGACAAGAATGCGACGAGCCCGGCCCGACCCTGGGGATGGCATTTCCGGACGGGGCGATGATGCGGGGCCGGCGGTTGCCGGCCAGACACGTCAGGCGGGATGGGCGGCGTTCCGACCGCGGCGACGCGATCCGGTCCCGCTCAGGCGGCCGCGCCTTCGTCTGCGGCCTGCGCCAGCACGTCCACCAGGCTGATGCGGGCGTCGGCCTGGCCGAGCTGGTCGAGCAGCCCGAAATTGGCAAGCTTGTCATTGATGCGCGCATTCGCCTCGCACAGCCGCACTTTCACCCCCCGCTGCTGGAAATGGCGCGTCAGGTCGGCCAGCGCCTGCATGGCCGTGACGTCGGCCATCGGCACCTGCCCCAGACGCAGGATCAGCACCCGCGTGTGGTCGTGCAGGCCGGCGAGCGTGCGCTCGAAGGTCGCGGCGGCGCCGAAGAACAGCGGGCCGTCGATCGAGTAGACCTGCACCCCTTTCGGCAGGCCGACCGGGCACACCGCCGCCAGGCTGGTGTCGCTTTCTCCCTCGATCGTCACCGTCTCGCTCATGCGCTTCATGAACAGCAGCGCCGCGAGCAGCACGCCGACGTTCACGGCGATGACGAGGTCGGCGAACACGGTGAGCAGGAAGGTGATCAGCAGCAGCACCTTGTCGTTGACCGGCGCATGGCGCAGGAGGTCGACGAAATGGCGTGCCTCGCTCATGTTCCACGCCACCACGAACAGGATGGCCGCCAGCGCGGCAAGCGGAATATTGGCGGCCAGCGGCGCCAGTGCGACGAGGACGGCGACGAGCGTCAGTGCGTGCACGACGCCGGCGAGCGGGCTGTCGCCACCGTTGCGGATGCTGGTTGCGGTGCGTGCGATCGCGCCAGTGGCGGCGAAGCCGCCGAAAATCGGCGCGGCGATGTTCGCGATGCCGAGTCCGACCAGTTCCTGATTGGGGTTGTGGCGGGTGCCGGCCATGCCGTCCGCGACCACCGCGCACAGCAGCGACTCGATCGCACCCAGCATGGCAATGGTGATGGCCGGTCCGAGCAGTTCCAGCACGCGGGCGAAGCTGACCGACGGCAGGTGCGGCTCGGGCAGGCCGGGCGGAATGCCGCCGAACGCGCTGCCGATGGTGGCGACGCCGTCGAAATGAAAGTAGGCCTGCGCGACCGTGACCGCGACCATCGCGATCAGCGGGCTGGGGATGCGGCGGATCAGGCGCGGCATGATGACGACCAGCGCCAGCGCGCTCAGGGCGAGCAGGGTGGTGGCCAGGTGGAAGTCCGGCAGGGCCGCGACCAGTGCCGCGAGCTTTTCGTGGAAGTGGCGGCCGGAGGCGGCCGGATGCAGGCCGAAGAAATCCTTCCACTGCCCGACCCAGATGATGATCGCGATGCCGCTGGTGAAGCCGGTGATCACCGGCGTCGGGATGAAGCGGATGATGCCGCCGAGCTTGACCAGGCCCATCGCCAGCAGGATCAGGCCGGCCATGATGCTGGCGATCTGCAGGCCGTCGATGCCGTACTTCGCGGTGATGCCGGCGAGGATCGCGATGAAGGCGCCGGTCGGGCCACTGATCGATACGCGCGAGCTGCCGAGCAGTGCGGTCAGGAAGCCGGCGACGATGCCGGTGTAGATGCCCTGTTCGGGGCGCGCGCCGCTGGCGATCGCGAAGGCCATCGCCAGCGGCAGGGCCACCACGCCGACCACCAGGCCGGCGCCCAGGTTCCGCATCAGGTGCCGCCGGTGAAACAACCCGGCGCGCCAGGATTCCAGCGCCGCGATCATGCCGTTCGTCAGAACTCGTTGCGGATGCGCTTGTAGCCCTTGACGAGCTCGCTGTTCGCCTGCGCGACGCTTTCCGAGAAGCTGGCCGCGTCCGGCGATACGCGTTCGATCGTCGCGAGGTCGGCGTCGGAATGGATGTTCGCGGTCGACGGGATATAGAAGCCGGCAGGCACGGAGCAGCCCTCGACGACCGAGTTGTGGCGGATCACCGAACCCTCGCCGACGGTGCAGTTGAACAGCACGGAGTTGAAGCCGACGAATACGTTGTCATGCACGGTGCAGGGACCATGGACGATGGAGCGGTGGGCGATCGAGCTGCCACGTCCGATGGTGACGCCGCCGCCGGCCTTGCAGTGGATGACGACGCCGTCCTGGATGTTGGAGTTGGCGCCGATGACGATGGCCTCCATGTCGCCGTGCTCGTCGAGCTCATCGGCGCGGATCACGGCGTAGGGCCCGATGAACACATTCTCCTCGACGACGATCTTGCCGCACAGGATGGCGGTCGGGTCGACGAAGGCGGTCTCATGCACGACAGGCACGTGTCCGGAAGGGTTCTTGCGAATCATGGAACGTCTCGATCAAAAGCGGTGAACGGGGCAAACCCCATGGATGATACCACTCCCCCTCGCGCCGCCGGGCCGGTCGCGGGGTGGCGGGTTGCGCTTTCGCGGGCCCGGTTTATACATAAAAAACTGGGACTTATCTCATGGAGGGCGAACCATGGCTCACATCGTCATTATGGGGGCAGGCATCGGCGGCATGCCGATGGCGTTCGAGATGCGGGAGAGCGCGCGACCGGAAGACCGCATCACGGTCATCTCGAATACGCCGAATTTCCACTTCGTGCCGTCCAATCCCTGGGTCGCGGTCAAGTGGCGGACGCGCCAGGACATCGAACTTCCCATCGAGCCCATTCTCAGGAGGAAGAACATCGATTTCATCGCGGTCGGCGCGAAGCGCGTGCACCCCGCCGAGAACCGCGTCGAACTCGACGACGGCCGCAGCGTCGAGTACGACTACCTGATCATCGCGACCGGACCGAAGCTGGCCTTCGACGAGGTCGAGGGACTGGGCCCGGGCGGGCACACGCAGTCGGTCTGCCACGTCGACCACGCGGTGACGTCGAGCGACGCCTGGGAGGCCTTCGTCAAGGATCCGGGACCCATCGTCGTCGGGGCCGTGCAGGGCGCCTCCTGCTACGGGCCGGCCTACGAGTTCGCGATGATCATGGAGACCGACCTGCGGCGCCGCAAGCTGCGCGACAAGGTGCCGATGACCTTCGTCACGGCGGAACCCTACATCGGCCACCTCGGGCTGGGCGGCGTCGGCGACTCCAAGGGCATGATCGAGTCGGCCTTCCGCGACCGGCACATCAAGTGGATCTGCAATGCCAAGGTCAGCAGGATCGAGGCCGGCAAGATGTTCGTCACCGAGGTGAACGAGGACGGCAGCGAGAAAAAGCAGCACGAACTGCCGTTCAAGTATTCGATGATGCTGCCCGCCTTCAAGGGCGTGGACGCGGTGATCGGCATCGAGGGCCTGACCAATCCGCGTGGCTTCGTCGTGATCGACCCCTACCAGCGCAACCCCACGTTCAGGAACGTCTTCTCAGTCGGGGTATGCGTCGCCATTCCACCGGTCGAGGCAACGCCGGTGCCCACCGGCACGCCGAAGACGGGCTACATGATCGAGTCGATGGTGACGGCGACCGCGCACAACATCCGCGCGCTGCTCGACGGCAAGGAACCTGCCGAGAAGGCGACCTGGAACGCGGTCTGCCTGGCCGACTTCGGCGATACCGGCATCGCCTTCGTCGCGCTGCCGCAGATTCCGCCGCGCAACGTCAACTGGTTCTCCGAGGGCAAGTGGGTGCACCTCGCCAAGATCGCGTTCGAGAAATACTTCCTGCGCAAGATCAAGAAGGGCAACGTCGGGCCCTTCTACGAGAATCTCACGCTGCGCGCACTCGGCATCTCCAAGCTCAAGGAATGACGTCGCGCCCGCCTGGGGTCAGCCCGCGGTGTCGTCGGGCGGCGCCTTCGCCCCGGCATGGAGCGTGAGCACGGTGGCGGGCGTGTCCGGTTTCTGGCGCCCGGCAAGCAGCAGCAGCGCCTGGTGGAATTCAGCCGGCAGGCGCTTCATGGTCTCCGCCGCCTGGGGCAGGTAGTGCACCACCTCGAATGGCACGCGTTCGTCGAGCGACGCCCGCGCCTGCGGGCGGAAATGCTGCCAGGCCAGTTCGACCCACGCGCGATTCTGGCTGTCGACGAAAATGAACTCCTCCGCATCCAGCACGGCCATGTACTGCATGCTGCGGATCGGCACGAACAGGCAGGTGCCCGCGCGCGCCAGCAGCGTGTGCGCGAGGTTGTAGGTCGCGGCCGGGAGGAAGTCCGGCAGCCGGGCAATCTCCTGCTCGCGATAGAAGCGTTCTTCCATGGGCGTTACGGTAGCGCCATTCGCACGTCGGGTTAAGCAGTTTCTATAGCGGACGGAAAAGGCCTGCCATTGAGGCAAAATAGGCGGCCGTTCGTTTTATTGCCGCAATCGTCATGACCGACCTTCAGGCCCATGCGCCGGGCCCCATCTTCGATACCCACCTGGAGCACTTCGACCGCGACGTCATCGAGGCGTCCCACGCCCTGCCCGTCCTGGTCGACTTCTGGGCCGACTGGTGCCCGCCCTGCCGCGCGCTGAGCCCCGTGCTCGACCGCGTCATCGCCCACTATGACGGCAGGATCCGCCTCGCCAAGGTCGAGGTCGACGAGGGCGCCAACATGAAGCTCGCCGGCCGCTATGGCCTGCGGGGATTTCCCACCGTGCTGCTGTTCGTCAAGGGCGAGATCGTCGGGCGCTTCGCGAGCGCGAAGCCGGAGCACTGGGTGCGCGAATTCATCGCCGAGCATACGGATATTGAATAGGGGCGACCCCGCTGCCCTCTGGGTGCTCGACACCAACGTGGTGCTCGACCTGCTGGTGTTCGACGATCCGCAAGCGCGGCCATTGCGCGAGGCGCTGGCGACGGGACGGGTGCGCTGCGCGGTGTCGGAGGCGACCCTGGAAGAGTGGCGGCGCGTGCTGGCCTATCCCGAGTTTGCCCTCGACGCGCTGCGGCAGGCTGAATTGTTCGCCTCCTATGAACGCCTCGCCGTTCCGCTCGCCCGGCTCGCGCCGCCGACCGCGCTGCCGCGCTGCAGCGACCCCGACGACCAGAAATTCCTCGAATTGGCCGCCGCCGGCGCATCCGCACTGGTCAGCAAGGACCGCGCCCTGCTCAGGCTGCGCCGCCGCTGCGCCGCCTGGTTCCGCCTCGTGACGCCGGCCGAGGCGGCGCGCCTGCTGGCGGCCTGACGCCTCTCGGCTCAGTCGGCGTCCTGCGGCTGCAGGCTCAGGCGGGCGGCCTCGCTCACGGCGACGACGGCCGGATGGCTCAGGCGGCGCTCGACCGAGATGGCGAAGAAGCGCTCGCGAATCTCCAGCGTGCGCCCGACTTCCACGACGTCATATTGCCGCCTCACCGCCTTCGCGGTCGTGAGCGGGACCGGGAATACCCCGGCGCCCGCCTGGCCGAAGGCGCTCATCAGGGCGCTGTCGTCGAACTCGCCGACGATGGTCGGTTGCACGCCCTTGCGCTCCAGCCAGCGCAGCAGCGGCACCCGCAGCGCGCTGTCTTCCCCTGGGATGAGGAGCGGCGCGCCGGCAAGACTGGCCGGAAAGTCCGCGTGCATCGAGGCTGCCACGGTGCGCGCCGCCAGGAAGGCGATGCCGCATTCGCCGAGCGGGTGGCTGTAGCCCTTGATATCCATGTTGGAGGGGAGCGGCCGGTCCGCCAGCACCATGTCGAGCCGGTGAATCGAGAGCTCCGCCGCGAGCTGCGCCAGGCGGTCCTCCCGGCAGACGAGCTTGACGGGCTCGGCCAGGGTAAGCGCCGGCGCCAGCAGCTGGTAGGCGATGGTCTTCGGCACCACGTCGGCGATGCCGACGCGGAACGGATGCGCACGGGCCGTGGGGCCGGTCTGCAGCGCCTCTTCGAGTTCGGCGCCGATGCCGAAGATTTCGTCGGCGTACGTCAGCGCCGTGCGGCCCGCGTCGGTCAGTTCGAGTCGCCGCCCGCTGCGGCGGAACAGCGCCACGCCCAGGCGTGCCTCGAACCCGCTGATCTGGCCGGACAGCGTCTGCGGCGTCAGATGGAGCTTTTCGGCGGCGCGCGCCAGGCTGCCGGCCTTCGCGACGGTGCGGAAGTAGTGGAGGTGCTTGTAGTTGAGCATGCGCGTTCTATTTCGAGATTAACGAATGATAACAACTTAAATTTCGAATTTTATTGTGATTTATCCGGCTATATAGTGTCGTATGTCCGTGCATGGGGCCATTCCGCCCGTGATCCGGTTATTGAGGAGAATTCGATGAAGCGTATCGTGCTGTTCCTTGCCACCAACCTGGCGATCGTGCTGGTGCTGTCGCTCACCATGCGTATCCTGGGCGTCGAGCCCTACCTGACCGCGCAGGGCTTGAATCTCGGCTCGCTGCTGATCTTCGCGGCCGTGATGGGATTCGGCGGCTCGTTCATTTCGCTGGCGATCTCGAAGTGGTCGGCGAAGATGTCGATGGGCGTACGGGTGATCGAGACGCCTTCCAACTCGACCGAGTTCTGGCTGGTCGAGACCATCCGCAAGTATTCGCAGCAGGCGGGCATCAGGATGCCGGAAGTCGGCATCTACGACTCGCCCGAGGTGAACGCCTTCGCCACCGGCATGAGCAAGAACAGCTCGCTGGTCGCCGTGTCGTCCGGCCTGCTGCAGCAGATGACGCGCCAGGAGGCGGAGGCCGTGCTGGGCCACGAGATCGCGCACGCCGCCAACGGCGACATGGTGACGCTGGCGCTGATCCAGGGCGTGGTGAACACCTTCGTGATGTTCCTCTCGCGCGTCATCGGCAACACGGTCGACCGTGTGGTATTCAAGAACGAGGAAGGCCATGGGCCGGCGTTCTTCGTCACCATGATCGTCGCCGAACTGGTGCTCGGCATCCTTGCCTCGATCATCGTCATGTGGTTTTCGCGCCAGCGCGAATTCCGTGCCGACCGCGGCGGCGCAAGCCTTGCCGGACGCGGCGCCATGATCGCCGCGCTGGAGCGCCTCGCGAGCCTGCATCCGCAGCCGCTACCGGACAAGATGGCCGCGTTCGGCATCGCCGGCGGCGGCAACGGGGGGCTCAAGCGCCTGTTCATGACGCACCCGCCACTCGAAGCGCGCATTGCCGCGCTGCGCGCGGCGCAGTGAAGCGCAGCGCCGGTTCTGAATCAGCCTGAAGCGAACGCGACATGAATGCTGCGATCAATATCGGCGAACCCTGGATGTGGGCGGCCTTCGTCGGCTTCGTGCTGGTCATGCTCGCCGTCGACCTCTTCCTGGTCGGCGGCAACAAGGCGCACAAGGTCGGCTTCAAGGAAGCGGCGAGCTGGTCCGTCGTCTGGTTCGCACTCGCCATGCTGTTCAATCTCGGCCTATGGTGGTACCTGAAGGGCGCGTACGGCAGCGAGCTCGCCGATGCCAAGGCGATGGAGTTCCTGACCGGCTACCTGATCGAGAAATCGCTCGCAGTCGACAACATCTTCGTGTTCCTGATGATCTTCGGCTTCTTCGCCGTGCCTGCCGAATACCAGCGGCGGGTCCTGATTTACGGCGTGATCGGCGCGATCGTGATGCGCGCGATCATGATCGTGGCCGGCGCCTGGCTGGTGAAGGAGTTCCACTGGATCCTCTATCTCTTCGGCGCCTTTCTTGTTGTCACGGGCGTGAAGATGCTGATGTTCGCCGAGGCCGAGCCGGACCTGGCGAAGAACCCGCTGCTCAACTGGATCAAGCGCCACATGCGGCTGACGCCGGACTACCGCGGCGAGAAATTCTGGGTCGTCGAGAACGGCATGCGCGTGTTCACGCCGCTGTTCCTCGTGCTGGTCATGATCGAGCTGTCCGACCTGATCTTCGCGGTCGACTCGATCCCGGCGATCTTCGCCATCACCACCGATCCCTTCATCGTGTTCACCTCGAACATCTTCGCCATCCTCGGCCTGCGCGCGATGTACTTCATGCTCGCCGGCATGGCCGACCGCTTCCATCTGCTGAAATACGGCCTGGCGATGGTGCTGGTGTTCGTCGGCACCAAGATGCTCATCGTCGATTTCTACAAGATCCCGGTGGGCTTGTCGCTCGGCATCGTCGGCCTCATCATCGCCACCTTCATGTTCGCCAGCCTGTGGGTGACGCGGAAGCGGGCCGCACGAACCTAGTGCGCCGCGCCGCGTTTGCCGCCAGGCGCTGAATCCTGACGGAGACCGTTCATGCCGACCCAGCTCGATTCTCCCCTGGCGCGCCGCGTCGTGGCGCTGGCGTTTCTCGTCTCGATCTTCGGGCTGACCGCGTGGGTCCTGTCGCCCTTTCTGGCGGCGCTGGCGTGGTCCGGCATCCTGGCTTACGTCACCTGGCCGTCGTATCGGCGCGTGTGCCGGGCCTTGCCGCGGCGCGAGAATCTGGCGGCACTCCTGATGACGCTGGGCGTCACGGCGACACTGCTGCTGCCGCTGGTGTGGGTGCTGCTCACGGTGGCGGCGGATCTTGCCGGCGCTTCGGCGACGCTGCGGCAGATCGCGGCGAGTGGCCTGCCAGCGCTGCCCGCGGGCGTGCACGCGTGGCCGGGCGGCGCATGGATCGCCGCGCAATACGAGCGCGTGCAGGCCGATCCCGCCTGGGTGCGCGCGCAGATGTCGGCGCTCGGGCTCACGGACATCGCCAGCCTGAAGGTCGTGGTCGGCGGCGTCGGCCGCAACGTTGCGAAGTTCGCCCTCGCGGTCTTCGCGCTGTTCTTCCTCTATCGCAACGGCACCTCCGTGCTGGGCCAGGTCCGCGGCGTCGCGACACGCTGGCTGGGCGAGGCGGCGCGCGGCTACCTCCATGCGGTGGGCGTGACGGTGCGCGCGGTCGTGTTCGGCATCGTGCTCACCGCGCTGGCGCAGGGCCTGCTTGCCGGCCTCGGCTACTGGGTGGCGGGGATCGAGGCGCCGGCCTTGTGGGGCGTGATCACGGCGCTGGTGTCGCTGATCCCGTTCGTCGGGCCGGTGGTCTGGATCGGGCTGTCGTTGTCGCTGCTGGCGCACGGCGAGAGCGTCGCCGCACTCGGGTTGTTCCTCTGGGGGGCGCTGGTGGTGAGCTGGGTCGACAACCTGATCCGCCCGCTGGTCATCAGCGGGCCGACGCGCATCCCCTTCCTGCTGGTGTTTCTTGGGGTGCTCGGCGGGCTGCACGCGTTCGGCCTGATCGGGCTCTTTCTGGGGCCGGTACTGCTCGCGGTCTCGGTCGCCATCTGGCGCGAATGGCTCGGGCACGCCCGTCCGGACGCCGCTTGAGGTATCCTTGCGGGCGACGCGACCACCACATCCATGATTCCCGCGAAAGACCGACCATTTCCGCGCCTTGCACTGAGCGTGCTTGGGCTGCTCGAGGGCCTCGGCCTCGTCGTCATCACGCTCGCCACGCTGGCCGCGGGCGTGTTCGAGGTGAAGACGATGCTGACGGCCGGCACGGTGACGCTCGCCGATCTGCTGCAGATGTTCCTCTATCTGGAGGTGCTCGCGATGGTGGCGATGTACTTCCGTTCGGGACAGCTGCCGGTGCGTTTTCCGATCTACATCGCGATCGTGGCGCTGGCGCGCTACCTGGTGCTCGACGTGAAGAGCCTCGACGTCTGGCGCATGCTGGGCGTGACGACGTCGGTGCTGCTGCTGACGCTCGCGGTGCTGATCATCCGGTACGGCCATACCCGCTTCCCCTACGACGACGGCCGGCAGGATGGGGATGCCCAGCGCTGAGTCGGAGGCGGTGCCCGGCGGGGCGACGTTGCGCGTCACTCCCGCATGAATCCCGCCGGCAGACGTCCGGCGCCCGCCAACCCGCTTGCTGCGTTTTCCGATGGAACTGACCGCCCCGCTCCTGCAACTCGCCACCCAGGCACTCGACCTGGTGCTTGACTTCAAGCGCCCGGCGGACGCCGTGTTGTCCGCCTTCTTCCGCGAGCACAAGAAACTCGGGGCGCGCGACCGCGCCTTCGTCGCGGAGGCCGTGTTCGGGGTGCTGCGGCGGTACCGCTACCTGTCGGTGGTGGTGCCGGCGGCCAATCCGCGCACCTTGGTCATCGCCTGGCTGATCAAGGCGCGCGGCATGAGCGGCGCGGCGCTGGAACAGTTCGCCAAGGCGGAGCTCATCGATCACATCCGCAGTGCCCGGACCGACGACCTGCCCCTGCCGGTGGCCGCCGAGTTGCCGGATTGGGTCGTGGACAAGCTGCGGCCCGCGATGAGCGACGCCGACATCCTGGCACTCGGCCGCGCGCTGCAGCAGCCGGCGCCGCTCGATATCCGGGTGAACGCGCACAAGGCCGACCGGGACGCGGTGCTGGCACGCCTGCAGGGCGAGGGCTACGCGGTCGAGGCGACGCCGTATTCGCCGTGGGGCATCCGCTTCAAGGAGCATCCCGCGATCAATCGCCATCCGCTGTTCCTCGACGGCAGCATCGAGGTGCAGGACGAAGGCAGCCAGTTGCTCGCCCTGCTGCTGGGCGCGCGGCGCGGCGAGATGGTGTGCGACTTCTGCGCCGGCGCGGGCGGCAAGACGCTCGGCATCGGCGCGATGATGGCGTCGACCGGTCGCCTGTATGCATTCGACGTCGCGGAAAAGCGGCTTGCCAACCTGAAGCCGCGGCTCGCGCGCTCGGGCCTGTCGAACGTGATGCCGCAGCTGATCGCCTCCGAAACGGATACGCGCGTCAAGCGGCTCGCCGGCAAGCTCGACCGCGTGCTGGTCGATGCGCCGTGCTCGGGCCTGGGGACGCTGCGCCGCAACCCCGACCTGAAATTCCGCCAGTCGCCTGAAAGCGTCGCCGAGCTGACGCGCAAGCAGGCGTCCATCCTGCGTGCCGCCGCCCGGCTGCTCAAGCCCGGTGGCCGCCTTGTGTACGCCACCTGCAGCCTGCTGCCCGAGGAGAACGAGGCCATCGTCGAGGCGCTGCTGGCCGAAGGCGGCTTCACCCTGCTGCCGGCGAATGAGCTGCTGGCCCAGCACAAGATCTCCCTCGACACCGGCCCCATGCTCAGGCTCTCGCCCGCGGTGCACGGAACGGACGGATTCTTCGCGGCCGTACTGGTCAAGAACGGCGCTTGACCCACCGGCGCGCGCGGTTGACTATGCGGCGATTCACCTCCATGGATTGCACGATCGAGCTGACATGACGGCGGCGACGTTCCGGCAACCGGAAGAAGGCGGCGGGCGTGCCGCCCCCTTCCATCCCGACACGCTCGGCACGCTGTGCGGCCTGTTCCGCGCGCGCGTCGCCGCCACGCCGGAGCAGGTCGCATACCGCCAGTTCGACGAAGCCCGTGATACCTGGACAAGCTTCACCTGGGGACAGGTGGCCGCCGAGGTTGCGCGCTGGCAGGCGGCGCTGGTCAAGGAGGGCCTGGTGCCGGGCGACCGCGTGGCGGTGATGCTGAAGAACAGCGTCGAGTGGGTCGTCTTCGACCAGGCCGCGCTGGCGCTCGGCCTCGTCACCGTGCCCCTCTACCTCGACGACCGGCCCGACAGCGCGGCCTACATCCTCGACCATTCGGGCGCCAAGCTGCTGCTGGTCGAGGGGCGCTTCCAGCACAAGAAGCTGGCGCAGATCGCCGCGGCGGCAAAGACCCTGCAGCACATCGTCAGCCTGACCGCGCCCGAGAACGGCCTCGTCAACTGGAGCACACGCTTCGTGGTGGCGGCCGACTGGCTCGCCGACGCGGCCGGAACGGCCATTCCCGACCTCCATCTCACCCCCGACGTGCTGGCGAGCATCGTGTATACGTCCGGCACGACGGGGCGCCCAAAGGGCGTGATGCTGACGCACGAGAACCTGCTGTGGAACGCCTTCTACGCCTCCCAGTGCGCGGATTTCGCGTCGCACGAGGTGTTCCTGTCCTTCCTGCCGATGTCGCACACGCTGGAGCGCACGGGAGGCTACTACCTGCCGATGCTGATCGGCGCCGAGGTCGTCTACGCACGCTCGATTGCCCAGCTGGCGCAGGATCTGCAGGCGATCCGCCCGACCGTCCTGATCTCGGTGCCGCGCATTTACGAACGCGTCTACAGCCGCATCCAGGACAGCCTGGAGAAGAAGGGGGCACTCGCCCGACTGCTGTTCGGGCTGGCGGTGCGGGTGGGCTGGCGGCGCTTCGAGCGCAGCCAGGGGCGGGCCGCCTGGTCGTCAGGGTTGCTGTTGTGGCCGCTGCTCGACAGGCGCGTGGCGCGCAGCGTCACCGAAAGACTGGGCGGACGGCTGCGGCTGGCGATCTCGGGCGGCGCTGCGCTCTCGCCCGAGATCGCGCGCACGTTCATTGGGCTCGGCGTGCCGATCATCCAGGGCTACGGCCTGACTGAGACCAGCCCCGTCGTCTGCGTCAACCGGCCCGAGTCCAACGTTCCTTCCAGCATCGGCACGCCGCTGCCGGGCGTGGAGGTGAAGATCGGCGAGAACGACGAGCTCCTCACGCGCAGCCGCTGCGTGATGCGGGGCTACTGGCGGGACGACGCGGCCACCCGCACGATGATCGACGGCGAGGGCTGGCTGCACAGCGGCGATCAGGCGTCGGTCGACGCCTGGGGCCACTATCACATCACCGGGCGCCTCAAGGACATCATCGTCCTGAACAACGGCGAGAAGGTCCCGCCGGTCGACATGGAATCCGCGATCCTTCTCGATCCGCTGTTCGAGCAGGCGATGATCGTCGGCGAGGGACGCCCCTACCTGGCCGCGCTGGTCGTCCTGAACGCGCCCCACTGGCAGGAATTGGCCGCCGGCCTCAACGTCGCGGCGGACGATCCCGCCACGCTGCGCAATCCGCGCGTGATGAAGGTACTGACCCACCGGGTGGCGCATCATCTGAAGCACTTTCCGGGCTATGCTCAGGTTCGCCGCCTGCACGCCGGACTCGAGCCGTGGACGGTCGACGACGGCCTGCTGACGCCGACCCTCAAGATCAAACGCAGGCAGGTGCTCGACCGCCATCGCGCGGCGGTCGAGGCGATGTACGCCGATTTCGCGCGCTGACGATTCCAGAATGCAAGGGAGATTCACGATGATGTTCCGTATCAACCGGGTTGCCGCGGGCCTCACGCTCGCCGGCTGTGCCCACGCCGCGCTGGGTGCGGGGTTCGCGCTGATCGAGCAGAACGCCAGCGGCCTCGGCAACGCCTATGCCGGCGGTGCCGCCGTCGCGGAAGACGCCAGCACGATCTACTTCAACCCGGCCGGGATGAGCCGGCTGCCAGACCGTCAGGTCGTGCTGGTGGGCCATTTGATCAAGCCGACGATGCATTTTTCAGGGAGCGCCGTGGCATCCGTTCCCGCGCCTGGGACATCTGTCGCGGGCGGCCAGGGCGGCGACGCCGGCGACTGGACGTTCATCCCGAACGTCTACTATGCGTTTCGCCTGACGCCGCAGGTGCATCTGGGGATCGCCGTCAACACGCCCTTCGGCCTCAAGACCGAATACGACTCGACCTGGATCGGCAGGACGCAGGCGATCCAGTCCGATCTCAAGACCATCAACGTCAATCCGTCCGTCGCGTATGAGGCCAGCGATACCCTGTCGTTCGGCGCGGGGCTCAGCGTCCAGTACATCGAGGCGACGCTGACCAACCAGGTGCATCCCCTGGTCGATGCGTCGCGGATCGAGATCAAGGGCAACGACTACGGCTGGGGATTCAACCTGGGGGCGCTGTGGCAGGTCACGCCGGCGACGCGCATCGGCCTCGCCTACCGCTCGCGGGTCGACTACACGCTGGAGGGGGACGCCACGGTGAGCAGCTTCCCGGCGGTTCCCGGCGGCCCCGTCACCGCCGGCATCACGATGCCGGATACGGCGTCGCTCAGCATCTTCCACAAGCTTTCGCCCAAATGGGACCTGCTGGCCGACGCAACGTGGACCGGCTGGAGCGCGTTCGACCAGCTGCGCATCATGCGCACCAATGGCGCGCAGCTGAGCAACACGGTCGAGAATTGGCGCGACATCATGCGCTATTCCCTCGGCGTGACGTGGCACATGAACGAGGAGCTGAGCCTGCGCGGCGGCGTCGCCTACGACGAGGCGCCGGTGTCGGATGCCCACCGCACCCCGCGCATTCCGGACGGCGCACGCACCTGGCTGGCGGTTGGCGGCCAGGTCCGTGTGAGCGGGCAAAGCGCGGTCGATTTCGGCTATGCGCACCTGTTCGTCGCGGATGTGGGGCTGAACAGCGTCGACAGCTTTGGTACCCGATTGACCGGCCAGTACGACAGCCACGTCGACATCCTGAGCGTCCAGTACACCCACAGCTTCTGAGACCGTCGTGGCCGATCCCGTTCCCTTCGACAACCTGCTGACCCGCCTGGTCGAGGACAGCCGCAACGTCGACCTGGTGTGGCAGGTGGGCATCCTGGCCGTGGGGGTGCTCGTCGCGTGGGGGGCGGTGCGCCTGCTCGTGCCGGTGATCGAGAAGACGGGCGGTGTCTGGCGCGCCGGGGTCCGCCGGGTGGCGTTTCCGCTGGCGATGCTGCTCGTGCTGCTGCTCGGGCGCGAACTGGCTCGTCACTGGCTGGACCACACGCACCTTCTCAATCTTGCGATTCCCCTCGTGCTGGCCCTGGCCGGGGTCCGCCTCGCGGTCTACGCGCTGCGCTATGCGCTGAAGCCGCGCGAATCCCTCAGGCTTTGGGAGCGCACGGCGGCCTGGCTGATCTGGGGGGCGTTCGCCCTGCACGTCACCGGCCTGTTGCCGCACATCCATGCGGCGATGGAGGCGTTGTCGTTCCAGTCGGGCAGCCATCGCTTCTCGCTCTGGCTGCTGTTCCAGGCGGCGGCGGTGATCGTCGTCGCGCTCGTCGTCGCGCTGTCGCTGGCACGCTTCGTCGAGAGCCGCCTGATGGGCATCACGCAGATGAATCTGTCGCTGCGCATGGCGCTCGCCAAGGCCGTGCGTACGGTCCTGCTGATCCTGGCGGTGCTGGTGGCGCTGCCGGCGGTCGGCATCGACCTGACCGTGCTGTCGGTGTTCGGCGGCGCGCTCGGCGTGGGGATCGGCTTCGGTCTGCAGAAGGTCGCGAGCAACTACATTTCCGGCTTCATCATCCTGCTCGACCGCTCGGTGCGCATCGGCGACCTGGTGACCGTCGACAACAAGTACGGCCAGGTCAGCGAGATCAATACGCGCTATACGTTGCTGAAGGCGCTCGACGGAACCGAGACCATCGTGCCCAATGAGACGCTCATCACGCAGACCGTCGTGAACCATTCGCTGTCCAAGCCCAACGTGCGCATCGCCCTGCCGGTTCAGGTGTCCTACGATACGGATCTGGAACGCGCCGAAGCGCTGATGCTGGAGGCGGCGCACGACCAGCAGCGCGTGATCTACGACGACCCGGACAACCTTCCGAGGGTGTATCTGAAGGAATTTGCCGATAATGGGGTCATGCTGGAACTGGCCGTGTGGATACGCGATCCGAGCGAGGGGCAGAACAACCTGCGCTCCGACATCAACTGGGCGATCTGGCGTCGCTTCAAGGCCGCCGGAATCGAGATGCCCTTCCCTCAGCGGGTGCTTCATTTTGCATCACCCGGGTCGCCTTTGGTAGCAAATAACCCTTGATTTTTATGGGGTTTTCCTGTATGTTTCGAGACTTGATTGTCCTTTTTTAGGAACCCGAAGACCATGCAATTAGGCTTGTTGGATTTACCCTGGTGGGGTTACGTGGCGGTCGCTCTCGGCCTGACCCATGTCACCATCGCCGCCGTCACCATCTTTCTGCATCGCTCCCAGGCCCACCGCGCAGTCGACCTGGGTCCCGTCGTCAGCCATTTCTTCCGCTTCTGGCTGTGGCTCACCACCGGCATGGTCACCAAGGAGTGGGTCTCGATTCACCGCAAGCATCACGCGAAATGCGAAACCGAAGAGGATCCGCACAGCCCGCAGACCAAGGGTATCAAGACCGTGTTCTGGCAGGGCGCCGAACTCTATCGTGCCGAAGCGAAGAATCGCGAAACCCTCGAGAAGTACGGCCATGGCACGCCCGACGACTGGCTGGAGCGTAACGTCTACACCCGCCATTCGGCGAAGGGCATCGTGCTGATGCTGGCGATCAATCTCGCCCTGTTCGGCCCGCTCGGCCTCACCATCTGGGCTGTGCAGATGGCGTGGATCCCCGTCACCGCCGCCGGCATCATCAACGGCATCGGCCACTACTGGGGGTACCGCAACTTCGCCAGCGAGGACGCCAGCACCAACATCGTTCCGTGGGGCATCCTGATCGGCGGCGAAGAACTGCACAACAATCACCATGCCTACGGCAGCTCCGCGCGCCTGTCCAACAAGTGGTACGAGTTCGACATCGGCTGGCTCTACATCAAGCTGATGTCGTACGTCGGGCTGGCAAGCATCCGCAAGGTGGCGCCCACGGTGAAGTGGCAGCCGGCCAAGCCGTTGTGCGACCTGGATACGCTGCAGGCGATCATCACCCACCGCTACGACGTGATGACGCGCTTCGTCCGCAGCGTGCGCGCCGACAGCGTCGCCGAGATCGCGAAGCTGAAGGCCAATGCCCACCTGCCGCAGAACTGGAACTTCGACAGCTTCCGCCGCTGGCTGCACAAGGAGCCTGCCGAGCTCGGCGCGGCCGACAAGGCCGCGCTCGACGGGCTTCTGGTCAAGAGCGAGCGGTTGCAGACCGTCTATCGCATGCGCCAGGAACTGGCGGCCATCTGGGGTCGCTCCACCGCTACCCGCGAGCAGCTGCTCGAACAGCTGCAGGGCTGGTGCAAGCGTGCCGAGGAAAGCGGCATCCAGTCGCTGAGGGATTTCTCGGTGCGCCTGCGCCGCTACGCGTAAGGCAGGCGGCGGCCCTGGCCGCCGCGTTCCGTGTCCATTCCGAAGAGTCTCCGCCGCTCGGTGGAGACGGACCAAAAGAAAAACCCGCCATCGGCGGGTTTTTCTTTTGGTCCACGCTGAATTACTTCAGCTTGGTTTCCTTGTACATCACATGCTTGCGAGCCTTGGGATCGAATTTGCTGATCTCCATCTTCTCCGGCATGGTCTTCTTGTTCTTGGTGGTGGTGTAGAAGTGGCCGGTGCCCGCAGTGGACTCCAGCTTGATCTTTTCGCGTCCGCCTTTAGCCATGATCTAACTCCTTAAACGGCTTCGCCGCGAGCACGCAGGTCGGCCAGCACGGCATCGATGCCGTTCTTGTCGATGGTGCGGAGCGCCGCATTGGACAAACGCAGACGAACCCAGCGGTTCTCGCTCTCGACCCAGAACCGGCGATATTGCAGGTTGGGCAGGAAACGACGCTTGGTCTTGTTGTTGGCGTGGGAAACGTTGTTCCCGACCATGGGCTTCTTGCCCGTTACGATGCATACGCGAGCCATGATGCTGCTCCAGAGTGAGGGTTAACCGGTGGGGTTAACGATAGGGGTTAACCCGAGAACCGCGATTTATACCACAGGCTTCGAGTCCGAGGCAAGTTCGGGCGGTCAGAGGTGGCCGGCCTCCATGAACGACAGCGACGTGGCGCCGGCGACGATGAAATGGTCGAGCACGCGGATGTCGACCAGCGCCAGCGCTTCCCGCAACTGGCGGGTCAGCACGCGGTCGGCCTGGCTGGGCTCGGCGACGCCGCTTGGGTGGTTGTGTGCGAGGATCAGCGCGGCGGCGTTGTGGGCGAGCGCGCGCTTGACGATCTCGCGCGGGTAGACGCTGGTCTGCGTGAGGGTGCCGCGGAACAGCTCCTCGACCGCGATCACCCGGTTCTGGGCGTCGAGGAAGACGCAGCAGAACACCTCGTACTCCTTGTGGCGCAGCGCCAGCCTCAGATAGTCGCGCACGGCGCCCGGCGAGCTCAGGGCATCGCCTGCCTGCATCGCCTCGGCAAGCGTCCTGCGCGCCATTTCCATCACCGCTTGCAGCAGCGCGTACTTCGCCTCGCCGACCCCGGGCGCCGCGCACGCCGACTTGCGGTCGGCGCGGCACAGCCCGCCCAGGCCGCCGAAGCGGTCGAGCAGATCGCGGCCGAGGTCGACTGCGCTCTTGCCCGGCACGCCGGTGCGCAGGAAGACGGCAACAAGCTCCGCATCGGTCAGCGCGGCGGCGCCCTGCTTGAGCAGTTTTTCGCGCGGACGCGCGTCCTCCGGCCAGTCGCGGATCGCCATCGTTTGTTCTCCTCCCTTAGAATGGCCATTTTCACGGAAAGTGCGCAGGGAATCGAGCGTGTCGCTGGCAGGCAGGAAGATCATTCTGGGGGTGACGGGCGGGATCGCGGCCTACAAGGCGGCGGAACTGTGTCGCCTGCTGGTCAAGGCCGGGGCCGACGTGCGCGTGGTCATGACCGCCGCGGCGCAGCAGTTCGTCGCGCCGCTGACCTTCCAGGCGCTGTCCGGCAAGCCGGTGCTGACGTCGCTGTGGGACACCGCCAGCGGCGACGGCATGGAACACATCCATCTCTCGCGCGACGCCGACCTTCTGCTGGTGGCGCCGGCGTCCGCCGATTTCCTCGCGAAGCTCGCGCAGGGACGTGCCGACGATCTGCTGACGACGCTGTGCCTGGCGCGCACCTGCGCGCTTGCGGTGGCGCCGGCGATGAATCCGGAGATGTGGGCGGCGGCGGCGACGCAGCGCAATCTCGAGCAGTCGCGCGCCGACGGCGTGCGGATTCTTGGGCCCGCTGAAGGCGAGATGGCCTGCGGCGAGACCGGGCTCGGCCGCATGCTGGAGCCCGCCGATCTCCTGGCGGCCGCGTCCGGCCTCGTCGGGACGGGGCCGTTGGCGGGCAGGCGCGTGCTGGTCACGGCCGGTCCGACCTTCGAGGCGATCGATCCGGTTCGCGGCCTGACCAACCGCAGCTCGGGCAAGATGGGCTATGCCATCGCCCGGGCCGCCGCCGAGGCGGGCGCCGACGTGCTTCTCGTCTCGGGGCCGACCTGCCTCGCCACGCCGGCCGGGGTGCGCCGGATCGACGTCGAAAGCGCGGCCGAGATGCGCGAGGCCGTATTGGGCGCGCTGCCGGCCGACGTGCTCGTCGCGGTCGCGGCGGTCGCCGATTACCGCGTGGACGCGGCCGCGGCCCAGAAGATCAAGAAAGGTGACGGCGGCCTCACGCTCAAGCTCGTCGCCAACCCCGATATCCTCGCCGAGGTCGCCGCGCGTCCCGACGCGCCCTTCTGCGTGGGCTTCGCCGCTGAAACCGAGCGCCTGGCCGAACATGCGGAAGCCAAGCGGTTGAAGAAAAGATTGCCGCTTCTGGTCGGCAACCTCGCGCAGGACACGCTGGGCCAGGACAGCGCCGAACTGGTGCTGTTCGACGACCGCGGCACGCATCCGCTCCCGCGGGCCGACAAGCTGACCCAGGCGCGCGCCCTCATCGCCCACCTTTCCCACCACCTCCACTGACGAGATTCCGACAAAAATGAAGATGGATGTGAAGATTCTCGACGCCCGGCTGCACGACCAGCTGCCGCAGTATGCGACGCCGGGCGCCGCGGGGCTCGACCTCCGGGCCTGCATCGATGGTCCAATCGTACTGGCGCCGGGCGAGACGCAGCTGATTCCGACCGGCATGGCGATCCACCTCGCCGATCCCGGCTACGCGGCGCTGATCCTGCCGCGCTCGGGGCTCGGCCACAAGCACGGCATCGTGCTCGGCAACCTGGTGGGGCTGATCGACTCGGACTATCAGGGTCAGCTGATGGTCTCGGCCTGGAACCGCGGCCAGCAGGCCTTCGAACTGGCGCCGATGGAGCGCCTGGCGCAGCTGGTCGTCGTGCCGGTGGTGCAGGCCGAGTTCAACATCGTCGAGGCATTCGGGGCGAGCGCGCGCGGGGAGGGCGGCTTCGGCAGCACGGGCCGGCAGTAGTGTCGGCGTTCTTTACAGTGACATGAGGCGGGCGTCGGGTCGGCCAGGCGGTCGGCTGCGCGCCATTCGGGGCACAAAACTTGCTCCGTTCACGCCATGCCGGCAGGTCGCCCGAAACGGGTCGCCTGTCATTGCGGAGAACCATAACAAGGGGTTGGAGAGCCGACTGGCGCAGTCATGCACCATACGTCGATAACGCGACTTGGCCTGATCCTGGCTGCAGTCCTGGTGCTGCTGGCCGGGCTCGTCACGTCCGCGATCTATCTGACGCGGCCCCAGGGATCGCCGGTGGCCGAGGACATGGGCAAGCCGGTGATGGCGACGCAGATCGAGTTCCTCGCCGACGCCATGAAGCGCAGCGCCGCCCGGATTGCCGCCCACCCGCAGACGCTGGCGTGCTTCGCCAGCGGCTCGCCCGAGGTGTGCCAGGCGCAGGCGGCCAACCTGCAGGCGCTGAACCAGGATGCGACCATCCTGTTCGTGACCGACGGGCAGCGCCAGTTGCTGCCCGGCTTCCTCCCGGGCGATACGCGCCAGCTGCTGGCCAACGCGGGCCACGGGGCGACTGCGACGGCCACGTTCAATCTTTCCCTGTCGCATCCCGTGACCGGCGCCGACGGCAAGCGGCTCGGCTTCGTCATCGTCGAGCAGAGCGTGCCGCAGCTGCAGGTGCTGTTCGATACCCTGCCGCTGCCGGATGCGGCGGCCTATGCGGAACTCCAGCAGAGCCAGGGCGGCGACCAGCCGGCGGTGCTGATGCGCCGCGGCAACCAGGCGATCAAGCGCAACGCCCGCCCCACGCTGATCGCGCTCGCAGGCACGCCGTGGCAGATCGCGGTGTGGCGGCCGGTCACGCCGGTCGCCGAAAACGTGGCGCCCTACATTCTGGGCTGGCTGGTCGCCAGCCTGCTGATCGCGGTGCTGGTCATGGGCATCGTTCTGGCCGTGCGCAACCGCGTCACCGACAACCTGCGCACGCTGGTGAAGTTCACCAACGATCTGCGGCAACAGCGCCTGCGCGCGGACTACGCGGTCAGCCTTGCGGAATTCCAGGCGCCGCTCGAAACGATGCTGAAGCTGGGCAAGGTGATGCTCGGGCGGCAGAAGGAGGTCTCGTCGCAGGCGCGGCTGGATCACCTGTCGCAGGTGAACAACCGGCGCGCCTTCGACGAGAAGCAGAAGGAACTGTTCGCCACCCTGAAAGACGGCTGGTCGCACAGCCTGCTGATCCTCGACATCGACAATTTCAAGCAGGTCAACGACACCTTCGGCCACGAGGCGGGCGACCAGCTCATCATCAAGTTCGGCAACGTCCTCAAATCCTGCCTGCGCAACAGCGATTTCATCGCCCGCCTGGGCGGTGACGAGTTCTGCGTGCTGTTTCCCTACACGCCGCTCGACCGCGCGCAGGAACTCGCCGAACGCCTGCGCGCCAAGATGCCCGAGAGCGTCGAACTCATCCCGGGCGTGACGCAGCGGCTGTCGTGGAGCGGCGGCCTGTCCGAATACAGCCGCGACGACCGCGAGGAAAACGAGGCGCTGGCGCGTGCCGACGCCGCGCTGCTCGAAGCCAAGCGCGGCGGCCGCAACGCCACGCGCGTCAGGGCCGCCGCCTGAGCGTGGCTGGTGCCGCTTTAGCGGCGGTACGGCCGCGGCCTGCCCCTCGCGGGTAGAGCGTGGCCGTCAGCAGGCCGACGCCGAGGAGACCCCAGAACGCCAATACCGGCGCATTGCCCCAGCGCACGTACGGGGTGCTGCCGGCGTAGCCCTGGACCCTGCCGCCGAGGCTGCCGGCGGTGAAGAGCGGCAGGCTCGCGACGATCCGGCCGCGCGTGTCGATGATCGCCGTGAGCCCGGTATTGGTCGCGCGCAGCATCATGCGCCCGGTCTCCAGCGCCCGCATCTGCGACATCTGCGCATGCTGCCAGGGCGCGAGCGAATCGCCGAACCAGGCCAGGTTGCTGACGTTCGCCAGCACGCTCGCCTCCGGCAACTGGCGGATGATTTCCTCGCCGAACGCATCCTCGTAGCAGATGTCGGCGGCGACGCGCTGGCCGCCGATCGCGAGCGGACGCTGGTCCGCTGCACCGCGCGCGAAATCCGAGAGCGGGATGTGCAGCACCTCGATGATCCAGCCCCACGCCGCCTTCAGCGGGATGTATTCGCCGAACGGCACGAGATGGACCTTGCTGTAGCGCTGGCTGGGGGCGCGGCCGAAACTGACGACGCTGTTGTAGTAGGCGCCATCCAGCGAACCGGTCGGCAGCCCGGTCAGGATGTCGCCGCCGTTGCGCCGGCCGAGCGCGTCGAGGCCCTCCCGGTAGGCCTCGGGCAGGTCCGACTCGAACAGCGGCAGCGCCGTTTCCGGCAGCACGATGAGGCGGGCCGGCGAAGCCGCGGCCATGCGCGCGTAGCGCATGAGCGTCTCGCGGGTCTTTTCGGGCCGCCATTTCATGTCCTGCGGAATATTGCCCTGCAGCAGCGCGACCGAGGTCGGCGCGCCCTCCGGGACGGTCCAGCGGATGCCCGCCAGGGCCTGCCCGCCCACGGCGAGTGCCACGGCCGCCGCCGCCGCCCAGAGGCGGGGGGGCAGGGAGGCACGCGCCGTTGCAGCCCACGCGAGCAGCGCCGCGATCACGGCCAGCAGGTAGGACACGCCGTATACGCCGACCAGCGGCGCATACCCGGCGAGCGGGCCGCCCGGCACCTGCGCATAGCCCATGGCGAGCCACGGGAAGCCGGTGAAGATCCAGCCGCGCGTCCATTCGCCGACTCCCCAGGCCAGCGGCATCAGAAGCAGCAGGCGCGACGCGGGCGAACCCGGCCAGCGTGCCTGGACCGCGCCCACCGCAGCCGGAAACAGCGCGAGGAATCCGCAGAACAGGAAGGTGGCGAGGCCTGCGAGCCACGCCGGCATGCCGCCGTAGACCGACAGGCTGACGTACACCCAACTCACGCCCGCGAGAAAGAAGCCGAGTCCCCACGCCAGCCCGGTGAGGAAGCCTGCGCGCATCGAGCTCGTGCGCGCCAGCTGCGCGAACAGCACGGCGAGGCCCAGCACCGGGAGCGGCCACAGCCCGAAGGGCGCGAAGCCGGCGACGGACGCCGCACCGGCGACGACGCTGGCCAGCAGGGAGCGCATCGACACGCGCATTGCCGCCGGCTTACCGGGCACGCGCCGCGCGACGTTCAGCGGGGCGCTTCAAAATCGATATGCCCGTCGATCAGCGTGTAGCGCACCCGGCCCTGCATCGGATGGTTGAGGAAGGGGGTGTTGTCACCCTGGCTCGCCAGCGTGTTCGACGAAACCACCCACTCGGCGGTTTCGTCGAACACGCAGATGTCGGCGTTGCCGCCGACCGACAGGTGGCCAGCCGGCACGCCCAGGATCTGTGCGGGTTTCCACGAGATCAGGTCGATCGCCTGGATGAGCGGCACGCCGGTCTCGCGCGCCCACTTCAGCGTCAGCGGCAGCAGCAGCTCGACACCCGAGGCACCCGGCTCGGATTCGCCGAAGGGCACCTGCTTGGCGTCCTCGTCGACCGGCGCATGGTCGGAGCACAGCGCGTCGATGGAGCCGTCGCGCAGCGCTTCGCGGATCGCGTCGCGGTCGCGCAGGCTTCGGAGCGGCGGAACCAGGTGGAGGTGCGAGTCGAAGCTGACGAGGTCGTTCTCCGACAGGTGCACGTGGGGGCAGGCGACGTCGCAGGTCACCGCCAGGCCCTGTGCCTTGGCCGCCCGCACCATGGCGATGCCCTCGCGCGTCGACAGGCGCGCGAGGTGGACGCGGGCGCCGGTCTCGCGCACCAGCTGCAGGATGGTGGCGAGGGCGACCGTCTCGGCCAGCGCCGGAATGCCGGGCAGGCCGAGGCGCGAGGCGATGGCGCCGTCGTGGGCGACGCCGTCCTTCGCGAGCGAAACGTCCTGCGCGCGCAGCCACAGGCTGAAGCCGAAGGTCGCCGCGTATTCCATCGCGCGCAGCAGCACCTGGGTGTCGGTCAGCGGCGCATCGGCCTGGGTGAAGGCGCGGCAGCCCGCTTCGGTCAGCTCGGCCATCTCGGTCAGCATCCTGCCTTCGAGCTTCTGCGTGAGCGCGCCGACCGGATAGACGCGCGGGCCCGGCAGGTTGCGGGCACGGAATTTCAGCATCTCGACCAGGCCCGGCTCGTCGAGCGGCGGGTCGGTGTCGGGCGGGCACGCCAGCGAGGTGATGCCGCCGGCGGCGGCGGCGAGCATCTCCGATTCGAGCGTCGCCTTGTACTCGAAACCGGGCTCGCGCAGGCGGACCGAAAGATCGACCAGGCCGGGACAGACGACCAGGCCGCTGGCGTCGAGCGTGCGGTTGGCGTGGAAGTCGGCCGGCGCCGCGCCGATGCCGACGATCCTGCCGGCGGCAACGAAAATGTCGGCGACCTCGTCGCGCGCATTCATCGGGTCGACCACGCGGCCGTTCTTGATATGGATCTTCATGCGTTCGCCTCGGTCAGATGATCGCGGGTGCCGGTGGTCTGCTTTCGGCTCATGCCGTTCCTCCCGCCAGCATCGCCATCACCGCCATGCGCACGGCGATGCCGTAGGTCACCTGCGGCAGGATGACCGACTGCGGCCCGTCGGCGACCTCGGACGCGATCTCGACGCCGCGGTTCATCGGCCCGGGGTGCATCACGATCGCATCCGGCTTGGCGAGCGCGAGCTTCTCCAGCGTGAGGCCGAAGAACTTGAAGTATTCCTGCGCGCTGGGGAGCAGGGCGCCGCGCATGCGCTCGTTCTGCAGGCGCAGCATGATGACGACGTCGCAGCCGGCCAGCCCGGCTTCCATGTCGTGGAAGACCTTCACGCCCATCTGCTCGACCCCGGTGGGGAGCAGCGTCTTCGGCCCGATCACGCGCACCTCGGGCACGCCGAGCGTGGTAAGCGCGTGGATCTGCGAACGCGCGACGCGCGAATGCAGCACGTCGCCGACGATCGCCACGGTGAGGTTGTGGAACGCACCCTTGTAGCGGCGGATGGTGAACATGTCGAGCAGGCCCTGGGTCGGATGCGCGTGGCGGCCGTCGCCGGCATTGACGACCGAGATGTGCGGGGCGACGTGGCGCGCGATGAAGTGCGCCGCGCCCGACTGCGAGTGGCGCACGACGAACATGTCGGCGTGCATCGCCGCGAGGTTGTCGACGGTGTCGAGGATCGCCTCGCCCTTGGTCTGGCTGGAGGTGGCGATGTTGAGGTTGACGACGTCGGCCGAGAGGCGCTTGGCGGCGATCTCGAAGGTGGTGCGGGTCCGCGTCGACGGTTCGAAGAACAGGTTGAAGATGCTCTTGCCGCGCAGGAGCGGGACCTTCTTGACCTCGCGCTCGCCGACGTCCATGAAGGATTCGGCGGTGTCGAGGATCTGCGTGATGATGGCGCGCGGCAGTCCGTCCAGCGTCAGCAGGTGCCGCAGCCTGCCGTCATCGGTGAGTTGTAGGTTCATGCAAGCGTGAGGGTCAGATGGCCATCGTCGAGGCGGGAAAGGTTGATGTTCTGGTGCGGCGGCACGTCGAGCGTGAGGCCGGCGAAATCCGGGCGGATCGGCAGCTCGCGGCCGCCGCGGTCGACCAGGACGGCCAGGCGGATCGAGGCCGGGCGGCCGTAGTCGAACAGTTCGTTCATCGCCGCGCGCACGGTGCGGCCGGTGTACAGCACGTCGTCGACCAGCAGGATGTCGCGGCCTTCGAGGTCGAACGGCAGGCTCGAAGGCTTCACCTGCGGATGCAGGCCGACACGCGAGAAGTCGTCGCGGTAGAACGAGATGTCGAGCGTGCCGAGCGGCTGCCGGCAGCCGAGCAGCGCGTGCAGGCGCTCGGCCACCCACACGCCGCCGGTATGGATGCCGACGATCAGCGTCTCCGGCGTCAGTGCGGGGGCGATGGCCTCGGCGAGCCGTGCGATCAGGGAGTTGGCATCAGGCAGTGAGGCGGGCATCGAAGAAACCTTGCAGTATCAGTTGGGCGGCGACGGCATCCGCCAGCGCCTTGTTCTTCCGGCCGTGGATGCCGCGCGCGTGCAGTTCAGATTCGGCTTCCGTGCTCGTGTGGCGTTCGTCGACCAGGAACACCGGAAGATTGAAGCGCGATTCCAATTTGCGGGCGAAGTTCTTGGCCACCCGCGTCATCTCGTGCTCGGTGCCATCGGCGTGGGTCGGCAGCCCGAGCACCAGCAGGACCGGCTTCCACTCGTCGACCAGCCGGGCGATCGCCGCCAGCCGCGCATCGGTCGAGTCCGCCTGGACGACCGTCAGCGGATGCGCGATGCCGAGCGACAGCTCGCCGGAGGCGACGCCGGTGCGCTTGAGCCCCAGGTCGAAGCCCAGCACCGTGCCGTGGGTTTCCGCATAGCTCAAGCGTGTCCGGCTTCTTCGGAGAGGCTGGCGAAGTCGATGCCGAGCAGCTTCATCGCCGCAGGCAGGCGTTCTTCGGGGGGCAGGTCGAAAATCACCTGCGGGTCGGCGGCCACCGACAGCCAGGCATTCTGGCGGATCTCGTCCTCGAGCTGGCCGGCCGCCCAGCCGGCGTACCCCAGCGAGACCATGAATTTTTCCGGGCCCGCGCCCTGGCTCACCGCCTCCAGCACGTCCTTCGACGTGGTGAGGCTGACGGCGTTGTTGACCGTCAGGGTGGAACTGAAGGTCTGCGGCGGCGTGTGCAGCACGAAACCGCGCTCGGTCTGGACCGGGCCGCCGAAATACACCGTGTCGTGATGCAGGCGCTCGGGCAGCGGCAGGCCGATCTGCTCGAACAGCGCCGCCAGCTCGAGCTCGATCGGGCGGTTGACGACCACGCCGAGCGCGCCCTGTTCACTGTGGTCGCAGATGTAGGTGAGCGTCCCGTTGAAATTGGGGTCCACCATGCCGGGCATGGCGATCAGAAAATTGTGGGTCAGGTTCACGGTGTCCATGATTGCGCTCCCATTGTAATCCGGCTCAAATCGAGCAAGCATCCTTTTTCGAACCCCATACAAGCACTATAGCGGCCGGAGTGCCCCATGCCTGAATACGTCCGCACCCTGGTCTGGTTCCGGCGCGACCTGCGCGACAACGACCATGCCGCGCTCTACCATGCCTTGCGGCAGTCGCGGGAAGTCGCTTGCGCGTTCGTGTTCGACCGCGACATCCTCGACGGGCTTCTGGATCGCGCCGACCGCCGGGTCGAATTCATCCACGACGGCGTGGCGGAGCTGCAGCGGACGCTGGAAGCGCGCGGCGGCGGGCTCATCGTCCGTCACGGTCGCGCGCGCGACGAAATCGTCCGGCTGGCGACCGAACTCGAGGTCGAGGCGGTGTTCTTCAACCACGACGACGACCCGGCCGCACGGGCGCGCGACGCCGCCGTCGAGGGCGCCCTGCATGCCCGCGGCATCGCCGTCCGTCACTACAAGGACGCCGTGATCTTCGAGCGTGAGGAAGTGCTTACTGTTTCCAGGACGCCTTTCAGCGTCTTCACGCCATACAAGAATGCCTGGCTGAAGGCGCTGACGCCGGCGCATCTAGCCCCGTACCCGGCGGGGCGTCATGTCGGCCGGCTGTTGCCGCGTTCGACGCCGGTGCCGAGCCTGCACGCCCTCGGATTCCGGCCGACCAACCTGCACGATCTGAAGCTGCCGACCGGCATGGCCGGCGGCGCGCGCCTGTTCGAGGATTTCCTGGCGCGCATCGACCGCTATCACGAAGCGCGCGATTTTCCCGCGCAAAAAGGACCCTCCTACCTCTCGGCGCACCTGCGCTTCGGCACCGTGTCGGTCCGGCAGCTCGCCGCCGCGGCCTGGCAGCGGGGCGGGCGCGGCGCGCAGACCTGGCTTTCCGAGCTGATCTGGCGCGACTTCTATCACCAGATCCTGTGGCACCGGCCCGACGTCGCGGCTGGGCATGCCTTCAAGGCCCGCTTCGATGCGCTGCCGTGGCCGAATCCGCCGGGCCACTTCGAGGCCTGGTGCGCGGCGCGCACCGGCTATCCGCTGGTCGACGCGGCGATGCGGCAGCTCGAGCAGACCGGCTACATGCACAACCGCCTGCGCATGATCGCCGCCTCCTTCCTGGTCAAGGACCTGCTGGTCGACTGGCGGCTGGGCGAGAAGTGGTTCGCCGACAAGCTGATCGACTTCGATCTCGCGGCAAACAGCGGCGGCTGGCAGTGGGCTGCGTCGGTCGGCTGCGACGCCCAGCCGTGGTTCCGCATCTTCAACCCGGTTGCGCAGTCCGAGCGATTCGACCCCGACGGGCACTTCATCCGGCGCTATCTGCCCGAGCTGGCCCGCGTGCCCGCTCCCGCCATCCACGCGCCGTGGACGATGTCCGCTGCCTTGCAGCAGCAGACCGGCTGCCGGATCGGCCGCGACTACCCGGAGCCGCTCGTCGAGCATGCCGCGCAGCGCGTGCGGGCGCTGGCCTTGTTCAAGCAAATCCAGGCTGTGCCGTAAATACTTGGGTGGCACCCATTGAGCGCGCAAGGGCTGCAAGGGACAAATGGCGCGCGCTGTGCCAAAGTGAACAAAAAGGAGAAGCCGGGGTGGCGGATCGTGCTGGCCCGCGCTGCTCGACGAATAACGAGGCTTGTTGGGGATGACCTACCGCGCGATGGGCAGGGTTTCGGGTTGATGCAGCCGCCAAATAAAAACACGCACCGGATCGCCGGCACGCTCCTGCTGGCGCTGAGCATCCCGCTGCTGATATGGCAGGTGGCGCCCGACAACCAGCTGACGATCACCCAGGCGCATTTCCTGGTCGTCCACTCGATGATGGAAATCTTCGCCGTGATCGTCGCGGTGCTGATTTTCTTCACCGGCCACGGCGCGGCGGAGACCGAGCGCTCGACCCGCGCGATGGCGCTGGGGTGCGCCTTTCTCGCCGTCGGGGTGTTCGACATGCTGCATTTCCTGTCGTACCTCGGCATGCCGGACGTGGTCGGCCCGAACTCGCCCCACAAGTCGATCGTGTTCTGGCTGCTCGGCCGTTTCGCGGCGGGCGCGGGACTGCTGGCCTACGTGCTGCTTCCGGAAACGCCGGTCCCGCGCTCGCCGCTCCGCCGCAATGCCTGGCTCGTGGCGCTCTTCGTGGCGTCGTCGGTCTCCTACGCGCTTCTGGAGGCTCCGGATGCCATTCCCCGGATGTACGATTCCGGGGTGGGGCTGACGCGCCTCAAGGTGGCCCTCGAATGGGGCGTGTTCGGGCTCTATCTGGGCATCGCCGCGCTTCTCGTCCTGCGCCGCAAGCAGATCACCAACTGCGATTTCGACAGCCTGATCCTGGCCCTGCTGCTGATGGCGGCCGGCGAGCTGTTCTTTACCGTGTACGTCCAGGTGACCAGCACCGCAAACATGCTGGGCCATGCCTACAAGGTGTTTGCCTATTATTTCCTCTACCGCGCCATCTATGCCGAGGCGGTGAGCCGGCCGTTCCGGCAGATGCGCCACATGCTCACCCATGACGACCTCACGGGGCTGCCGAACCGTACCGCATTCGGCGAGCGGCTCGGCCAGTCGCTCGCGCACGCGCGCGAGGCCCAGACCGCGTGCGCGGTCCTGCTGCTGGATCTCGACCACTTCCAGACCGTGAACGACACGCTCGGCCACGAGCAGGGCGACCTGCTGCTGGTCGCCGTCGCCGGGCGAATCCGGGCCAGCCTGCCGGCGGACGCCTTCCTGGCCCGCTTCAGCGGCGACGAGTTCGTGATCCAGCTGGAGAATGCGCCCGTCGAGCGCGCCAGGGAAGTGGGCGAGGGCTTGCTGCAGGTGCTTTCCCGCGAGTTCGACATCGGCAACGACCGGCTCGGGATCAGCGTCAGCATCGGCATCGTCGCCTATCCGTCGGATGGCGAATCGGCCAGCGTGCTCATGCGCTACGCCGATCTCGCGCTGCATCGGGCCAAGCTGGCGGGGCGGAACTGTATCCGCGTGTTCAGCCGCGAGCTCTCCGAGGAGATCCAGCGCCGCGTGCTGCTGGAAGCGCGCCTCAAGCAGGCCCTCGAACGGCGGGAACTGGTGCTGCACTACCAGCCGAAGCGCGAGATCAGCACCGGCCGGCTGACGGGCTGGGAAGCGCTGCTGCGCTGGCAGTCGCCGGAACTCGGCAGCGTCAGCCCCGATGAATTCATTCCGCTGGCCGAGCGAAGCGGCCTGATCCTGCCGATCGGCGAATGGGTGCTGCGCGAGGCCTGCCGCCAGATGCGCGCGTGGCAGGATGCGGGGCTGGCGGCCGGAACCATGGCGGTCAACCTGTCGGCGCGGCAATTCCGCCAGATGGACCTCGCCGAGGAGGTCAGCGCCGTCCTGCGCGATACGGGTCTGGCGCCGGCCGACCTCGAGCTCGAGATCACCGAGTCGTCCCTGATGGACAACCTGGCGACGGCTGCCACCGTGCTGACCGACCTCGAACGCCTGGGCATACGCATCGCAGTCGACGACTTCGGCACCGGCTATTCGTCGCTGAGCTATCTGAAGACCTTCCCCCTCCACTGCCTGAAGATCGACCGCTCGTTCATCCGCGACATCCCCGGCGACGACAACGATACCGCCATCGTGCGCACGATCATCGCACTGGCCGGAACGCTGGGCCTGACCGTGGTCGCGGAAGGGGTGGAAACCGAGGCGCAGCTCGCCTACCTGCGCGCCAACCGCTGCGACCAGGCGCAGGGCTATCTGTTCAGTCGCCCGCTGCCGCCCGAGGCGTGCCTTGCCTTGTTGCGTGCCGGCCCGCGCCGGGCGGCCGCCTGAGGGACGGACAAAAAAAACCGGGCGATGCCCGGTTTTTTTCAGCCTGCGTCAACGCGCTTACGCAGCCTTCTCGTGGTGATAACCCGTCACGGTGTCGACCTCGGTCTTGGAGCCGAGGATCACCGGCACGCGCTGGTGCAGGCCTTCCGGCGCGATGTCGAGGATGCGCTGGTAGCCGGTGGTGGCGGCGCCGCCGGCCTGTTCGACGATGAAGGCCATCGGGTTGGCCTCGTACATCAGGCGCAGCTTGCCGGCCTTGGACGGGTCCTTGGTGTCCTTGGGGTACATGAAAATGCCGCCGCGGGTGAGGATGCGGTGCACTTCGGCGACCATCGAGGCGACCCAGCGCATGTTGAAGTCCTTGCCGCGCGGGCCGGTCTTGCCGGCGAGGCACTCGTCGACGTAGCGCTGCACGGGCTTTTCCCAGAAACGCATGTTGGACGCGTTGATCGCGAACTCCTTGGTCTCGGTCGGGATTTTCATGGCGGGGTGGGTCAGCACGAACTCGCCGACGTCGCGGTCGAGCGTGAAGCCGTTGGTGCCGTGGCCGAAGGTCAGCACCAGCATGGTCGACGAGCCGTAGATCGCGTAACCGGCGCACACCTGCTTGGTGCCGGGCTGCAGGAAGTCCTCGGCCTTGGCGGCGCGGCCGGCGACCGGGGCCTTGAGGATCGAGAAGATGGTGCCGACCGAGATGTTGACGTCGACGTTCGACGAGCCATCGAGCGGATCGAACACCAGCAGGTACTTGCCGAGCGGATACTGGCCGGGGATGGCGTAGACGTCGTCCATTTCCTCGGACGCCATGCCGGCGAGGTGGCCGGCCCACTCGTTGGAGCGGATCATGATGTCGTTGGTGATGACGTCGAGCTTCTTCTGGGTCTCGCCCTGCACGTTCTCGGAATCGAGCGAGCCCATCATGCCGAGGAGCGCGCCCTTGTTGACGGCGTTGGAGATCGCCTTGCAGGCGGTGACGACGTCGTTCAGCAGCGAGGTGAAGTCGCCGGTGGCGCCGGCGGTGCGGCGCTGTTCTTCAATGATGAACTGGGTAAGGGTGGTGCCGGTGTGCATGACGATCTCCAGAAGCGGAATTAAATGAAAATATTAGAACAATCAAACATTTTATCACGTGATAAACGCACCCAATATGCCCCGGCGACCCGCGAATTTGCCCGCCCAAATGAAAAACCCGCCTCGCGGGCGGGTCTGGGAGGGCTGCAGCCGGCCGTCAGGTTCCGGGGCGCCGGCTCACGCGGAAGGCGACCAGGCCCAGGCCGGCCAGCATCGTCATCCACGAGGCGGCATCGGGCACCGGCTGGGCGACCGGGGTGGCGGTGAGGGATTGCAGCTTGACGTAATCGGCCAGCCTGTCCTTGCCGAAGGCGGAAATCGCCAGCCAGTCGTAGGAACCGGTGTAGGCGGCGAGGCTGACGGTCCTGCTGCCGTTCACGTTGCTCGTGTTGCTGTAGGTCGTCGCCGTTCCCGTCAGCTGGTTGATCTTGAGGCCGGACGGGCTGAAGGTGCCCGTGCCGGCCCACATGCGGAGATCCGAATCGCCGCCGGACTGGAGCATGGTCAGCGACTGCAGGCTGACCGCGCCGGAAAACCGGAACAGGATCAGGTCGTTGGCACCGCTGCTGTCGAGCGCGGACACGGTCCCGCCCGTGCAGCCGGCGCCTTCGGCCGCATTGCATACCCCCATGCCGCTCGACCCGAGGTTCAGCGCAGCGGCCTCGAACCGGCTCTTGGCGGCGGTGGTGGCCCATGCGGTGGTCGAGATCGTCAGGCCGCTCACGGTGGCGGTGTAGACGTTGCCCAGGGCCGGCGAGACAGCCGAACCCGAGGTGAAGGAGAAGTCCACGGCCTGCGCCTGCACGGATGCGAGTGCGAGGCCGAGGATGGCGGCGAATCGATTGACGACGTTCATGTCTGCTCCTGTTCTTGCTGGCGGTGTGCCGCGGTATCGGCCGCGCCAAGCGAAATGTTTAGCGGGAACGGAGCAATGCACGTGCCTGTTGTAGGCACGATATGGCAAGTCATTGAAATTTAATAGAGTATTCAGGATTGTCGCCTGGCTGTGGCGGGCGGCACGCAGGTTCGGTGGCGCCGGATTGACGGCTTTCGTACGCCGAGGTGACGGAATTCAGTCAGTGCCGACCAGCTGGTCGGAACGGGTGAAGGTCCAGGTGCGGGTGATCGACAGGATGTCGGCCTTCTTGCGCATTTCGTCCGGGAAGGGCGCGAACGGCGCCGCGAGTTCGACGATCTTGGCGGCGGCGGTATCGAGGATCTTGGAGCCGGAGGAGCGGTCGACCTCGACGCTTTCGATGCGGCCGTCGGCGTAGATCGATACCGTCAGCTTGAGGCTGCCGTAGATGCCTTGGCGCCGGGCCGCCTCGGGATAGTTGAGGTTGCCGACGCGCTCGACCTTGGTGACCCAGTCCTCCACATAGCGCGCGAAGGCGTATTCACGCACGTTGGCCCCGACGAACGCCCGCTTCGGACGCTTCTGGTATTCGTCCCACTGCTGCGAGATGCGCGCCTGCAGCTGCGCCATCTCGCGCGCCTGCTCGGTGAGGTCGCTGGCATCGACCGTCGGCTGGGGAGGCGTCTGGGGCTTCGACGGCACCGGGCTCGGCAGCTGTGCGTCCGCCTTCAGTTCGCTCATCAGCGTCCTGGCCTGCCGCTCGAGCGCGGACACCTTCGCGTTCAGGGCGGCCTCCTCGCTGCCCGTCTGGCTGCGGGCGCTGGCGGGCAGGGGGCTCTTCAGCCGGCGATCCTCGTCGGTGTTGCCGCCGCCCGCGAGGTTCACCTGCGCAAGTGCGTCGGGATTGAGCGGCGACTCGGCGCTCTTCGCGTTCACCAGCACGACTTCCATCGGCAGATTGGGGTCGACGAACAGCTGCGGGTTGACGTGCACGAACTGGGTCGACAGCACCATGCCGTGCACGGCGGCGGACGCCAGCAGGGCCAGCGCCATGCGGGTGCCTTGCTTCGACGGGGCGGCGAGAGAGGGGGGCGTGACGGCTACCATGGCACGGGCGGATCGGATTTCCCGATTCTACGAGACCCCGGCCGCGCTGTCAGGCGGAGACGCCACGGTTTCCAGATACTCCGCGTGGAAGCTGATGTCGAGCAGATCGATGTTCGACACCGCGAGCCGCACCCGGGACCCAGGCACGACGCCCATCACGGAGGGCGCGCGGGTGACCATCGGGAGCGTGTCGAAGCGCACCAGGTCTTCGCGGATCACGCTCGCTGTGACTTCGTGGACGTTCTCCTGGATCAGCCAGCGCAGCATCCAGTAGCGCTCGAGCCGGCGCTGGAAATCGTTGTAGGCGTCGTAGGCGAGCTCGAAGTCGCGGACCGTCGCGAACAGCTGCTCGCTCCGCGGCGGATAAACCGGATCGGTGCCCTGCACGAGGCTGACGAGCTGGCGCTGGTTGACGAGGTCGACGTAGCGCCTGAGCGGCGAAGTCGACCAGGCGTACTGGTCGACGCCGAGTCCCTGGTGGGGGTCGGGCGCGGTCGTCATGCGCGTCTTGCCGTTGGCCTGCGCGCGGTAGATGCCCGGCACGCGCTTCTCGGCGAGCCAGCCGCCCCAGTGCGCGTTGGCGAAGATCATCAATTCCGACACCACCTTGTCGATCGGGCTGCCGCGCTTGCGCGGCTCGATGCGGATGCGCTCGCCGTCGAGCTTGAAGCTGTAGTCGACGCGCTCGATCGTGTCGGCCTTGCCGCGCCCCGCCTCGAGCACGATCGCGAAGTCGTGCAGCCACTCGAGCTCGCGGCGGTAGGGATAGTCCGGAAAATCGGGATTCCGCAGCGTGCCCGCATTGAACTCGACTTCCAGCGTTTCGTGGCGCAGGTTGTCGGCGATGTGCACCATTTCGAGCTTCGTTTCGGTGCCGAGCACGCGCAGGTCGGGCGCCACATCCACGTAGAGCGAGAGCGCCGGGCAGTCGTGTCGTTCGCCCAGCGTGTAGTGGTGGATCAGCGTCTCCGGCAGCATGGTGATCTTGTCGCCAGGGTAGTACACGGTCGACAACCGCTCGCGTGCGACCCGATCGAGCTCGGAGCCGGGCGCAATGCCGAGCGCCGGCGCCGCGATGTGGATGCCGACGCGGATCGTGCCGTCGTCGCGCCACTCGACCGACAGCGCGTCGTCGATCTCGGTCGTCGCCTCGTCGTCCATCGAGAAGGCGCGCACGTTGCTCTTCGGCAACTCGGGGGGATCGATCGGCTCGGTAACGGGGGCGAAGCCGGTGCCGCGCGGGAAATATTCCAGCAGGAAGGTCGCCATGTGGAACTCGAGCGTCGACGGGATCGCGCCGCAGCGTTCGATCAGCCGCAGCTGGGACAGTCCGGTGCTGGCGGCCGCGTCCTCCAGGGCCTTGTATTCGAGCGTGTTCTTGTCGGGCGCGATGAGGATGCGCGGGATCAGCGAGGCATATTCCGGCGGCAGGCGGAAGGCCGCCAGTTCCGCCGCGAGGTGCGCCTGCCGTTCGGCCGCGATGCGCTTCTTCTCCATCCCGGCCTTGGCGGCCGCCAGCGTCTCGGCGGGAGCCGGGCGGTAGCGGCCCTTGCCGCGCTTGTGGAAATAGATCGGCGAAGCATGCAGCTTGAGCAGCAGCGCGACCGACTCGGCCGGGTGCGGCGCGTGGCCGTAATACTCCTGCGCCAGTTGCTCGAAGCCGAACTCGTCGCTGCCGGCCGCCTCCCACAGGAAGTCGGCGTCGAGCTCGGCGGCGAGCGTCTCCGCCTCGCTCATCACGTCATGCGGTGCAGGCGCGCTGAAGCGCAGCAGGATGTTGGCAGTCTTGATCTTGCTGCGCTTGCCACTGGCCGCCTCCACCTGCGCCGTGGCCTCGGTCTCGGACAGGATGGAGCCGGCCTTGAAGTGGCCGTCTTCTTCGAAAATGACGTGCATCAGAAATCCAGGATGGTTTGGAAGTGGCGCTCGAAGCCGGCAAAGCCGTGGTCGCCGCCTTCCTCGATGATTTGCCGGGCGCCGGCGTAATAGGCGACGGCGTCACGGTAGTCGATGACTTCGTCGCCGGTCTGCGCCAGCAGCAGGTAGCGTTCGGGTCGCGTGATTGCGGGCACGTCGAGCGCCGCGAGTTCGTCCAGATGCGCCTCGCTGAGCTCCCAGGTTTCGCCCGTGTGCCAGTTCTTCTGCGGGCCGAGTGCGCTGCGCAGCAGGAGATGGGCATGCACGGCAGGGTTCACCAGCACCGCCTTCCAGCCGTGCCTTTCGGCCAGATAGGTCGCATAGAAGCCGCCGAGCGAGCTGCCGACCAGCGTCACCGGACCCGCGAGCGCCGCGAGCGCCGATTCGACCTGGGCGATGGCTTCGCGCGGGCTGTTGGCGAGTGCCGGGCACAGGTAGTCGGCGGCGCGTCCGGTCGCGGCCAGGTGCTCGCCGAGCTGGCGTGCCTTGCCGGAGGCGGGCGAGGAATTGAACCCGTGGAGGTAGACGATCATCCCCGGATTTTACCGAGGTCGCTTCGATTCCTGAAATGAGCGTCAGCCGGCCCTGGTCGGCTAGCGCGCCCCCACCATCCCGCCCGCCATGCGGGGCTGGGCCCGCTGGCTCAACAGGCTGTTGAACACCAGCGCCAGGATGACGAGGGCGGCGCCCGCGAGTTCGGCCATGCCGAAATGATGGCCGAGGAGAACGCCGATGACGAACGCGGAGACCGGGACGAAGTTGATGAACAGTACCCCGTTGAGCGCGCCGAGCTTGCGGATGCCGGCGTTCCAGCTCAGCACGGCGATCACTGCGCCGATCACCACCATGTAGGCCAGTGCCCACAGTCCGCCCTGCAAGGCCGTCATGGTGGGCGGATGAATGTGGCCCAGGCGCGTCATCGCGGCGGTCGCGGCCAAAATGCTCAGCACACCCGGCAGACAGGTCAGCGTGGTGTAGCGCAGCGGAGACCAGTGCGCGAAGCGCGCGGCCCCGAGGGTGTAGAACACCCAGCACAGCGCGCCGAGCAGCAGCAGCAGGTCGCCGCCGATTTGGCCCGAAACGGTGAGCGCGGACAGATGACCGTCGGTCACCACCAGCACCACCCCCGTCAGGGCCAGGACGATGGCGAACAGCGTGTGCGATGCCGGGCGGATGCCGCGCATGCCCCAGTTCACCAGGGCCGTCATCAGCGGCATCAGCGCCATGATGACCGCCGCATGTTCCGGCCGGCTGTGCGCCAGGCCGGTGAACGCGAGCAGGTTGAAGCCGGCAAAGCCGAGGCTGCCATACAGCCACAACAGGCCGACGTTGCCCTCCAGACTGAATGCGGCGCGCCCTTCGCGGTAGGCCAGCAGGGCGGCGAAGATGAAAGCGGCCGCGCCGTAGCGGATCGCCGTCATGTGGAAGGCGTCGACCTGCGCCAGCAAAGGCTTGGCGACCTGGAACATGCCGCCCCAGGAAACGGCGGCGAGCAACAGCAGGCCCATGGCCTGGAAGAGCGAGGTGCGCGGCATGGTGATCTCCTTGGCACAGTTTCGATGGACGTAGCGTAGCCATTGCGGCTCTATTAAAAATCACCTTTGCGGGCATATGATTGTTTCTCTGTCGTTAACAATCGGACTGCCCATGCTCGATCTGGAAGCCGCCCGCACCTTTGCCCTCGTGGTCCAGAACCAGTCTTTCTCGGAAACCGCGCGCCGGCTCGGCGTGTCGGCGCCGGTCATCAGCAAGCAGGTGGCGCGGCTGGAAAAGTCGCTGGGCGCACGTCTGCTGCAGCGCACCACGCGCCGCCTCGGCCTGACCGAAGCCGGCACGGCGTTCTACGCGCACTGCCTGCGCATGCTCGAAGAGGCCGATGCCGCCGAACGCGCGGTGAGCCGGCTACATGAGGCGCCGCGCGGCCATCTGCGCGTCAGCGCGACCGTCGGCTTCGGCAGCCTGCGCATCGCGCCGCTGCTGCCGGGCTTCCTGGCGCGCTACCCCGAGGTGAGCGTGGAACTGGTGTGCGACGACCGCGTGGTGGACCTGGTCGATGGCGGCTACGACCTCGCCCTGCGTCTCACCGCCCAGCCGGGGGCGTTGCTGGTGGCGCGCGCATTGACCGCCGTGCGGCAGGTGCTCTGCGCCGCACCCGCCTATCTCGAGCGCCACGGCACGCCGCAGCGGCCGGAAGAACTCGCGGACCACAATTGCCTGCGCTACCTGCGCAGCGACGATACGGGTGACGCGCGCTGGTCATTCGTGTCCGAGGGCCGTCCCCTCAACGTGCCGGCGAGCGGCAACTTTGCCACCAACAACATCGATGCCCTGCGGCGCGCTGCGCTGGCGGGTCTGGGGATCATCCTGGGTTCGAGTTACCGGCTGGAGCCGGATATCCGGGCGGGGCGGCTGGTGGAGATACTGGCTGATTTTCTGCCCGGGCAGGATGCGCGGATTTATGCGGTGTATCCGTCGAATCGGCATCTGAGTCCGAAGGTGCGGGTGTTCATTGATTATCTGGTGGAGGCGTTGGCGGAGACTTAGTGCTGCGCAGGAATCCAGCCTGCGCTTGCCACAGGTGCTGAATGCATAGTGCGCTGCCCCCCGCCCCGTTCGCCCTGAGCCAGCGGAAGGGTCGCCGCGCAGCGGCGGGGACACACCGGCGTACCCCTTGCGGGTGCTGTCGAAGGGCTGGTTGTTGTAGTTGGAGACTTAGCAAACCACTGACCGTTGGCCGGGGGTTGCCCGGCGGCAAGTTACTTTTCTTGCTTGCCCAAGAAAAGTAACCAAAAGAAGGGCACCCCGACAGCCCCGAATTCCCGAAAATCGAACCTGCCGGACGGGCGGCGAAGAACTTGCCCCGCCTTGCTGTTCTTAATTTGTTTTTTGTGGGCGGGGCTCAAACACCTTCGCCGCTGATCCGTCCGGCAGGCTCGATTTCCGGCGGGGCTGTGAGGGGAGGAACGTCAAAATCAGGGTGGTGATGACTGGGTGGTTTGTGTGCTTGTGATGAGACGCAGCCCTTCGGCCATTACGACCTATCAGGCTTGTTGGATTTTTCTTCCCATGAGGAGAAATGAAAGTTCTCCTCGTAGAAGGATTTGTAAGAAATTTCTAGATCACCCCTATTCAGGGCATGCTCTACGACTTCAGGTGCTGGAAACTGTGGACCTAGAAACTGCACTGATACAACTATGCATCGCTCCTTTGGCACTATCGAATAGTTCTTTGCTAAGTAAGAATGGTTTGAGTGATATGAGAAGTTCGGGAAAAGGATTTTCAAAGCTTTCTCAATCGGTTCGGTTCCATTGCCGGAAATTTGCTTTCCATCAATCTTTAAAACGAAGTCCTCGATGATCGCGGGGCCAATGCCGTTGTTCACTAGCTCTACTGCGTAGAATCCTTTATCTGAATTGCTGTGCGTCCATGTCGTGAGATGAGGCCTGACGGAAAGCCTGTTGTGTTTCTTTGTTTGGGCTCCTTGCCAAAAGGAAAATACTAGAGCGCAAAGGGCAATGACTACGCTTGATATACCAGTTATCGTCTGCCACTCCATATTTCTTTTCTCTCTGCGAATGGAACGTGTATTACCCAGAGGGTAATGCGCGGAATGTTTGAACCTCAGAATTATCGGCAGCCAAACAGTCATCACCCCCTGGATTTGACTTACCTCCCTCACAGCCCCGCCGAAGATCAAGGGTGTCGGGCGGATCAGCGGCAAAGGTGTTTGAGCCCCGCTCACAAAAATTAAATCAACCCAGCAAAAGCGGGGCGAGTTCTTTGCCGCCCACCCGGCCCGCTTGAGCTTCGGGGTTTCGGGGATGTCGGGGTCGCCTTCTTTTGGTTACTTTTCTTGGCGAGACAAGAAGAGTGACTAGCCGCCGGGCTACCCCCGGCCGGTGGTCAGCAGTCCTGCGAAATCCTTCACTACTTCCAACAGCGCTTCGACAAGCTCAGCGCGAACGGTGGTTGGGGCAAACGCACCGCAACCACCTCGATCCCCTTACGCATACCCCCCATACCGATGCATAGGCGTCAGCACGATCTCCTCGTGATAGTGGTGGTGCAGCGCATCCAGCAGCTTGGCGTGGATGCCGCCGAACCCGCCGTTACTCATCATCAGCACGTGGTCGCCGGGGCGGCCGTCTTCGACGAGCTGGGCGACCAGTTTGTCCAGGTTGTCGTACACGCGTGCCTTGTCGCCGAGCGGGGCGAGCGCCTCTTGCGCGTCCCAGCCGAGGTTGGCGCCGTAGCAGTAGACGAGGTCGGCGCCGGCGAGGCTGTCCGGCAGCTGCGACTTCATCACGCCGAGCTTCATGGTGTTGGAGCGCGGCTCGAGCACCGCGAGGATGCGTGCCTGGCCGACCTTGCGGCGCAGGCCTTCGACGGTGGTGGCGATGGCCGTGGGGTGGTGGGCGAAGTCGTCGTAGACGGTGATGCCGTGCACGCTGCCGCGCACTTCCATGCGGCGCTTGACGTTCTCGAAGCGGCTCAAGGCGTCGATCGCGGTGGCGGCGGGCACGCCGGCGTGGCGCGCGGCGGCGATGGCGGCGAGCGCGTTCATGCGGTTGTGTTCGCCGATCAGGTCCCAGTTCACCCGCCCCTGCCGCACGCCGTTGAACAAGACGTCGAAGCTGCCGTCGGCGTCGGGTTCGCCGGCGGTCCAGCCGTCCGTGCCGCCGAAGCGCTCCACCAGGGTCCAGCAGCCGCGCGCGAGCACGCGGTCGAGGTTGGCGTCGGCGCCGTTGGCGACGATGAGGCCGTTGCCGGGGACGGTACGCACCAGGTGGTGGAACTGGGTCTCGATGGCGGCGAGGTCGGGGAAGATGTCGGCGTGGTCGAATTCGAGGTTGTTGAGGATGACCGTGCGCGGGCGGTAGTGGACGAACTTGGAGCGCTTGTCGAAGAACGCGGTGTCGTATTCGTCGGCCTCGATGACGAAGAAGGGGGTGTCGGTGAGGCGCGCCGAGATGCCGAAGTTCTGCGGGATGCCGCCGACGAGGAAGCCCGGCCGCATGCGCGCGTCGTCGAGGATCCACGCCAGCATGGCCGAGGTCGTGGTCTTGCCGTGGGTGCCCGCGACGGCGAGCACCCACTTGTCCCTCAGCACGTTGTCGGCGAGCCACTGCGGGCCGGAGGTATAGGGCAGGCCGCGCTCGAGGATCGCTTCCATCAGCGGGTTGCCGCGGGTGACGACGTTGCCGACGACGAAGACGTCGGCCTTGAGCTCGGCCTGCTTTGCGTCGTAGCCCTCGATCAACTCGATGCCGAGGGCGCGCAGCTGGTCGGACATGGGCGGATAGACGTTGGCGTCGCAGCCGGTGACGGTGTGGCCGGCAGCGCGGGCAATCGCAGCGATGCCGCCCATGAAGGTGCCGCAGATGCCGAGGATGTGGATGTGCATGGTGGTGAGCGGTAAGCGGTGAGTGGTGAGTGGTGAGTGGTGAGTGGTGAGCGGTGAGCGGTGAGCGGTGAGTGGTGAGCGGTGAGCGGTGAGCGGTGAGCGGTGCGGGGAGGATTATCCCATGGCGGCGCTGCGCGCCTGCTGGATCAGGTGGGTGAGCAGTGCGCGCAGCTTGGCCGGGCGCAGCGGCTTGTGGAGCAGGGGGAAGCCGGCGCGGGCGATGCGCTGGATGGTGTCGGGCGCGGTGTCGCCGGTGATGACGATGGCCGGGATCTCGCGCCCGAACTTCTGCCGCAGCCGGTCGATCACTTCGAGGCCGTCGCGGTCGTCGGGCAGCCGATAGTCGGACACGATGACGTCGGGCGTGCGGCCGATGCTGTCCAGCCACTGCTCGGCTTCGGCGGTGCTGTGCGCGGTCACGAGGTCGAGCTGCCAGTTGTCGAACAGCTCCGCCATGCCGCGCAGGATCGCGTTCTCGTCGTCGACCAGCAGCACCAGCGCGTCGGCGGGGATCTGGACCGCGATGCTGGCGCCGCCCGCAGGCTGGATCAGCCGGGCGTCGCCGCAGGGCACGTCGATGCTGAAGGTCGACCCGTGGCCGGGACGCGACCGCAGATCGATCCGGTGGCCGAGCAGCCGTCCCAGGCGCGACACGATGGCGAGTCCCAGGCCGAGCCCCTTGCTGCGGTCGCGCGCCGGGTTGTGCAACTGCACGAATTCCTGGAACACGCTTTCCTGCTGGTCGGCCGGAATGCCGCGCCCGGTGTCGATCACGCTGATGCGTACCGCACGCCCGCGGCGCCGGCAGGCCACCAGCACGCCGCCGTCGTCGGTGTAGCGGATCGCGTTGGCGATCAGGTTGGCGAGGATGCGCTCGATCAGCAGCGGGTCGCTGTACAGCGTCGCGTCGCACGGCCGGAAGCGCAGCCGCAGCTGCTTTTCCGCGGCGAGGGCGCCGAACTGCTTGGCCAGCTCGTCGAGCATCCGCTGCAGCGGAAAGTGGACCGGGTGCACTTCGATGGCGCCGGCGTCGAGGCGCGAAATGTCGAGCAGCGCGTTGAACAGCAGTTCCATCGCCGCGATCGACGCCTCGATGTTGTCGATCAGCGTCTGCGTTTCCGGCTGCTGGCTGCGCGCCTTCAGCGCCGCGACGAACAGCGACAGCGCGTGCAGCGGCTGCCGCAGGTCATGGCTGGCGGCGGCGAAGAAGCGCGATTTCGCGTGATTGGCGCGCTCCGCCATGTCCTTCTTCGCCGCCAGGTCGGCGGTGGCTTCGCGGATGCGGCGCTCCAATTCGCCGCGGTGCGCCTGCAGCGCCTCGGCCATCTCGTTGATGCCGGCTGCGAGCGCACCGACTTCGCCTTCCGGGGGAAGCTGGGTGCGGACCGTCAGGTCGTCGCAGGCGAGGCGCCCGACGACCTGGCCGACATGGCGCAGCTGGCTCGCGAGACGGTTGGACAGCCGCCAGGCAAGCGCGCCCGTGAGGCCCAGTGCGAACAGCATCAGCAGTGCGCCGTGCAGCAGCGTATCGCGCTTGAAGGCGCTGATCTGGTCGAGCCTGACGCCGACTTCGACCTGCCCCAGGAAATCCGCGTGCGGCACGGTGCTGGCCGGCAGCCGCGCACGGCCAGGCGTTTCCGCGGCAGGCAGCCGGATGTCGAGGCGATGCCGGTGATGGCGGTCGAGCAGCGCGGCGCTGAGTGTGTCGCCGGTGCTCGCGACGAGCCGCCCCTCGGGGTCGGAGACGCGCGCGAAGGCCAGCTGGCTGTTGCGCGCTTCGCTCTCGAGCAGGCTGAGGACGAGGCCGGTGTCGCCGCTGATCAGCGGATAGGGGAGGACGCCGGCGAGGTGGGTGGCCGCGTTGACCGCGCGCGCGTGCAGCGCGCGTTCGGCGCTGGCGAGCGACTGCGTGGTGAAGTAGGCAACCGTGCCGAATTCCGCCAGCAGCGCAGGCAGCAAGGCGATCATGAGCATCCGGCTGCGAATGCTTGACGGCGACAGGCGTGCGAGGAGGGTGCGCAGGCGCGTCACGAACCGTGGGTCAGCCGCCGGATGGCCAGCACCGCTTCGGTACGGTTGCTGACGCCGAGGGTGCGGAAGATCGCCGCGATGTGCACCTTTACCGTGCTTTCCGACATCGACAGCATGCCGGCGATTGCCTTGTTGGCGCAGCCCTGCGCCAGCAGGCGCGCGACCTCGAGTTGCCGCGTGGTCAGACCGCTGTGCTGCAGCGCTTCGGCGATGGCCGGCGCCTCGCGGTGCGGACCGCCGGTGCCGTCGCCGAGGCAGCTCGGCACGTAGATGTCGCCGGCCAGCACCTGCTGCAGGGCAGCCAGCATCGCCGCGCTGGAGGCGGCCTTGGGAATGTAGCCCAGCGCGCCGGCTTCCAGCGCGCTGCGGATGTCATGCGGGGATTCCGAGGCGGACAGCACGACCAGCGGAACGTCGGGGAAGCGGCTGCGGAATTGCGCAATCCCCTGCATGCCGACGAAGCCCGGCATGTTGAGGTCGACCACGGCGAGGTCGAGGTCCGGGTGCTGGGCGGTCTGGGCGAACAGGCTGGGATAATCGTGGGCGTCGAGGATTTCGACCGGCGGGTCCAACTGGGACAGGACCTGCCGCACGCCTTCGCGCATCAGCGGATGATCGTCGGCCAGAACGGTTTTCATGGGCGCGCTTCCTGCATCGGCGCATTCTATCGCCCTGCCGCGGGCCTGGCTATTTGCCGCGCACCTTGTTGGCGCCGGCGTCGATGGCGCTTTGCAGGTAGCCGTAGTAATAGTCGGGGATCAGCAGGCCGACGATGGCGTCGCCGGTGGCGTTGCCGCGGGTGTCGAAGACCTGCACGGTGGGCACCATGTAGACCTTGTGCTCGGCGGCGAAGGCGCCCTCGGTGGTCGGCGCGCCGTCGAAGCCGGTCAGCGGGGTGCTGGCGCCGAGCGTGACCTCGCGGATGAGGACCCGCTTGCGGGAGGCCGGGTCTTTCTGCATCGGGATCAGATAGTCCTGCTTGACCCGTTCGCAATAGCCGCAGCCGGGGCTGGTGAAGACGACCAGGATGGGCACTTGGCGCTTGGCCGCCGCACGCGCGTCGGCCTGGAAATCCCTGGCGTGAACGAGGCTGTCGGCCGCGCCGGCAACGCCGGGCAGCGCCAGACCCCATGCTAAAATCACGGCCCCGGCTGCGATCAGCTGCGCGATCGCAGCCTGTCCCCTGGATGGTTTCGCATACTTCATGTTTGCCAGTATCGCGCCATCATTTGCCAATTCAAAGAGTTGATTCCTACCGCCATGCAGACCCTGACCATTGCCTCCCGTGAAAGTGCGCTTGCCATGTGGCAGGCCGAGCACATTCGCGACCGACTGCGTGCGCTGCACCCGGGCTGCACGGTCAACATCCTGGGCATGACGACGCGTGGCGACCAGATCCTCGACGTCACGCTGTCCAAGATCGGCGGCAAGGGCCTGTTCGTCAAGGAACTCGAGGTCGCGCTGGAGGCCGGCGAGGCGGATCTGGCGGTGCATTCGATGAAGGACGTGCCGATGGAGCTGCCGCCGGGATTCGAGCTGGCGGTGATCGGCGAGCGCGAGGATCCGCGCGACGCCTTCGTGTCGAACCGCTACGCGCGGCTGTCCGAGCTGCCGCCCGGCGCGGTCGTCGGCACGTCCAGCCTGCGCCGCGAGGCGCAGCTGCGCGCCCGCTACCCGCACCTCGTCGTGAAGCCCCTGCGCGGCAACGTCGGCACCCGCCTGAAGAAGCTCGACGAAGGGCAGTTCGACGCCATCCTGCTCGCTGCCGCCGGCCTCAAGCGGCTCGGCCTCGGCGGGCGCATCAGGAGCCTGCTGTCGGTCGAGGACAGCATCCCCGCCGCCGGCCAGGGTGCGCTCGGCATCGAGATCCGCAGTGGCAACGCGGCCGTCGCCGCCATGTTGACCGCGCTCAATCATCCCGAAACCGCCGCCTGCGTGCGCGCGGAGCGGCAGGTCAGCCGCGTGCTCGGCGGCAGCTGCCAGGTGCCGCTGGGGGCGCACGCGGTCCTGCAGGACGGTCGTCTGCTGCTGAACGGGTTCGTCGCCCATCCGGACGGCAGCGGCTTCATCCACGACACGGCGACAGGCGACGCCGCCGATCCCGAGGCGGTCGGCCAGGCCCTGGCCGACCGCCTGCTGGCGCAGGGCGCGCGCGCCATCCTCGACAATCTGCCTGCATGACGCAGCCGCTCGCCGGACGCGCGGTGCTGGTGACGCGGCCTGTCCATCAGGCGGCGCCGCTGATGCAGGCGATCCGGGCTGCGGGCGGGGAGGCGATCGCCTTTCCCGCGCTGGCCATCGAACCGGTCCCGGTCGAGCAGCTGGGCGATGCGCTCGGTCGCCTCGCTGGCGCCGACATCGCGATCTTCATCAGCCCCAACGCGGCGCAGTTCGGCATGGACGCGATCCGTGCCCACGGCGGGCTGCCCGCGGGGATCCAGGTATTGGCGGTCGGGCCGGGCACCGCGCGCGGCCTGGCGGCCGCGGGCGTGGCCGGCGTCGTGACGCCGGCCGGCCAGGACAGCGAGGCGCTGCTGGCCTTGCCGCAGCTGCAGGCGGTCGCCGGCCGGCGGGTGGTGATCGTGCGCGGCGTGGGCGGCCGCCCGCTGCTGGCCGATACCTTGCGCGCGCGCGGGGCCGAGGTGCAGTTTCTGGAATGCTACCGGCGCACCCGCCCGGATGCCGACGCCGCGCCGCTGCTGGCGCGCTGGCGGGCGGGCGGGGTCGACGCGGTGACGATCGCGAGCGCGGAAACGCTCGACAATCTGGCCATGCTGCTGGGCGACGTCGGCGCGCCCTTGCTCGCGGCCACGCCGCTTTTTGCGCCGCATGAGAAAATCGCCGCAGCGGCCCGCCGCGCCGGCATCGTCCACGCCATCGCCACCCCCGGCGGCGACGCAGGCCTGCTGGAAGGCCTGATCAACTGGTTCCGCAATGAGACAAGCCCAGAACATGAATGACGCTCCCGTAACGCCCCCAGCGCCTCCCATCGCCTCGTCCCCGGCGATGCCGCCGGTCCGCATCCAACTGGTTCCCATCGTCGCCATGCTGGTCGCGGTGCTTGCGCTGGCGGCGGCGGCCTGGTCGTGGTCCGACAGCCGCGAGCGCATCCGCGACCTGAAGACGGAGCTGGGGCGGCGCCTGGCCGAGTCGGGCAAGGATGTCAGCGAGTCCCGCCTGCTCGCGCGCAACGCCGACGACGCGATGCGGCAGCTGGGGGAACGCGTGGCGCATATCGAAAGCCAGATGGCGACGTCGCAGCAGCAGCAGCTCGCGCTCGAGACCCTGTACAAGGAGCTCGCGCAGGGGCGCGACCAATGGACGCTGTCCGAGATCGAGCAGGTGCTGCTGACGGCCGCGCAGCAGCTGCAGCTGGCGGGTAACGTGAAGGCGGCGATCATCGCGCTGGAGGGCGCCGACACGCGACTGCAGCGCCTCAACAAGCCCCAGTTCACCGCGCTGCGCCGGGCCATCGCGTCCGATCTGGCGAACCTGCGCGCGGTGCCCTCGATCGACGAGGTTGGCGTGAGCGCGCGGCTCGAGGCGCTGGTGGCGCACCATGCCAGCTGGCCGCTCGCGAGCGCGCAAGCATCCGAGGCGGCGCCCGCGCCGCGCGCGCTGAAGGCCGTCAACCTCGGCCAGGAGCTGTGGTCGGAGCTGAAGCACCTGGTGCAGATCCGCCGCATCGAGGGCAACGAGGCGATCCTCCTGCCGCCCGATCAGGCGTATTTCCTGCGCGAGAACGTGCGCCTGCGCCTGCTGTCGGCGCGGCTGGCCCTGATGTCGCAGGACCAGGCTGCGTTCCGCGCCGACCTGCGCGCGGTGCAGCAGATGCTGCAGGACTACTTCAACACGCGCGACGCCGGCGTCGCCGACGCCATCGCCGAAGTCAAGCGCCTGGCGAGCCTGCAGATCGCGGTCAAGCTGCCGGGCATCGATGCCAGCCTCGCCGCGCTCGATGCCTACAAGGGAGACCACTGACGTGCGCTGGCTGATCTCCCTCCTGATCATCGCCGTGCTGGCGGTCGCGCTGGCCATGGCGGGACGCTACGACCCCGGCTACGTCGTGCTGGTGTATCCGCCGTGGCGCGTCGAAATCTCCTTCATCGGCTTCGTGCTGGCCGTCATCGGCATGATCGTCGGCGGCATCGTGCTGCTGCGGCTCGCCGTCCTGACGCTCAATCTGCCGAGCATCGTGCGCGAGCAGCGTGCCGCCCGCGCCGCCCGCAAGCGCGACGAGAATTTCGTCGGCGGGCTGCGGGCCCTTGCCGAATACCGCTTTCAGGATGCCGAACAGTCGCTCGGGCAATGGCAGGGCGACGCGGCCCGCATCGGGCTGGCGCGCGTGCTGGCGGCGCGAGCCGCCCAGGAAATGCGCGCGGCGTCCCAGCGCGAGCGATACATCCGGGAGGCGTCCGAACACGACGCCGAGCTGGCGGCGCAGCTGTTCGAGGCGGAAGCGCGCCTCGACACCAAGGACGCCGCGGCCGCGCTGGTCGCGATCAACCGCGCCAAGGAGATCGCGCCGCAGCACACGGCGCTGCTGCGGCTCGAGCTCAAGGCGCGGCAGATGACGGGGCAATGGGACGAGGTCGACCGGCTGCTCGATGCGCTGACGCGCAGCAACGCGCTCGAGCCGGGGATCGCCGCGCAGACCCGGCGCCTGGCCTATGCGGAGAACCTCAGGCGCCGTGCCGACGACGATCGCGGCCTGCTCGAATACTGGAAGAAGATCCCGTCCGAATTCAAGACCGATCCGTGGGTGGCGCGCGCCGCCGCCCGTGCCTTCATGCACCGCGGCGGCCACGACACCGCGCTCGACGTGATCGAGGCGGCGCTCGGCCGCGAATGGAACGAGGACCTGGTGCCGCTCTATGGCGACCTGCGCGGCAGCAGCCCGACGCGCCAGATCGAACAGGCCGAAAAGTGGCTGCACGCCCATCCGCGCGACGCGCAGCTGCTGCTGGCCCTGGCGCAGCTGTGCAGCGCGCAGCAGTTGTGGGGCAAGGCGCAGAGCTACCTGGAAGCCAGCCTCGCGATCGCCGCCACCGCCGAAGGCCATATCCGCATGGCCGAGCTCAAGACCCAGAGCGGCCAGCCGGGCGAGGCGTGCCAGCATTACCAGAAGGCGCTGGCGCTCTGCCGTGCGGACTAGGGGTCGCCGGCCCGGCCTTCGCGCGCCGGTCCGGGACGAACCTGCCGCCGTGGGCTGGCACGTTTGTACAGGGGTCGCTGCCGCAGGCTCCGTATATCATTAGAGTTTTCTAATGTTCGAAAGGAGGGCCGCCATGCGCCGCCAATTTCTTGCCGTCGTGGGCGTCGCGTTGAGCGCGCTGGTCATGTCCGTTCCCGCCGCCGCCGCGCCGAAGGCGAAGCCGCAGGCTGCGCAGTCCGCCGGGGTCTACAAGGTGGCGATCGATCCCGGCGTCAGCCTCGCCGACGCGGCCGAGTCGATGCGCCTGCGCGCCAATGCGCTCAATCTCAAGCTGGTCGCCGAACTGCCGCTGTCGAAGCAGGTGGAATCGATCACCAGCCAGCCGCAGCGCACCGTCACCATCTTCCAGTTCTGCGATGCCCTCACGGCCAAGGACCTGATCGACGTCAACATCGACTTCGCGGTCTACATGCCTTGCCGCATTGCGCTGATCGAGGACGCCAAGGGCCAGGGCTGGCTGGTGATGATGGACGTGAATGTCGATGCGATCGCGAAGGAAAAGCGCGTGCCGCAAGTCCTGAAGGATCGCATCAACACGGTGCGCCAGTCGCTGATCGACATCATGCAGGCGGGGGCCAAGGGCGAGCTGTAAGGCTTCCTCGCCCAGCCAGCCCGGGCCCTGGCCCGGGCTTTTTTACGGGTGCCGCCGGCGCATCGTCAGGCGGCGACTTCGGCGTCGGCCGCGTAGACGAAGGAATCGGCGAAGAACTGGTCTTCGGGCAGCTTGCGGGTCTGCACGAAGCTGTCGCGCGCATGGTCGACCATCACGGGCGCGCCGCAGGCGTAGACCTGGTAGCCCGAGAGGTCGGCGAAATCCGCCAGCACGGCCTCGTGCACGAAGCCGGTGCGGCCCTGCCAGTGATCGCCGGGCTGCGGATCCGACAGCACCGGAATGAAGGTGAAATTCGGGTGTTCCGCCTGCCATTGCTGCGGCAGCTCGGCCATGTAGAGATCCTTCAGCGAGCGCACGCCCCAGTACAGCACCATCTCGCGGTCGGCGTGCTCGGCGAAGGCGTGCTGCAGCATGCCCTTGATCGGCGCGAAGCCGGTGCCGCCGGCGATGAAGATCATCGGCTTGTCCGAATCCTCGCGGATGTAGAACGACCCGAGCGGGCCCTTCAGGCGCAGGATGTCGCGCTCCTTCAGCGTGGAGAACACCTGGTCGGTGAACAGGCCGCCCGCCACGTGGCGGATATGGAGTTCCAGCAGCGCGTCGTCGTGCGGCGGATTGGCGAGCGAATAGCTGCGCGACTTGCCGTCCTTGAGCTGGAAATCGATGTACTGTCCGGCCAGGAACTGCAGGCGCTCGTTGGCGGGCAGCTTGATCTTGACCAGCATCACGTCGTCGGCGCGCTTTTCCAGCTTCTCGACGCGGCACGGCAGGGTCTTCACGACGATGTCCTTGGCGGCGCCGATCTCCTTCGCTTCGATGACCAGCTCCGACAGCGGCTTCGCGCGGCAGAACAAGGCACGGCCCTGGACCTTCTCCTCGTCCTTCAGCGCGGTGGCCGAATGCGTCCCGTAGTCCACCTGGCCGGACAGGATCTTGCCCTTGCAGGCGCCGCAGGCGCCGTTGCGGCAGCCGTAGGGCAGGGCGAAGCCTTCCCGCAGGGCGGCTTCGAGTATCGTTTCGTCATCGTCGACGGTGAATCGGTGCCCGCTGGGCTGGATGGTGACCTGATACGGCATGATGTGCGCTTAGAATGCGGTGATAAACCGCGCAATTATCGCCCGACTGGAGGGGGTTTTCACCCCTGCTCCGGAAGGGTTACAGGCAGGATGCGATGGCAGGCAGGGCAATGAAGAAGATCTTGATCGTGGGATTCGGCGACATCGCCGAGCGGCTGGTGAGGCGCTACGCGCGCCAGGCCGATTTCATCGGGCTCGTGCGGCGGCCCGAGCGCGCCGCCGCGTTGCGGGCGCTGGGGGTCACGCCCTACGTCGGCGACCTCGACGCCCCCGCCACGCTGAACCGGTTGCCGCGCGTCGACGGCGTCTTCCATTTCGCGCCGCCGCCCAACGCGGGGCGCTCGGATCCGCGCACCGCGCGCCTGCTGCGCGCGCTGGGGCGGCGCAGCAGGCCGGCGGCGCTGGTCTACATCAGCACCAGCGGCGTCTATGGCGACTGCGGCGGCCAGTGGGTGGCGGAAACGCGCCCGGTCGCGCCGGTCAACGGCCGCGCGGTGCGGCGGGTCGACGCCGAGCGCCAGCTGCGCGCCTGGGGCGAGGCGCTCGGGGTGCAGGTGAGCATCCTGCGCGCGCCCGGCATCTACGCCGCCGACCGCCTGCCGCTCGAGCGCATCAAGCGCGGCACCCCGGCCTTGATTGCCAGGGACGACAGCTACACCAACCACATCCATGCCGACGATCTGGCGCGGCTGGCGTGGGCGGCGCTGTTCCGCGGCCGCGCGCAGCGCGTCTATCACGCGGTCGATGCGCACCCGCTCAAGATGGGCGACTGGTTCGACAGCTGCGCCGATGCCTTCGGCCTGCCGCGCCCGCCGCGCGTGAATCGCGCCGAGGCGGAAACCGTGCTGTCGGAAGCGCTGCTGTCCTTCCTGCGCGAGTCGCGCCAGCTGTCGAATGCGCGCACCCTGCGCGAACTGCGGGTGAAGTACCGCTATCCGGCGTCGGACGACCTGTTGCGCGAAATCCGGCAGACGCGCGTCGACGGCGCGGAAACCGGGCAGGGGGCCCTGTTCTGAGGCGCTCAGCGCAGCAGGTCGTCGGGTTCCCGCCGGAACTCGCCGTCTATCGTTTTGGGCGTGGCGTTCGCCCCCTCTCTCCACGCGGGGGAGGGTTGGGGCGAGGGCCCGTCGTCGTTGGCGGACTGCAGAGGATTCGCGCGGCGCCCGGACCAGGTGCCTGGCGTCAGCAGCAGGACGAGCGCCAGCAGATCGCTGATGAAGCCCGGAAATATGAGCAGCCCGCCGGCGAGGAGGATGCGGCCGCTGGCGAACAGGGCAGCCAGCGGATTGCCGCCGGCCTGGACCGAAAACAGCAGGCGCGGCCCCCACGTGGCGCGCTCGAGGCGGATCAGCAGGATGCCGGCGACGGCAGCGAGCATCAGCCATAGCCAGACCCAGCCGCCGATGACGTGGGCGACCCAGAAGATGCCGATGGCCTCGAGCACCGGAAACGACAGGAGCAGTAGCACAATCCAACCAAAGCGCATGACATGGAACCTTTGTTAGTCTTGACGAATGTACCCGATGTGGCGGTCGCCGATAAGCTGGCGCACGCGCTGATCGAATCCCGCGCGGCGGCGTGCGTGAACGTTTTGGCGGCGTGCCGCTCCATCTACCGCTGGCGGGGAGCGGTGGAGACGGCGGATGAAATCCCGATGCTGATCAAGACGACCGCGGCGTCGTGGCCGCAGGTCGAGGCGATCGTCCGCGCCCACCATCCCTACGAGGTACCCGAACTCGTTGCCGTACCGATGACACATGGCCTGCCCGCGTACCTCGCGTGGCTCGCCAAGGAGACCGAAAAGCATGACTAAGTGGATCCGTTCGCTCGCCGCCCTGTTCTTAATTGGGGGCGCATCGGCCTATTTTCCAGTGGCGGGCGCCGAGGAATTTCTCGAGCCCGAGGCCGCGTTCAAGTTCTCCGCGCGCGCCGTCGACGCCGACACGCTGGAAGCGCGCTGGCAGATCGCCGACGGCTACTACATGTATCGCGACAAGTTCCGCTTCGAGGTGGAGGGCGCGAAGCTGGGCGCCCCGCGGATGCCGGCCGGCAAGGTCAAGGAAGACGAGAATTTCGGCAAGGTCGAGACCTATCGCAAGGAGATCCGCATCGCGCTGCCGATCGCGCACGACGCAGGCGTGACGTCGGTCACGCTGAAGACGGTCGCGCAGGGCTGCGCCGATGCCGGTCTCTGCTACACGCCGCAGACCGAGCGCGTCACGCTCAAGCTGCCCGCCGCGGTCGCCGCCCCGGCGCCGCTTGCGCCGCCGCCCGCCGCCGCTTCGCCGGCATCCCCCTCCGCACTCGACCGCCTGCGCAGCCTCGCCGGCGATGAGGGGATGCCGCAGGTACTGCCCCCCGAGCAGGCTTTCAAGGTGGCGGCCGCGATGGCTGACGCGCAGACGGTCAAGCTGGATTACGCGCTGACGCCGTCGACCTATCTCTACCGCAACAAGCTCGCGTTCGCCGTCAAGGCGCCGGCGGACCTCAAGGTGACGCAGGCCGATACCCCGGCCGGCGACGTCAAGGACGATCCGAGCTTCGGCCGCACCGAGGTCTATCATCGCGATTTTTCCGCCCGCCTCACGCTGTCGCGCGCGCTCGCCGCGAACGAGAAGCTGGTGCTGGCCGCGACCTGGCAGGGCTGCAACGAGGCGGTCGGCATCTGCTACCCGCCGATCCAGCACGACTTCACGCTGACCGCCGCGGGCGGCGCCGCGCCGGCCGTCGCCAGCGCGGCGGCTGCCCCCGCCGAGCCCGCGGCAGCCGAGTCCGACACCTCGCGCATCGAGCGCGTGCTGAAGGGCGGGAGTTTCTGGGCCGTCGTCGCCACCTTCTTCGGTTTCGGGCTGCTGCTGGCGCTGACGCCATGCGTGTTCCCGATGATCCCGATCCTGTCGGGCATCATCGCCGGCCAGAACCAGCAGCTCACCAAGACCAGCGGCTTCCTGCTGTCGCTCGCCTACGTGCTCGGAATGGCCATCACCTACGCCGTCGCGGGCGTTGCCGCGGCGCTGTCCGGCACGCTCATCTCGAACGCGCTGCAGAACCCGTGGGCGCTCGGCGTCGGCGCCGGGCTTTTCGTGCTGCTGGCCCTGTCGATGTTCGGCTTCTTCGAGATCCAGCTGCCGAGCGCGCTGCAGAGCAAGTTCTCGGACGCCTCCAACAAGATGAAGGGCGGCAACTTCGCCGGCGTCTTCGTCATGGGCGCGCTGTCTGCGGTGATCGTCGGTCCCTGCGTCGCGCCGCCGCTGGCGGCCGCGCTCGCCTTCATCGCGCAGACCGGCAACACGACCCTGGGCGGCGTCGCGCTGTTCGTGCTGGCGCTCGGCATGGGCGTGCCGCTGCTGCTGGTCGGGCTGTCGGCCGGCGCCCTGCTGCCCCGGGCGGGTGGCTGGATGAACGCGGTGAAGTATTTCTTCGGCGTATTGATGCTGGCGATCGCGATCTACCTGATCTCGCCGATCATCCCGGCGTGGCTCAACATGGCGCTGTGGGCCGTGCTGCTGATCGCTTCGGCGATCTACCTGCACGCCCTCGACCCGCTGCCGACCCACGCGTCCGGCTGGGCGCGCCTGTGGAAGGGCCTCGGCGTCGTGCTGCTGATCGGCGGCCTGGCGATCATTCTCGGCCTGCTGGCCGGCAGCCGCGATCTCCTGCAGCCGCTCGACGTGTTCAAGGGCGGGATCGCGGCCACCGGCGGCGGCGCGCAGGCGGCCGAGCCGCACGGCCCCGCGTTCGAGAAGGTGAAGAGCGTCGCCGAGCTGGAGGCGCGGCTGGCGGCGGCCAAGGCAGACGGGCAGCCGGTCATGCTGGATTTCTTCGCCGACTGGTGCGTGTCGTGCAAGGAGATGGAGCGCTTCACCTTCAGTGATCCCAAGGTGCAGGCGCGGCTGCGCAAGATGGTGCTGCTGCAGGCCGACGTCACCGCCAACAGCGACGCCGACAAGGCGCTGCTCAAGCGCTTCGGGCTGTTCGGGCCGCCCGGGCTGATCTTCTGGAACGGCGCGGGTCAGCAGTCGGACTACAAGGTGATCGGCTTCGAGAAGCCGGACAAGTTCCTCGCCAGCATCGACGCCGCCCTCGGCTCCTGAGGGCGGCGTGAGCGGCGTGCGCATGCGCTGAAGCGGGGCGTGCGGCGATGGACCTGCCCACACTGATCGCGCACTACGGCTACGCCGCGGTTCTCGTCGGGGCGGTGTTCGAGGGCGAGACCGTGCTCCTGCTGGCGGGCTATGCGGCGCACCGGGGCTATCTCGACTTTGCCGCCGTCACGGGCCTCGCCTGGCTGGGGGCGGTTGCCGGCGACCAGTTCTTCTTCTGGCTCGGCCGCCGCCACGGGCAGCGCCTGCTCGAGCGCCGGCCCGTGCTGCGCGGCCGGGTCGCAGAGGCCTTCGCCCTGATCGAGCGTCACCCGGTCGCGATCATCCTGACCATGCGCTTCCTGTGGGGCCTGCGCATGGCGCTGCCCATCGCGATCGGCCTTGGCCGCGTGCCGTGGCGGCGCTTCGCGGAGCTCAATGCGCTGTCCGCGGCGCTGTGGGCGCCGCTCGTCGCCGGCCTCGGCTGGAGCTTCGGCGCCTTGCTGGCGGGCCAGGAGGCGATGCTGCATCATTACGAGCATTGGGTGATGGCGGCCCTCGCCGTCGCGGCGCTGCTGCTTCGTGCCGCGGTGCGCCGCCGCCGGCGACACCCGGAGCCGAAACGATGAAACTGCTGCTGCCCCTGCCTCACGCCAATCTGCACCCGCTGGCGCGCCTGCGGGCCTGGCATCGCGTGCTGCTCGCGGCGCTCGCGGGCGTGCTGGCCGCCGCGGTCCTGCCACTGGCGCTGTGGGAGGCGCGCCTGCTGGCCGGATGGCTGGCCGGCACGCTGGGTTATCTGGTGGTCGTCTGGTGGGGCATGGGGCGGCTCGACGCCGCGCGGACCCGTCTGCGGGCATCCAGCTTCGACCCGGGCTCCGCCGCCCTTTATGCCCTGATCGTCGCGATATCCTGGGTCAGCCTGGGCGGCGTGCTGCTGGTGACCGACGCCGCCCGCACCCTGTCCGGGCCGGCGCGCTGGACCCACATCGGACTGGCGCTGGCGACGCTCGCGGCGACATGGCTGCTGATGCAGACGGTGTTCGCCCTGCGCTATGCGCGCCGCTATTACCGCGAGGACGCGCACGGCCTGCTGTTCCCGGGCGAGGCGGCGCCGTCCTATCTCGACTTCGCCTATTTCTCCGCGGTCATCGGCATGACCTCACAGGTGTCCGACGTCGCCATCGCCAGCGCGGCCATGCGCCGGCTGGCGCTGCTGCACGGCCTGGTGTCGTTCGGCTTCAACCTGATGGTGCTGGCGCTGACGCTCAACCTCGTTGCCAGCGCACTCGGCTGAGCCGCACCGGCGGTCAGCCGCGACGCAGCACCGCGATGCCGTCGAGCAGCGGGGTGACGACCGGCTGGATCTTGCGCCGCATCAGCGAGCCGATGGCGGTGGTCTTGAGGAAGATCGGCCGCACGGTGTCGGCGTCCACCGCCGCCAGGGCGTCGAGCGCATTGCAGTCCGCTTCGAACTGCGGTGCGATGGCCAGAAGCGCCGCGCGGGCTGCGTCGTGCGCGGCCGCGTCGACCTGGCGCAGCGGCGCGCACCAGTTCGCCAGCGCATTGAGCGTATGGTTCACCACTTCCTGGATTTCGGGGCGTTCGAGAATCGTCGCAATGGTCGCGAGGAAGGTCTGCCCCTGGCCGGACAGGGCCTTGGCGAGCATCGTGCTGTAAGGGTTGCCGGCAAGTGCGGGCACATTCGCATGGTCGGCGCGCGCGGCACGCGGACTGGGCAGTTCGTCCGGCTGCAGCTCGAGGAAGGGCACGTAGTAGGAATTCCGGCTGGTGCCCCGCTTCCAGATCGCCAGCCGCTCGGCGTCGGTGAGCACGCCCGAGACGAGCATGACCGCCACGGTGTCGAGGATGCCGACGTCGTCCTCGTGCAGGAAGGCGAGGTGCTCGACCAGGAATTCCGCCAGCGTGCGGCCCATGCCGCCCCGGCACACGACGTCGCGCATCAGCATCAGCCGTGCGTTCTCGATCGTCGGCATGCACCACCAGGCATAGCGTGCGAGCTCGTCGGTGAGCGCGGGCGAATGCACCACTGCGACGACCGCCTCCTCTTCCGCAATCAGCAGGAGCTGGGCCAGATGCTGCTCGGAGAGGCCGGCCTGCGACTGCCGCGTCCAGCGCGTGAGATGCACCGGATAGCCGCCGGGCGAGCCGAGCACGTGGCCGGACAGCATCTCGCGCACCCGCTTCAGGTAGCGATCGGACCGCTCGGTGGGCTTCAGCGGCACGCTCGCCTCGCCTTGCGGGGTGAGCGCCCACAGCGTCATCGCCGACTCGTCGATGCGGACGGCCTTGAGGTCGGTGTTGAAGAGAACGTTGAGGCGCAGTTCGTCTTCAGGGGAGAGTTCGTCGTTCATAGGGTCTTGAAGACTTCGCGCGCGGCGCCGATCGTCGCGTCGATGTCGGCGTCGGTGTGCGCCGCCGAGACGAAGCCGGCCTCGAACGCCGACGGCGCAAGATAGAAGCCGCGGTCGAGCATGGCGTGGAAGAAGCGGTTGAATTTCTCGCGGTCGCACTGCATCACCTCGGCGAAGCTCGCCGGCGGCTTGGCAGCGAAGTAGAGGCCGAACATGCCGCCGACCGAATCGGCGCAGAAGGTGACGCCGGCGTCCTTCGCCGCGGCGGAGAGACCGTTCACCAGTTTCGCGGTGCGTGCGGCCAGTCCCTCGTAGAAGCCCGGCTCGGAGACGGCGGCCAGCGTCGCCAGACCGGCGGCCACCGCGACCGGGTTGCCCGACAGCGTGCCGGCCTGGTAGACGGGGCCGACGGGCGCGAGCGCGTCCATGACGTCGGCGCGGCCGCCGAAGGCGCCGACCGGCATGCCGCCGCCGATGACCTTGCCGAGCGTGGTCAGGTCCGGTTTGATGCCGAGCAGCTTCTGCGCGCAGCCAAGGTCGACGCGGAAGCCCGTCATGACCTCGTCGAAGATCAGGAGCGCACCGTGCGCATCGCACAGCCGGCGCATCGCCGCCATGAATTCGGCGGTCGGCTTGACCAGGTTCATGTTGCCGGCGAAGGGCTCGACGATGATGCAGGCGATCTCGTTGCCGATCTCGGCGAAGGTGCGCTCGAGCCCGGCGACGTCGTTGTAGTCGAGCACGAGGGTCTGCGCCGCGACCTCGGGGGGCACGCCGGCCGAGGTCGGGTTGCCGAAGGTGAGCGCGCCGGAGCCCGCCTTCACCAGCAGGAAGTCGGCGTGGCCGTGGTAGCAACCCTCGAACTTGATGAACTTGGAACGGCCGGTGAAGCCGCGCGCCAGGCGGATCGCGCTCATGGTTGCCTCGGTGCCGGACGAGACCAGGCGCACCTTCTCGATGCTCGGCAGGAGCTGCGTGATGCGGGTCGCGATCGTCAGTTCCGCCTCGGACGGTGCGCCGAACGACAGGCCGTTGGCTGCGGCGTCCTGCACCGCCTTGACCGTGCCGGGGTGGGCGTGGCCGAGGATGGCCGGACCCCAGGAGCCGACGTAGTCGATGTATTCACGGCCGTCGGCGTCCCACACGCGCGAGCCCTTGGCGCGGCTGAAGAAGACGGGTGTGCCGCCGACGCTGCGGAAGGCGCGCACCGGCGAATTCACGCCGCCGGGTATGACTTTCTGCGATTGTTCGAAGAGCTGTTCGTTGCGGGTCATTGTTCGGGTTCCGTTGCGAAGAGTTGATTCAGGTCGTGCGCGGCGGCACGGATGTCGGCGGCGTCGAACAGCGCCGACAGGACGGCGAGGCAGTCGGCGCCGGCGTCGAGCAGCGACGGCGCATTGGCGAGCGTGATGCCGCCGATCGCCACGATCGGCACGCGCAGGGCCGGGCCGGCTGCGCGCAGCAGATCGAGGCTGGCGCGCGGTGCCGCGGGCTTGGTCGGTGAGGCGAAGAAGCTGCCGAAGGCGACGTAGTCGGCGCCGGCCGCCTGCGCGGCCAGGGCCAGGTCGAGGCTCTGGTAGCACGAGGCACCGATGAACTTGCCCGGCCCGAGGATGATGCGCGCCTCCCGCAGGCTGCCGTCGTCGCGCCCCAGGTGGACGCCGTCGGCGCCGGTGAGATCGGCGAGCCGGAGGTCGTCGTTGACGATCAGCGGCGCACCGTACCGGCGGCACAGCGCGGCGAGCTCGCTGGCCTGCTCGTGGCGGCGCGCGACGTCGGCCGATTTGTCGCGGTACTGCACGGCGGCGACGCCGCCGGCGAGCGCGGCCTCCACCTGGGCCAGCAGGTTTTCGGTGTCGGCGGTCTCGGGCGTGATGGCGTAGACGCCACCGGGAAAATCGGGCATGGCGGATCCGTGAAGCGCGTCAGGCGTTGCCTTCCGCCTGGGCGTCCTGCGCCCAGAAGAAGCGCTCGGGAATGTACTGCCCCATTCCCGGGCGGAACGCCGCCTTGAGCGTTTCGTAGGTGAAGTTCTGCGCGTCGCGCACCGCCTGCGGCACGTCCTGGCCGAAAGCCAGGGTGGCGGCAATGGCCGAGGCGAGCGTGCAGCCGGAGCCGTGATAGCTGCCGGGCAGGCGGTCCCAGGCGTCGGTCTGGACGTGACCGCGGGCATCGTACAGGCTGTTCAGCACGCGCGGCGTGGCTTCGTGGGTGCCGGTGATGAGCACGTATTCGCAGCCGAGGTCGGTCAGGTGGCGGGCGCAGGCGGCGAGATCGAGGTCGTCCTCGTCCGACTCGAACAGCGCGAGCCGCCGCGCCTCGTGGCTGTTCGGGGTGAGCACGGTGGTCTGCGGGATCAGCAGGTCGCGCATCGCGGCGATCATGTCGTCGGTGGCGAGCTCGTCGCCGCGCCCGGACGCCAGCACCGGGTCGAGCACGACCGGGATGTCGGGGTAGTCGGCGAGGATCTCGGCGATCACGGCGATGGATTCGGCGCCGCCCAGCATGCCCAGCTTGAACGCGGCCACCGGCACGTCTTCCAGCAGCATGCGCGCCTGGTCCGCGACCCATTCGGCGTCGATCGCCAGCACTTCCTCGACGCCGGCCGTATCCTGCACGGTGATCGCGGTGATCACCGACAGCGGATGGCAGCCCATGCTGGCGAGCGTCAGCAGGTCGGCCTGGATGCCGGCGCCGCCGGTCGGGTCGGACGCGGCGAAGCTGAGCACCAGCGGCGGCGTGGGCTTGGGGGAGAAAATAGGCGGCATGGCGTCACTGCTTTAGAATCAAGCCCCAATTTTAGCCGAATCCCCTTCTTCCCATGCCTGACACCCCCGAATACCGGAGCTGGATGTGCCTGATCTGCGGCTACATCTACCACGAGGAGACCGGCGCGCCCGAGGATGGCATTCCGCCGGGGACGCGCTGGGAAGACGTGCCGATCAACTGGACGTGTCCGGATTGCGGCGCCCGCAAGGACGATTTCGAGATGGTGGTGATCTAGGACATTTTCTTGATTCTTTTCAAGAAATCGCCCGGAGCGTCGTTATCTGGGCAGAAGGCGTGCAGGCCATGGGCGCGCATGCCGGCTGCCGACGGCGAAGCGGCTGTAAAAACAACTTGATCAGGAGACGACAATGATACTGCGGTGGATTTCGACATGGGTCCTGCTGGCTTTTTCGACAGCCGTGTGGGCGATTTCCCCTTACATCCAGGGCGATTCGGTAACGGGGGGCAGCGTCCAGGCGGCCGCCGGCGCCGTCGAGGCCAAGCTCAAGCGCGGCGGCTTCAAGGTCGTCGGCAAGTATTTTCCCCAGAACCTGGCGGGCTATGGCGTGGTTGTCGCGACCGACGACGCGATGCTCGGCGAAGTCGCCTCGGTCGGTGGCAACGCGGTGCTCGGTGCCGCGATTCGCGTGGGCGTGAAGGCCGACGGCACGGTGACCTACACCAATCCGGACTACTGGTATCGCGCCTATTTCCGCAAGGCCTTCGCGAGGAAGGAGGAGGCCGTCAAGGCCCTGCAGGGGCGCCTGCAGGAGACGCTCGGCGCCGGCAAGGGCATGGGCGGCGACGAAACGGCCGGCAGCCTTGCCAATTACCGCTACATGATCGGCATGGAGCGCCTGGATTCGCCGAAGAACAAGCTGGCCGAATACGGCAGTTTCGCCGAGGCGGTGAAAACCGTGCGCGACAACCTCGCCAAGGGCGCGGCGCGCACCTCGAAGGTCTACGAGATCGTGATGCCGGGGCAGAAGCTCGCGGTGTTCGGCGTGGCGATGAACGAGGGCGAAAACAGCGACGGCAACTGGATCAAGAGAATCGACATGCAGAACAGCATCGCAGGCCTGCCCTACGAGATCTACGTGGTCGACAAGGAGGTCGAGTCGCCGCACGGCCGCTTCCGCATCGCGCTGGCTTTCCCGGACGTCGGCATGGGCCAGTTCATGCGGATTTCCTCGCTGCCCAACAGCATCATCGAGACGATGAGCGCGGTGGCCGGGGCCGAGAAGAAGTCGAGCGGGGACGCCTGGCAGCAGCAATGACACGCCGGCAGGTCTCGCCGGAAGGGCGCCGCAATGCGGCGCCCTTTTTGTTTTCCGGGGCCAGCCCCGCGGCCTGGCGCACTAAAGAAGCCGGGAGTGCTGCCGTAATGTTTACCACACAGGTGGGTGGCAGGTGCCGCCTGCCCGGAACCCTGCTGGAGAAACGTGTGGATAACGAAGCTTTGAAAGGCGTGAAGGTGATGGTCATCGACGACAGCAACACCATACGCCGCAGCGCGGAGATCTTCCTCAACCAGGCGGGCTGCGAGGTCATTCTGGCGCAGGATGGCTTCGATGCGCTGGCCAAGATCGCCGACCATGAACCCCATGTCGTCTTCGTCGACATCATGATGCCGCGCCTGGACGGCTATCAGACCTGCTCGCTGATCAAGCGCAACGCCAAGTACCGCACCACGCCGGTGATCATGCTGTCGTCCAAGGACGGTCTGTTCGACCGGGCCCGCGGCCGTATGGTCGGGTCGGACGAATACCTGACCAAGCCGTTTACCAAGGACACGCTGCTGACCGCCGTGCGCGAGCATGCGTGCGCGGGCGCATAACCGAATTACTCAGAAGGAGAACACATCATGGCGATCAGCCGAATCCTGGTAGTGGACGATTCCCCGACCGAGCGCTTCTTCCTGTCCGAACTGCTGGTCAAGAACGGCTATCTGGTCAGCATGGCCGAGAGCGGCGAAGAGGCGATCGCCCAGGCCAAGCAGACGCTTCCCGACCTGATCGTGATGGACGTCGTCATGCCGGGCATGAACGGCTACCAGGCGACCCGCATGATCACCAAGGAAGAGGCGACCAAGCACATCCCGGTGATCATGTGCACGACCAAGGGGCAGGAGACCGACAAGGTGTGGGGCATGCGCCAGGGCGCGAAAGCCTACCTGGTGAAGCCCGTCAAGCCGGAAGACCTGCTGTCGCAGATCAAGGCGCTGGGCTGAGCGGACCGCCATGGCCAAGAAATTCAATCTGCGCGAATTCCAGACGTCGCTTTCGCAGCAGTTGCAGGCCGCGGCCAGCCGTGACAATTCCGGATCGCGGCTCGGCTTCCGCGTGGGGGACGCCAACTGGCTGGTGAGCCTCTCGGACACCGAGGAGGTGATCCCGGTGCCGCCTATCGTCAAGGTACCCGGCGCGCGACGCTGGTTCCGCGGCGTGGCGAACATCCGCGGCAATCTTTTTGCGGTCAGCGATTTCGCCGATTTCATGGGACAGGGCGTGACGCCCGACCATGCCGAGTGCCGTCTGCTGATCCCGCATCACGAATTCGGCGTCAACGCGGCGCTGCTGGTGCGCGGCACCCTGGGCCTGAAGAACATCAACCGTTACGAGCTGCGCAGCGAGAGCGCCGCACATCCCTGGGTCGCCCGCCAGTATGCGGACGAGGCGGGCGTCGAATGGTGCGACATGGATTTCGGGCAACTCCTCGGCAATGCCGATTTCCTCATGGCCGAGGCGCAGGCCGGCAGCTGATCGAATTCAAAATAACCGGGCGCATCGGCGCCGCTGAAGAAGGACTGGAGCGATGAACATGGCAATCACGATGAACGGGCTCAAAGGGCTGGCTGGCCGCATGACCGGAAAGGGCCGGGGCAGCGAGCAAACCACCCTGATCATGCAGACCGTGCGCAAGCTGGCCGACAAGGAGCCGGGCAAGGTTCCCCTGATCGGCAGCCTGCCCGTCGAGAAGCAATATCTCTACACCGGCGGCACCCTGATCGTTTCCCTGCTTCTCGCCGCTGGCTTCATCATCTACAGCTCGATCCAGCTCGACAACCGCACCGGCTACGAGACCCGGGCCGGCGAACTCAAGGTGCTGTCGCAGCGCCTGCCGTTGACTGCCCAGCAGTCGGTGCTGGGTGACGCCGCGGCCTTCAAGAAGCTGGCGGACGGCAAGGTCAGCTTCGATGCGACCCTGAAGGGCTTGATGGAAGGTGACGACACGGTGCCGGCATCCGGCGGCGCGGCGCGCGAGACCCTCGGCAAGATCGATGCGCAGTGGAAGAAGTTCAATCCGCAGATCGCCCAGATCCTGTCGCAGCAGAAGAACCTCGTCGCACTGAGCAAGAACATCAGACGCATCAACGAGCTGAGCGTCGACCTGCAGAAGGTCGCCGAGCGGCTGGCCAGCCAGTTGTCCGATGCCGGCGTGCGGGAGGTTTCGCGTGCCGACCACCTGGTGATGCTGAGCCAGCGCCTACCGAAGAACGCGAACCTGCTGCTGTCGTCCGACCTGATCGACCCGGCGGTCGTGAGCCAGCTGGAGAAGGACACCACCTCGTTCCGCGACACGGTACAGGCGCTGATGGAAGGCCCGGCGGCGCGCAACGAGAACAGCATGGCCACCCTCGAGGACCTCGGCAGCAACATGGGCGACATGGTCGAGGTGGTCGGCTCGGTGTTGGCCGACACCCAGCCGCTGCTGAAAGCCAAGGTGGCGGCGAAGAACCTGTTCGGCGGCAGCGACGGGCTGCTCGCCAATACCGACCGGCTGTCCAAGGACTACCAGTCCGTGGGGGGAACCGGCTATCTGCTGGCCGCCGTGTTCGGCGTCCTGGCGATCGCCTCCCTCGTGATGCTGGGGCTCGTGAACATCAACGAGACCAAGTCGCGTGCGCGCAAGAGCGAGGAGGAAAACAGCCGCAACCAGGAGGCGATCCTGCGGCTGATGGACGAACTCGGCGAACTGGCCGAAGGCAACCTCACCATCAATGCGAGCGTGACCGAGGACATCACCGGCGCGGTGGCCGACTCGATCAACTACACGGTGGAAGAGCTGCGCAGCCTGGTGCGCGGCATCAACAACGCCGCCCAGCAGATGGACCAGGCCGCCAGCGAGGCGAGCCAGGTGTCCGACTCGCTGCAGCAGGCGGCGCGCCGCCAGACCGCGGGCATCGAGGAAACCTCCGCCGCGGTGGTGAACCTCGCGCAGTCGGTGCAGCAGGTGTCGGGCAACGCGGCCGAATCCGCCCGCGTGGCAGAACAGTCACTGGCAGCCGCCGAAAAGGGACAGCAGGCGGTGGCGAACGCGATCGGCAGCATGAACACCCTGCGCGAACAGATCCAGGAGACCTCGAAGCGAATCAAGCGCCTCGGCGAATCCTCGCAGGAGATCGGCGAGATCGTCGAACTGATTTCGGATATTACCGAGCAGACCAACGTGCTGGCGCTGAACGCGGCGATCCAGGCGGCGTCCGCCGGTGAAGCGGGACGCGGCTTCTCGGTGGTTGCGGAAGAAGTGCAGCGTCTGGCGGAACGCTCCGCCGACGCGACGAAGCAGATCGCGGCGATCGTGAAGACCATTCAGTCCGACACGCACGACACGGTGGCGGCGATGGAGGTCTCGACCCAGGGCGTGGTCGAGGGCGCCAAGCTGTCCGACGCGGCCGGCCAGACCCTGGCCGAGATCGGCGACGTGTCGAAGAAGCTGGCGACCCTGATCGCGGACATCTCCGCCGCGACCCAGACCCAGGCCGAATCGACCGCCAAGGTGGCGGAGACGATGCAGGACATCAAGGCGATTTCCGCGCAGACCGCCAGCGGCACGCAGCAGACCGCCGAATCGATCGGCGGCATGAAGCAGCTCGCGCAGGATCTGAAGAACTCCGTCGCCGGCTTCAAGCTCGCCTGATCGCCTCGACCGCGGCCCAGCAAACGAATTCGGGAATACACACCATGAGCGCCTTACTCGATTACGATACCGGCCCCCTGAACTGGGTCCGTGGCGACATCGATGCCGCCCTGCAGGCCGCCCTCGGGCGCGTGCAGGCATTCAGCGTGGACGCCGACCTGACCAATGCCCTGCGCCTGGCCGCCGACGACGCGCACCAGGTGACCGGCGCGCTGCGCATGGTCGGCCTCGAAGGCGCGGCGACCCTGGCCGGAACGCTCGAGGCCACGCTGGGCGATATCAATGCGAACCGCCTGCAGGCCGACGACGCCGTGCTGCGTGCCCTCCGCAACGCGATCGAGGGGCTGCAGCGCTGGGTCAAGGACCTGGCCGACGGGCGCGGCAGCGGCGAGCTGGCGCTGTTTCCGCTCTACAAGCGGCTGCGTGAACTGCAAGGCGCCGAGCGCGTGTTCGAGGGCGAGCTCTTCTTTCCGGACCTGCGTACGCGGGCGCACGGCAAGGCGGCCAATGACAGCCTGACGCAGGAGGCCTTGGCGGCCGAGGTGAAGCTGGCGCGCGGCCTGTTCCAGCGCGGCCTGCTGGCCTTCCTGCGCAACGTCGACGCCGAGCAGGGCCTCAAGCGGATGCGCGATGCGCTCGCCACGATCGAACGCATTGCGCCCTCGCAAGCGGCGCAAACCTTCTGGTGGGCCTGCGTCGGCTTCGTCGACAGCCTGATTGCCCGCGGCGTCGAGGCCGATTTCCACGTCAAGCAGCTGCTCGCCCGCATCGACCTGCAGATGCGCCGGCTGATGGAAGGGTCGCCGCAGGTCGCCGAGCGACTGCTGCGCGATGCCCTGTTCTTCGTCGCGAAGAGCCAGGCGCTGGACGGCCGTGCGGCCGAAGTGCGGGCGACCTTCGGGCTCGACCGTTACCTGCCGGGCCGCGGCATGCTGGATCCCGAGGCGCTGGCGCGCATGCGCCCGGTGCTCGAAGCCCTGCAGGCCAGCCTGAAGGCCGCGCGCGACAGCTGGCACGCCTTCGTCGAGGGTGACGCGGAGCAGCTGGCGCAGTTCCAGACCCATCTGGAGCGCATGCATCCGCAGGCGCAGATGCTCGGAGAAAGCGGACTCAAGCCCCTCCTGGACGAGCTTTCCGCGGCTGCCGTGCTGGCGATCGCCCGCGAAGGCGAGGCGCGCGAGCAGGTGAACCTGGAAGTCGCGGCCGCGCTGCTCTTCATGCAGAACGCCGTCGAACGCGAGGACGTCCTGCACAACGATTTCGCCGCCCGCGCAGAAGCGCAGCAGGCGCGGCTGCAGGCCCTGATCGAGGGCCGCGAGCTGCCTGCCAGCGTCGTCGAGGCGTCCAGCCAGCGCGAGGCCGAGCGCGACATGCTGGTGCACATGGCCCAGGAAGTCGGGCAGAACCTGAAGCAGATGGAGGAGGCGCTCGACGCCTTCTTCCGCGACCCCGCCGAGCGTGAAGCGCTCGCCGGCCTGCCGGCGCTGGCGCAGCAGGCGCAGGGTGCGCTGACCATGCTCGAGCTGCCCGACGCAGCCAGCCTGCTGAGCGCGGCCACCGCGACCGCGCAGACGTTCGCCGCGGAGGGGCATCCCGACGAGGCGACGCAGCGGCGCCTCGCCGACGCCTTCTCCAGTCTCGGCCTCTACATCGAGGCATACTGCGCCGGCCGCGCCGACGCCGGCCGGATCCTGCGCCCGGTGCTGATCGAGTTCGGGGTGGTCGATGCCGGCGCCGACGACGACGGTGCATTCGACGAGACGGTCGAGTCGGGCCTGCCCGCCCGCAAGGCCGGGGTGCAGGAAGACTATGTGGCGTGGCGCGATCAACCCGACGACGCCACAAAAAAAAAATTCCTTGATTCGCTGACCGAACTGAACCGCGACGCCGAGCTGATCGACGACGCGGCCCTGAAGAACCAGACGCGCAGCGCGCTCGACGCCTGCCAGGGCGCCTTCTCCGCGCCGCTGGCGATGGATGCGGAGATCGCCGTCCTGACGGGCCTGGCGGTTCCCGAACGGCTGGCCATCGAGGCACCGGCCCCGATCGAAGAGATCGTCGAGCCGGTCGCCGAGGCGGCCCCCGTTTCCATCGAAGACGCCAACCCGACCGCCGATCCGCACGTCGCCGCGACGGCCGAGCCGTTCGAGCCGATCACCGTGGCGGCGGACGAGGCGAACGTCGCGAAGGCCGAGGCCGCCGTGGAGCCGGAAACGCCGCAGGCGGTTTCCGAAGCCGGTGCGGGCGTACCCGCCGAGGAAACGGTGCTGGCGACGATCCCGGAAGGCTCGGAGCCCGAACTGCTCGACATCTTCCTGGAAGAGGCCAACGAGGTGCTCGCCACCATGGGCGAGGCGAGCGAGGCCTGCCAGAGCAATCCGGACGATCAGGCATCGCTCACGGTGATCCGCCGCGGCTTCCATACGCTGAAGGGCAGCGGCCGCATGGTGGGGCTCGAAGAACTCGGCGAAACCGCCTGGCGCCACGAACAGCTGATGAACGGCTGGCTGGCCGAGAAGAAGGCGGCCAGCAGCGACCTGCTGCGCCTGGTGACGCGCGCGCGCGGTGTCTTCCAGGAATGGGTGAACGCCCTGCAGGCCAACGAACCTGCGCACCTGCCGGTGCCTGCCCTGCTTGCCGCGCTCGATCGGGTGGCCCAGGGGCAGCCGCTGGATGCGGCGGCTGTGGCTGTCGAGCCCGTGTCCGAGCCCATGGCCCTCGAAACCTCCGGCGAAGCGGAGCCGACGCTCGAGCCTCTGAGCGCGCTCGCCGAGGCCGACACCGTACCGGAAGCCGCCCCGGCAATCGAGGCGGCGCCGCCGGTCGCGCCTGCCGCCGAGCCGCCCCTCGCGTCGTTCACCGACCTCGAGCCGGCGGTTCAAGTGGCCGAGGAGGCGCCCCTTGCGTTTGCCGAAGCGGAGCCCGAGCAGTTCCAGGCGGCGCCGCCGCTCGCCGTCGCCGCAGTGATCGAATATGCGCATCCGCCGGCGCCGCCAGCCAGGGACATCGAGCCTGAATTCACCGAAACGGAAGCGGCGCGACCGGCCGTGGGCGCCATCGTCGAGTATGCCGTTGCGCCGGCCGTTGTCGAGACGCCCGCGCCAGCGGACGAGATCTGCATCGGCACGGTGTGCCTCTCGACCGGGCTCTACGAAATCTTCATGACCGAAGCGCACCAGCGTCTGGCCGTCCTGCAGGAGGAAGCCGAACGCCACGTCGACGCCACCCAGGGCGTCGTTAGCGAGCATGCCCGCCGTGCGGTCCATACGCTGGGCGGCATCGCAGGCACGGCCGGCGTCACGGCGCTGGCCGAGCTGTCGCACGCACTCGAGCAATACTGGAACCGCTTCGCCTACGCGCCCCTGCCGGCCGCGCACCTGCCGCTGGTTCAGGACGCCGTCGCGCGCCTGCGCGACATGATTGCGGGCATCGAGAGCGGGCACCTGCCCGAAGCAGCGGACGACCTGGTCGCAGCGCTGGGCGAGCTCGAGGACGAGCAGCTGCCGGCGGTGGCCGAGCAGCCGCTCGCGGCAGACGAAATCCTTGCCGAGGCGGCGATGCCGCCTGCCGCTATGACTGTCGTCGAAGAACCCGCTGCGGCCGATGTTTCGTCTGCCGAAGCGGAAACCGTCGAGGTATCCGCCGATGCGGTGCCGGAGGCGACGCTCGACGCTGCCGAGCCCGTGCAGGCGAGCGTGGCCGAACCGGCGGGGCCGGCGGCGGACTCACCGGCACTGCCGGATGTCAGCGCGCTGATTCCCGAGCATCGGCCCGCCGCAGCCGCGCCGGTATTCGAACGGCGCGAGGTGGCCGACGACATCGACGCGCAGCTGCTGCCGATCTTCCTCGAGGAAGCCGAGACGCTGGTACCCGAGACCAGCGCGCATCTGCGCGCGTGGAAGGATGCCCCCGCCGACGCCAAGCCGCGCGATGCGCTGCGCCGCAACCTGCACACCATCAAGGGCAGCGCACGGATGGTCGGCGCCATGCGGCTGGGCGAGTTGACGCACGTCATGGAGTCGCGCGTGATCGCGGTCATCGAGGGCCAGCTGAACGCCGGAGCGGAGGTGTTCGACACCCTGGAGGCGCAACTCGACCGCCTGGCGGACGCCGTCGAGCGCCTGAAGCAGGGCGATCTCGCGCCGGCGATCGAAGAGGCCCCGGCGCCGCTGGAGGCGCCGGTCGAGCCGGTGCTTGCCCAGGCCGGCCCGGCGGCCGCAACGGCGGCTCCGGCGACCGATCCGCTAGCGCCGGCGCAGCCGGTCGCGCGCGACAGCAATGCCCTCACCCTGCGGGTGCGCGCCGACTGGATCGACCGCATGGTGAACCAGGCGGGCGAAGTGGCGATCGCACGCTCGCGCATCGAAAGCGAGGTCTTCGCCTTCAAGCGCCACGTCAGCGAACTGTCGGAAGCGCTGGTGCGCCTGCGTGCCCACATCCGCGAGGTGGAGATCCAGGCCGAGTCGCAGATGCAGGCCACCTTCCAGACGCAGGGCGCCGCCGAGCAATTCGACCCGCTCGAATTCGACCGCTTCACCCGCTTCCAGGAGGTCACGCGCTTCCTCGCCGAGAGCGTCAACGACATCTCGACGGTGCAGCACATCCTGATGGCCCGACTCGGCGAAGCCGATGCGGCGCTGATCCAGCAGACCCGCCTCAACCGCGAGCTGCAGCAGGACCTGCTGCGGGTACGCATGGTGCCGCTGTACTCCGTCGCCGAGCGGCTCTATCGCACCGTGCGCCAGACGGCGCGCGACGTCGGCAAGCGCGCCCAGCTCGACATCCAGGGCGGCGACCTCGAAATCGACCGTTCCGTGCTGGAGAAGGTCACGGCCCCGATCGAGCACCTGTTGCGCAACGCGCTGGCGCACGGCATCGAAACGCCGGAAGCGCGCCGCGCCGCGGGCAAGGCCGAGTTCGGCGAAATCGTGCTGTCGGCGCGCCAGACCGGCAACGAGATGCTGATCACCGTGAAGGATGACGGCGGCGGCCTCAACTATGCGCGCATCCGCGAGAAGGCCGAGGCCAACGGCCTCCTGCTGCCGGGCGTCGAGCCGACCGAAACGCTGCTGGGACAGATGATCTTCGCAGCCGGCTTCTCGACCGCCGAGGCCGTCAGCCAGGTCGCGGGCCGCGGCGTCGGCATGGACGTGGTGAAGAGCGAGATCTCGGCGCTGGGCGGCCGCATCGACCTGACGTCGACGCCGGGGGCCGGCACGACCTTCAACATCTACCTGCCCCTGACGCTGGCGATGACGCAGGCCGTGATGATCCAGGCCGCCAAGCACGACTACGCGCTGCCGGCCCCGCTGGTCCAGCAGGTGCTCGAACTGAAACCGCACGAGCTCGAACAGGCGATGGCGGCCGGCGAACTCAGCTGGCGCGGCACCCGCTACCCGCTGTCCTATCTGCCCCATCTGCTGGGGGATGCCGAGGCGGTCCACGAAGTGCAGCGCTACAACCCGGTGGTGCTGCTGCAAAGCGGCTCCAGCCATGCCGCGGTGCTGCTCGACACGATCGAAGGCACGCGCGAAATCGTGGTCAAGAACATCGGCCCCCAGATGGCCCGGATCACCGGTGTCGCCGGTGCGACGGTGCGCGGCGACGGGCGCGTCATCCTCATCCTCAACCCGGTTCCGCTCGCCCTGCGCTGGGCCAGCATGCCGCGCAACGTCGTGGAACGTGCGGCCCCGGCCGAGACGGTGGAGGTGAGCGCAGCGCTGCAGCCGCCGCTCGTCCTCGTCGTCGACGATTCGCTCACCGTGCGCAAGATCACGACCCGCCTGCTCACCCGCGAGGGCTTCCGTGTCGACAGCGCCAAGGACGGTGTCGACGCCCTGGAAAAGATGCACGACCTGATTCCGGATGTCGTGCTGCTCGACGTCGAGATGCCGCGCATGGACGGCTTCGAACTGGCGCGCGTGATGCGCGGCGACCCCCGCATGAAGGCGGTCCCGATCATCATGATCACGTCGCGGACGGCGGACAAGCACCGCAATCACGCGATGGAAATCGGCGTCAACGTGTATCTGGGCAAGCCCTATCAGGAACAGCAGCTGCTCGACGCCATCGCCGAGCAGCTTGGGCAGGAAGCCAGTCTGCCGGCCTGAAGGGCGTTCCGGCGAGCAAGCGACGGGCGGGTGACACCGCCCGTTTTTTTTGCCTAGAGCCGGAGGCTGGCGAGATCGCCTCCGGCCAGCGCATTGAGCTGAGCGTCGCCGCGTGCCGGGTCGCGGTGGTAGGTGGACGCCAGCATCCGCGCGACATCGAGCCAATGGCCCTCCGCCGTCCGGACGAGCGTGGCGAGGCGGCCGGTGTCGCAGCTGTCGAGCCACGCCTCGTAGGCCTGCGGCAGCGCCGGAAAGAGGGCGCGTCGCAGCCCGGACAGGTTCGCCAGGTAGAAATGCAGCGATCCGACCGCCTCGCGCTCGAGCAGGGTCGGCAGCGTGACCAGGCAGTCGGCCAGATGGTCGCGCACCGCGCGCACCAGCAGTTCGGCATGCTTGGAGGTCAACTGGCCGAGCATCGCGTTCCAGCCGTCCCCCAGCAGCGATTCGGCGCGCGCCTCGCCGATCTCGTGGAGGATCATCGCCTCGCTTTCGGCATCGGCCATGCGATCGAGGCCGCGCTCGATGTCGCGCTCGAAATCGTAGTGGGCGAACGCGCGGCCGAGCGCCGTGTCCTTTTCCTTCCACTGCCATTCCTCGTACTTGTTCCACAGCAGGCGCCGCACCGCGTCCATGCGCAGGAAGATCGCGCCGTCACGCATCGCCGCGGGCGGCGCGATCAGGTCGCGCGCGTATTCGCATCCGGCCACCAGCACCTGCACGCCCTCGCGCACCTCGGCGCGCTTGAGCTCGGCGAGGACGAAGTGCGGCTTGCGGAAGCGCCCGAGCCCGCTGCTGTAGACGAGGCCCTGGGGCACGAGCGCGCGGTTGATGTCGTCGGCCTCGAACGGATCGATGCCGTCAGCGGTGAGCGGCAGCCGGGCAAACTCTTCCTCCTCGACGGTATCCCACAGGCTTTCGCGCGCGTTCAGCCAGTCGCCGAGCTCGTCCTTGGGCAAGCGGGCCCCGTAGGGAATTTCCATTTCCCACCGGTAATACTCGCGCATCTCCAGCAGGAAGGTGCACATCGTCATGTCGCGTGCGTGGCGTGCATCGGCGATCATGCAGTTCTTCTGAACCGTGTCGATGAGAGCAGACAGGTTTTCGACCATGGGACACTCCTGGGGAACAGCTTTATCTAGAGTGTACAAATAAAAACAGCCCGGACAACCGGGCTGTTTCTGGGGATATTTCGAGGAAGCGACATCCGTCTCCCCGACCCTCCGCTGCGTGCGGCAGAGGGGGCGAACGGGCGCTGCGCGCGCCCGAACCGATCAATGGCGGCGCTGGGCGCCGAAATAGCTGAGGTCCGCGTGCGAATGGCGGCTGAGCTCGAAGCGCGCATCGCCCGCGAACTGCCCGGCGAGCTGGCCGTACACCTCGGCTGCCCAGGCCTTGTCGTTGAGGGCGTCGGCGATGCCTTCGGCCCAGCGCAGCTTGTCCGCCGGGCTGCTGAGATGCGCGCCGCACGCGGCATACCACTTCTTCAAGGCTGCGGCCGGCAGGGCAAAGCCCTTCAGGCGATCGATGAACTGGATGCATGCGTCGCCGTTCGGGCAGGCGGCCGCCGCCTCGGCATACAGTTCGTCGGCGCGGGTGCCGTTGCCCATCGCGGCATACAGGCGGGCGATGTGCGTCAGCGCGAAGTGGTCCTTGGCCTGGGCCCGTGCGGCTTCCAGCAGGCGCCCCGCCTCCGTGGCGTCCTGGGTGGCGGCAAAGCTGGCCTCGGCAAGCTTGGCGAGGTCGTACACGGTGGCACGGGCGTCCCCGGCCAGCGCCGCCTCACGCGCGGCGAGGTAGGCCCGCGCCCTGGCGACGCCGAGCTCGCGGTGATGCAGGTGGGCGGCCGTGACGACCAGATCCTTGAAGGCGATGAAGTCGGCGGCATTTTCCGAAGCGCGGTCGAGCAGCCGGCCGAGCCAGGCCGTGTCGTCGAGGTTCTTGTCCACCGCGAGCAGGATGGGCTTGTAGCGGGAAAACTGATAGCCGGTCCCGTCGAGCAGCTTTTCCGCCGATTCGATCAGCTTGGCGGCATAGAAGGGATCCTCCAGCTCGACGCGCACGCGTTCCGCCAGCGCGAGCAACTGCTTGACGCTGGTGGCGTCCTTTTCGAGCTGCTGGAATTCGAGGTAGCGCGCATGGTTGGCCTGGCGCTTTTCGAGCTTGGCCTTGACGCGGGCCAGGCGCTCGGCGTCGTCGGCGAGGTGGGTTTCCACCGCGGCGACCAGCTTCTGCATTTCGTCGAGCCCCGCCACCGCGTCTTCCGCCTTGTCGAGCAGCGCGGCTGCGGCGGGCTTGTCGCCCACGCTGGCCAGGCCTTCGGCGAGCTCGATGTATTCGCCGGTGGCGCTGGCGAGATCGCCCGCCTTCTTCAGTGCGGCCTGCATGAACGCCGCGTCGCCCGCCTGCCGGGCCGACTCGATCAGCGTCTTGGCGGCGGTGAAGTCGGTGGCGCCGGCCAGCGCGCGCTCATACAGCGCCTTGGCCTTGGCAGGGTCGCCGAGCGTCTTCGTGACCTCGCTCGCCAGCGACAGCAGATCCGGCACGCTGGAGAGCTTCTCGCCCGCCTTGCTGAAGATCGCTGCCGCGTAGTCCTTGTCGAGCACGTGCTCGGCGGCCGCCGCGGCGAGCTTGCCGTATTCCACCGCGCGCGAGATCTTCGCCTCGGCCTTTTCCAGCACCTTCTTCGCGAAGGCGCTGTCGGCGATCACGCTCATCACGTTCTTCGCCAGGTCGATCAGCGGGTCGAGGTTGCCGGTTTCCTTCAGCGCCTTCTCGTACGCGCCGACCGCCGCCGCCTTGTCGCCCAGCACCTTGAACTTGGCCTCCGCCAGCGCGATCTGCTCCTCGCCGCTCATGCAGTAGTCCTCGGCCGTCTGCAGCAGTTCCTCGGCGCGGCCCTGCTCGCCCAGCGCCTTGTAGACGATGGCGCAGGCGGCGAGGTCCTTGGTGAACTGGCAGTCGTCCGCCACGCGGTCCATCAGTTCCTTGGCGTAGGCGGCGTCGGCGGGTTCCTGCAGCGCCTCCAGCGCCAGCGCCGCGTAATCGGCGCCGCTGCTGCACTGGGCTTCTTTGGGGGTGAGGGTGTCGCGCGTGGCCATTCGTGTCTCCCGGTCAATTTGATCAAACAAACCGGGTGATTTTCCGCCTCCGGCCGCAACCCGCCAAATAAGTTATGTCGATGGCGGCATTAGTGGCCGTGTGCGGCGGCCGGAAGTCGCTTCCCGGGCGCGATCAATGGCGCACGCTTTGCGGCATCAACCGGTCGATGTAGGCGATCGAGACCGCCGACAGGATGAAGGCCAGATGGATCACGGTCTGCCACAGCATGACCTTGTCCTCGAGGTTGGGCGCGTTGATGAAGGTCTTGAGCAGGTGGATCGACGAGATGCCGATGATCGCGGTGGCGAGCTTGACCTTCAGCACGTTGGCGTTGACGTGCGACAGCCACTCCGGCTCGTCGGGATGGCCTTCGAGATTGAGGCGCGAGACGAAGGTCTCATAGCCGCCGACGATGACCATGATGAGCAGGTTGGAGATCATCACCACGTCGATCAGGCCCAGCACGATGAGCATGATCTTCTCTTCGGTGAGGGTGAGCGTGCCGACGATGAGATGCTCGAGCTCGACCATGAAATGCACGACGTAGACGAGCTGGGCCGCGATCAGCCCGAGATAGAGCGGGACCTGCAGCCAGCGGCTGCCGAACAGGAGGGTCGAAAGAAACTTGCCGCGGGTTTCGAGGGGCTGGTTGGTTTCGGGTTTCATGCGTTGCGTGAGCGGTGAGCGGTGAGCGGTGAGTGGTTTAGAGGACGTAGCGGGCGAGGTCCTCGCGGGCAGCGAGTGCGGCCAGGCGGCTGGTGACGGCGTCGGCGTCGACCACGTATTCGCCGGTGACGCTGCCGGCGTCGAAGGAGATGTCCTCGAGCAGCTTTTCCATCACGGTGTGCAGGCGGCGCGCGCCGATGTTCTCGGTGCGCTCGTTGACCTCGAAGGCGATCTCGGCGATGCGGCGGATGCCGTCGTCGGTGAATCGGAGCGTGACGCCTTCGGTCGCCAGGAGCGCCTCGTACTGGCGCGTGAGGCAGGCGTCGGTGGCGGTGAGGATGCGCTCGAAGTCCTCCACCGACAGCGCCTGCAGCTCGACGCGAATCGGCAGCCGGCCCTGCAGTTCGGGGATCAGGTCGGACGGCTTCGACAGATGGAAGGCGCCGCTGGCGATGAACAGGATGTGGTCGGTCTTCACCATGCCGTACTTGGTCGACACGGTGGTGCCTTCGATCAACGGCAAGAGGTCGCGCTGCACGCCCTGGCGCGAAACGTCGCTGCCGTGGGCGTCGCTGCGGGTGGCGATCTTGTCGATCTCGTCGAGGAACACGATGCCGTTCTGCTCGACGGCGTCGAGCGCCTGCTGCTTGGTTTCCTCGTCGTTGATCAGGCGTCCCGCTTCCTCTTCGGTCAGGAGCTTCATCGCCTCGCGCACTTTCAGCTTGCGGTGCTGGCGGCGGCTCTGGCCGAGATTCTGGAACATGCCCTGCAGCTGCTGCGACAGGTCTTCCATGCCCGGCGGGGTGAAGATTTCCATGCTGGGGCTGACCGCGGCGAGATCGACCTCGATTTCCTTGTCGTCGAGCTGGCCCTCGCGCAGCATCTTGCGGAAGCGCTGGCGCGCCGTGCCGTCCTCGCGCGGGGGCTCGGGCTCGCCGAAGCCGACGCTGCGCGGCGGCGGCAGCAGCGCGTCGAGGATGCGCTCCTCGGCCGCTTCCTCGGCGCGGAATTTCACCTTCTGCGTGGCCTGCGCGCGCAGATCCTTGATCGCGGTCTCCATCAGGTCGCGGATGATGGTGTCGACGTCGCGGCCGACGTAGCCGACCTCGGTGAACTTGGTCGCCTCGATCTTGATGAAGGGCGCGTTGGCGAGCCGTGCCAGGCGGCGGGCGATTTCGGTCTTGCCGACGCCGGTCGGGCCGATCATGAGGATGTTCTTCGGCGTGATTTCCTGGCGCAGCGGCTCGCCGACCTGCTGGCGCCGCCAGCGGTTGCGCAGCGCGACGGCGACCGCGCGCTTGGCGGCCGCCTGGCCGACGATGTGCTTGTCGAGTTCGTGGACGATTTCTTTGGGGGTCATGACGGGCGAGCGGTAAGCGGCAGGCGGTGAGCGGAGGGGGCCGCTCACAGGGTTTCGATCACGTGGTTCTGGTTCGAATAGATGCAGATGTCTCCCGCAATGGTGAGGCTCTTTTTCACGATTTCAAGCGGGGGCAGGTCGGTGTTCTCCAGCAGCGCGCGTGCGGCCGACTGGGCGAAGGCGCCGCCGGAGCCGATGGCGGCGATGCCGAGCTCGGGTTCCAGCACGTCGCCGTTGCCGGTGATGATGAGCGAGTGCTCGCGGTCGGCCACCGCCAGCATGGCCTCGAGCCGGCGCAGCATGCGGTCCGTGCGCCAGTCCTTGGCGAGTTCGACGGCGCTGCGCATGAGGTGCCCGGAATGCTTGTCGAGCTTGGCCTCGAAGCGCTCGAACAGGGTGAAGGCGTCGGCCGTGCCGCCGGCGAAGCCGGCCAGCACCTTTTCCTGGTAGAGGCGGCGGACCTTGCGCGCGGTGGACTTGATGACGATGTTGCCGAGGGTGACCTGGCCGTCGCCGCCGAGGGCGACTTCGCTGCCCCGGCGGACGGAAAGAATGGTGGTGCCGCGATATTGTTCCATGTGCGGGAAGGTCCTTGGGATGGGGGAACGTCTGGGGATGTCTTGCTCGGGCGCCGCTGCGGGGCCGGGAGGGTGGGATCGGTCGGAGGGGCCGGTCGGGGTCCGGCGCGCCGTCAGGCGGGGTGCCGCGGAACCAGCTGCGCGAGCTGATCGATGCCCATGACGCGGAAAAGTTCGTGGATCAGCGCGTTGTGGCCGCGCAGCGTGATGCTCTTGCCGCTGCCCAGGCACTGCATCAGCACGCTGATGAACTGGCTGACGCTGCCGTAGTCGACTCGGGTCACCTGGCTCAGGTCGACCAGCACCTCGGCGTGCGTGGCGGCGTAGCCGCCGAACTGCTGCAGCGCGCTGTCGTTGGCGGGCGTGATTTCGCCGGAAAGGCGCAGCGCATCGTCGGCGGGCTCGGCGGGCTTGGTTTGCACCACTTCGGCCGCCTGGACCTCGGTCCAGGACGGCGGCGAGACCTCGAAGCGCACCGCGTAGTCGACCGCCAGGTCCTCGAAGTTTTCCTGCCGTCCGAGCGTCTGGTAAAGCTCGAGCAGCAGCAGCCAGTGCGGGGCGCGGCTGTGGGTCGCACGGGTCAGATCCTGCAGCAGCGCGGTCAGGCGGTCGACGCCGCTGACCTGCAGCTTGCGCTTGGCCTTGCGCGCGGCGCCGAGAATGGTCGCGCACTCGTCGGCGCCGGCTTCGTCGACCATCTCGATGCGGGAAAAATCGATCCGCAGTACGGCCTTCTTGTCGGTCGCGGCGATGCCCTCGCGCAGCGCGGCGGTCGCGTTCTTGTCGAGCAGGCCCGGCAGTTCCAGGGTGGCCGCCTGCGCCGGCTTGGCGGAGGCGGCGTTGCCTCCGAGTTTCTGCCAGACGGGGGGCGAGGTCTCGAAGCGCATGGCGTAGTCGAGGGCCAGCTGCTCGAAGTCCTTCTCGCGGTTCTGGATGCTGTAGAGGTCGAACAGCATGTGCCAGGCGCGCCGGTCGCCGCCGCCCAGCATGTCCCGGAGCATGCGCTCGGCCATCTCGGCCTGGCCGCTGGCGTAGAGGATTGCCGCTTCGTCGACCGGCGACTGCGGGCCGCCGCTGGACTCCTCCACCACGATGCCGCTCGCGCTCATGTCCATCGTGAGCAGCGTTTCGGTGGGCGGCGACGCGGTGGCAGGCGCGGGTGCGGGCTGGCGGGCCGGCGCCGCGGGTTTATCCTTGCCTTTTTTGAAAAACGGAAGAGCCACGGATGTGCGTGCGGTTGACGGAATCAGTGGGGATACTAGCGCTGTCGCCCCGCTGCGGCAACCGCAATAAGCGGCCGCCCGCGAGCGCGAGCGCGGCGAGCGCGATGACGATCGCGGGGCCGGCCGGCCAGTCCAGCAGGGCGGACGCCGTCAGGCCGGCTGCGTAGGCGAGGGCGCCGATGCTCCACCCGGCCACGAGGCCCGCGCGGGGCGGCCGTCCGCGCACCGCCAGCGCCGGCAGGATCAGGCTGGCGAACACCAGGTAGACGCCGACGAGCTGCACCGAGGCGGTGATGGCGAGCGCGAAGATCAGGTAGAAGCCGAGCCGGCCGAGGCGTTCGCCGCGCAGCCGCCAGAAGCCGAGCAGGAGCGCGTAGACGGCCGCGATCTGCGCCAGCTGCGGCGGCCCGACCCAGAGGATCTGCCCTGCCAGCAGCGCGTTGAGGTGCTCGCCGCCTTGGGGATCGCCCGCGAGCAGCAGTACGGCGAGGCTCGCGGCGACCGCGAACGACGAGCCGATCAGCGCTTCCTGGATCTCGGGCCAGCGTTCCTCGCAGCGCGCGAGGAAGGCCGCGCCCGCCAGCGCCGCGGCCGCCGCCGCGAGCTGGGTCTGCCAGCCCTGGGTTTCCCAGCCGAGGGCGTGCGCCGCGATCACGCCGAGGACGGCGATCTGCGCGATGGCGAGGTCGAGAAAGATGATCCCGCGCGCCAGCACCCGCCGCCCCAGCGGGACGTGGGTGGCGAGGACCAGCAGGCCGGCGGCGAACGGCCAGCCGAGCAGGCCGGGGTCGAGCGCGGCCCAGTTCATCGGGCGGCCCTCAGTAACTGGTCGACCGTGTCGTCGAACAGCCCGAACAGGTCGCCGGCGCGCGCCGAGCCGCCGACGGTGAAGGGCAGCGCGATCGCCGGGATGCCGGCATGCGCGGCCAGCCATTCCGATGGACGCGGGTCCTGGTAGGCGGCGCGGATCACGGCGCGCGCCGGCGTCGCCTTGAGCCGCGCCGCGACGTCGGCGAGCTGGCCGACCGACGGCGCCACCCCCGGCTTCGGCTCCAGCACCGCGACCTGCTTCAGCCCCAGCCAGTTCTCGAGGTAGGGAAAGCCCAGGTGCTGCACCGCGATGGGCATGCCGCGCAAGGGTGCGGCCTCGGCCTGCCAGCGCGCGATCGCGGCGTTCCAGCGCGTGTTGAACCCGGCGAGCCGGGCGCGGTAGAGCGCCGCGCGGGCGGGATCGAGTTCGGCCATGCGGGCGGCGAGCGCCTGCGCCACGCGCGCGATGTTGCGCGGGTCGGTCTGGACGTGCGGATTGCCCGCGGCGTGGATGTCGCCCTGGGCGCGATCGAGCACCATCGGCTTCTCCAGCAGCGCGACCTGGCGCGCTGCCTCGAAGTAGCCGGGCTGGCCGGGCTGGATCGCAGCGTTGCCGGACTGCTGCAGCAGCACTGGCAGCCAGCCGATCTCGAGTTCGGCGCCGGTGCACACGGCGAGGTTGGCGCGCCGCATCTGGGCGATCAGGCTGGGGCGTGCCTCGATGTGGTGGGGGTCCTGCATCGCCGTGGTGGCGGTGTAGACCTTGACCGCGTCGCCGCCGAGTTCGGTGGCGAGCGCGCCCCACTCGGGCTCGCAGGCGAAGACGTTGAGGGCGGCATGGGCAAAGACAGGCCACGCCGCGAAGAGGAAGGAGAACAGGCGGAAAGGCTTCATCGGGGTCTCCTTAGAACGTGTGCGCGCCGTGCGTGCCGAGGCTGTAGATGTATCGCAGGTACCACTGGTTCTCGTCCTGGCCGACGTTCGCGCGGTCCTGCGTGACCTGCAGGCGCAGGCGCGAGAACTCGGACGGCGAATAGTCGACCATCAGCGAATGCCGGGTCGGGCGGTAGTCGGTGCGCGGCAGGGCGGTGTCGTTGAGGCCGTACTCGCGCGAGCCGGGGTCGAGCACGTCGTAGCGATAGCCGACGCGCCAGCGCGGCATGAACTGGTAGGCCGCCTGCGCGTAGCCGCCGTATTGCGTGGCCTGGTACGCTCCCGCACTTCCGGTGCAAAGCAAGCCGCCGCTGCAGCTGAGGCCGCCGCTTTCCTCGCGGCGGAACAGCTCGGCCGCGAACTTGAAATTGCGGACCGTCGGATTGCCCAGCGGCGCCCACTTCCAGACGAAATCCGCCATCCAGGTCCTGCTGTCGCCGCTGAAGGCGGTGTCGACAAGGGTGCCGTTGCTGTCGGTCAGCGTGCCCGTGCGCGCGTCGGCGCGCGTCGACAGGTAGGAGACGCCGCCGCGCCAGCTGTTCGACTCGCCGACGTCGCCACCGATGTGGCCGTAGAGCGCGTAGCTGCCCGCGCCGTTCCGGTTGCGGTCGGTGCCGGGGAACTGGGCGCCGCGGCCGATCTCGGCCCCAAGCTCGGTGAACAGGTCGGTCGGCGCGACCCAGCGTAGCTGCAAGCCGTCGTTGCCATAGCCTTCACCGAACAGCGTCTGGTACATCAGGTTGTTGGTGGCGAAATCCCACGCGTGCGGATGCTGCTCGTTCTGGTAGCCGATGCCGGAACGGAAGCGCCCGCCCTTGACGGTCAGGCCATGTCCCAGCGCGATGGTCTGGAACCACGCCTCCTCGACGCCGACGCTGCCGTCGTTCAGCGTGGCGTTGAAATAGCCGCGGAAATACGGATCGATGTTGGAGGCCAGCACGAGTTCGCTGTCGTCGACCGAGAAGCCGCGCGCCGGCGTGGAAGCGGCGTCGTTCGTCAGGAAGCCGGCGATCTGGCGAGCGGGGATGTCCTTCAGGTTGGCGTAGCCGCCCTGCAGGATGAGCGAGATCGCGGGGTTGAAGGCGCCGGGATTGGCCGGCGCCGAGCTGGCCGCTTCCACGGGCGCAGCGCTTGCTGCCGGGGCCGCGCTCGGCGCTGCCGCAGCGGCCTCGGCTTTCGCAAGCCGCGCCTCGAGGGCCTGGATGCGTGCTTCGTAGCCGGTCTTCATGGCCTGGACCTCGGCGCGCAGCGCGGCGAGGTCGGCCTGGTCATCGGCGTGCGCCGGAAAGGCGGCCGCAAGCGCGGCCGCCAGGAGAGCGGGACGTAACATGGTTGACTCCGTCAAACGTGAGGCAGACGCCCGCGCGCGCCAAAGGCGCGGTGGCGGGCAACTCAGGCGTCGAGCGGAGCGGGCGGCGCGCGGGCGCAGGCGGGACGGGGGGCGAGGTCGGCCCAGGCGGGCGTTGCGCCCGGCGTGTAGACGGGGATGATCGGCGCGGTCGCCACGACGACCGGGCTGGGCGGCAGCGCGGCGCCGAGCTGGGCATGGGCGACGCAGACTTCGCACACCTTGTCGGGAAGGCCGGCATCGTGCGGGCGCAGGTGCGTCAGCGCATGGGCGAACGCCGCCGCCTGACCGAACAGCAGGGTCAGGGCGAAGAGCCAGGAAAGCAGGCGGCGCGACGGCATGAACGGCATTTTAACGCCGCGGCGGGTCGACCGGCGGCACCGGGTCGTGGCCGTGGGCGCAGCCGGGGCGGCAGCGGCCGATGCGCTTCGCGGCGAGCCAGCTTCCCTTGAGGGCGCCGTGCTTTTCGATCGCCTCCTTGCCGTATTCCGAGCAGGTCGGCAGGAAGCGGCACTGCCGGCCGAGCCAGGGCGAGAGCGCGAGCTGGTAGACGCGAATCGCGCCGATCAGGAAGCGCTGCGCGAGGTTCATGGCGCGTGCCTCATGCTGTCGTCGGCACGGAGGCCCGCGGCGCCGGAGAAATCGGCGAGCAGCTTGGCGACGAAGGCCGGCTCGAGGTCGCGCACGATGAAGACGAAGCGGCTGCGATGGTCGTCATCGGGCCAGGCGTCGAGCCGCGCTTCCGGGTAGAGCACGTGCTGCACGCCGTGCAGCACGACCGGCTGCGGCTCGCCCCGCAGGTTGACGATGGCCTTGAAGCGCAGCAGGTTCTCGGCACGGAAGGACAGCAGCATGGACAGGGCCGACTGCAGCCCGTAGCGGTCGAGCGGATCGTCGATCGTCACCGAAAACGCCTGGATGCGGCGGTCGTGGTGGGGCGCTCCGCCCAGCGGCCCCGCGCTGGCCGGCCGATAACGCTGCGGCTTGAGCCAGCGGGCAGCCTCGAGCGTCCGCGTTTCGGCATTCCATAATCCCAGGTTCTGGACCGCGGCCGGGTCGAGCTCGCCGTGCGTCACGGTCACGATGTCGGCGGCCGGGTTGAGCGCAGCGAGCCGTTCCTGCAGCGCGGCGACGGCTTCGGCCGTGGCGATGTCCGTCTTGGTCAGCAGCAGCCGGTCGGCGACCGCGACCTGCTTGACCGCCTCGAAGTGCGCGTCGAGCTGGCCCATGCCGAAGACGGCGTCGACCGTCGTCACCACGCCGTCAAGGCGGAAGCGCGCGCGCACCCAGTTGTCGTGCAGCAGGTTGTCGAGTACGGGTGCCGGATCGGCGATCCCGGTGGTCTCGATAATGACGCGTTCGAACGCCGGAATGTCGCCCTTCTGGCGCGCCATCCAGAGGTTCTTCAGCGTCGGCGACAGGCTGCCCGAAATCGTGCAGCACACGCAGCCGCCCGACAGCAGCGCCATCGGCCCCTCCATCTTCTGCAGCAGCTGATGATCGAGCGCGACTTCGCCGAACTCGTTCATCAGGATCGCCGTGCGCGGCAGCGTGCGCACCAGGTGGTTCAGCACCGTGGTCTTGCCGCTGCCGAGAAAACCGGTCAGCAGCGTGACGGGGAGCGGGGAATCGGATGTCACCATTGCGCGGGGCGTTGCGAAGGCGTGGCGGCAGGTTTCGGTGCAGGCTCATGTCGGCAAGGCCGACGTGAAGCCGCGCAGCGGCGGCCGGAACCAAAACCGGTCAGCAGCGTGACGGGGAGCGGAGAATCGGAGGTCACCATTGCGCGGGGCGTTGCGAAGGCGTGGCGGCAGGTTTCGGTGCAGGCTCGTGTCGGCAAGGCCGACGTGAAGCCGCGCAGCGGCGGCCGGAACCAAAACCGGTCAGCAGCGTGACGGGAAGCGGATTGTCGTGCATCAGGCGCGCGAGGGAAGTCTTCGGTGCGGTTGCCTGCGATGGTGCGGCTCAGGCGTGCAGCTTTTCCTGCTTCTCGTGGCGCTCCTGCGCCTCGATCGAGTATTCCGCCGTGGGCCGGGCCAGCAGGCGCGGCAGGCCGATGGGGTCGCCGGTCTCGAGGCACCAGCCGTATTCGCCCGAGTCGATGCGCGCGATCGCGGAAGAGATCTTCTTCAGCAGCTTGCGTTCGCGGTCGCGCACGCGCTGCTCGAGCATGTGTTCCTCTTCGACCGTGGCGCGGTCGTTGGGGTCGGCGAAGGTCTCGTTTTCCTTGAGATGCACGCCGGTCTCGGCGGCATTGCTCAGCATCTCGTCGCGCAGCGCTTCGAGGCGGCGGCGGAAGAAGGCGAGCTGGTCCGCGTTCATGTAGGCGGAGGCAGGCATTTTCAGCAACGCGGCTTCGGTAAGGGGAGGGGGCGAGGCAGGCATGGGGTGCTCCAGGCGTTGGGGGGTGAAAAAGCGTGGCCGGGCGTGACGCCCGCATGGCCGAGGTCGATCCGGTTGCAGCCAGGATGCGTCGCGCATGATACCCCTGCCACGGCCGCGGGGGCCAGCCGGGCGCCGGGCCGGCGACCGATGCGGCCGGAATCGGCGTCCTTGGGCGATAATCTGCCGATGCGCCCCCGATTCCTGCCGACCCTCCTCGTGCTCGTTCTGGCCAGCTGCGGGCGTGACGCGCCGCAGGCGCCGCCGCCCGACATCCGGCCGGTCCGCGCCGAGCGGGTGGGTGTGGAGGCGGCCGTGCAGGGCAGCCGTTACGCGGGGGAGGTGCGCGCGCGCTACGAGACCGACCTCGCGTTCCGCGTCGGCGGGCGGGTCCGGACCCGCGCGGTCGAGGTGGGCAGCGAAGTCCGGGCCGGACAGCTCATCGCCACGCTCGATCCGCAGGATTACGCGCTCGCGGCGCGCGCCGCGCGTGCGCAGCTGGCGGCCGCCGAGACGGACGCCAGGCTGGCGCAGCAGGACCTGCAGCGCTTTGCCGAACTGCATGCGCGCAACTTCATTTCCGCCGCCGAACTCGATCGTCGCCGCGCCACGGCCGATGCGGCCGCCGCGCGGGTGCGCGCGCTGCGCGCCGAGGCCGCGCGCCAGGACAACCAGCAGGCATACACGCGGCTGGCGGCACCGCATGCCGGCGTGGTGACGGCGGTGGCATTCGAGGCGGGGCAGGTCGTGGCGGCCGGGCAGCCGGTCGCGCGAGTGGCGCAGCGCGGCGAGCGCGAGGTGCGCATCGACGTTCCGGAAAATGCCCTGCAGGCCTTGCGCGCGGAACGTGCGCCGCGCATCCGGCTGTGGGCGGCGCCGCAGAAGGCGTATGCCGGGCGGCTGCGCGAGGTGTCGCCGATGGCCGACCCGGCGACCCGCACCTACAGCGCGCGCGTGAGCCTGCTCGATCCCGATGCCGACGTGAAGCTGGGCATGACGGCCACGGTCGAAATCGGCACGGCGGCAGCGCCCCGCCTGTCGGTCGCCCAGACGGCGCTGTTCCGGGTCGACGGCAAGCCGCAGGTCTGGGTGGTCGACCCGCGGACGCACAAGGTCGCGGCGCGCAGCGTGCAGATCGGCGGGCTCGACGGCACGCGCGCGGTCATCGTCTCGGGACTGGCCGCGGGTGAGTGGGTGGTGACGGCGGGAGTCCACAAGATCGCGCCCGGGCAGGAGGTGCGTCTGGTCGCGCCCGAGCGTTCATGAGCGCCGGCCCGCCCTTCGTCCCCGGGCGCGGGAACCTGTCGCGCTGGGCGATCGAGCACCCGGCGCTGGTGCGCTTCTTCATCGTGCTGATCCTGCTGGTCGGCGTGCGCGCCTACTTCCATCTGGGCCAGGCCGAGGATCCGCCGTTCACCTTCAAGACGATGCTGGTCCAGGCGCGGTGGCCCGGCGCGACGGCGCAGGAAGTGTCGGAGCAGCTGACCGAGCGCATCGAGAAGCGCCTGCAGGAGATGCCCGAACTCGACTTCGTGCAGAGCTACGCCAAGGCCGGCGAAACCGCGCTCTTCGTGACGCTCAAGGAAACCGTGCGCGGGCGCGACGTGGCCGATGCGTGGTACCGCGTGCGCAAGAAGATCGGCGATCTCAAGGGGGAATTGCCGGCCGGCGTGGAAGGCCCGTTTTTCAACGACGAGTTCGGCGACACCTTCGGTTCGATCTACGCCTTCACCGGCGACGGCTTCAGCCGCGCCGACCTGCGGCGCGCGGCGGAAGAGGCGCAGCGCGAGGTGAGGCGCCTGCCCAACGTCGGCAAGGTCGAACTGTTCGGCATCGTGCCGGAGAAGATCTACCTCGAAGTGCCTGCGCAGAAGCTGGCGACGCTCGACCTCACGCCGCAGCAGATCACGCAGGCGGTGCAGGAGCAGAACGGCGTCGTCGCCAATGGCCGGATCGAGAACGGCCAATTGTCGATCCCGCTGCGCATCAGCGGAAGCTACACCGACGTCGAGCGGCTGCGCGAAACGCCGATCCGCGTCGGGGCGCGCACCCTGCGCCTGGGCGACATCGCCGAGGTGACGCGCCGCTACGAGGATCCGCCCGCCACCGAAGTCCGTTCCCAGGGCGAGCCGGCGGTGCTGCTCGGCGTGTCGCTGGCGGACGGCGGCGACGTCGTCGCGATGGGACGCGACGTGGCGGCGACGATGGCGCGCCTGCAGCGGACGCTGCCGGTCGGCGTGGAGATCCAGCAGGTCCACGACCAGCCCAGCATCGTCCGCCGCGCGGTCAAGCTGTTCATGGAAAGCTTCTTCGAGGCGGTCGCGATCGTGCTGGCGGTCACCTTCCTCGCGCTCAAGTGGCGCGCGGGCCTGGTGGTGACGCTGTCGATCCCGGTCGTGCTGGCGATCACGTTCACCGCCATGTGGCTGTTCGATATCGGCCTGCACCGCATTTCCACCGGCGCGCTGATCATCGCGCTCGGCCTCCTGGTCGACGACGCGATCATCGCGGTGGAGATGATCGCGCACAAGCTCGAATCCGGCTGGGGGCGCTTCGAGGCGGCGACCTACGCCTTCCAGTCGACCGCCTTCCCGATGCTGACCGGCACGCTGCTGACCGCGACCGCGTTCCTGCCGATCGCGCTCGCCAAGTCGGCGGTGGGCGAATACACCTTCGCCATCTTTGCCGTGACGACGATCGCGCTGCTGGCGTCGTGGGCCGTCGCGGTCGTGGTGACGCCCTACCTGGGCCATGTGCTGCTGAAGCCGGCGCACCAGGTGGCCGACGAGGATGCGGCCTACCTGACGCCGTTCTACCGGCGCTTCCGTGCGATGGTGACCTGGTGCCTGGCGCATCGGCGTACCGTGATCGCCCTGACGGTCGCGGCGCTGCTCGTCGGGCTGGCCGCGATGCAGCGGGTCGAGAAGCAGTTCTTCCCGCAATCCGACCGCCTCGAGATCCT